>NZ_JAUYUD010000049.1 GCF_030692605.1 Lutibacter sp.
TTATAGAAGTATTTTATAAAGATAGCGTGAAAGTAAAAAGAATGAATGAACTAGGAATAACTGTGCTACGATTTAGTGATGAACAAGTATTGTCTGATATGGAAAATGTACTTCGAGCCCTTGAAGATTATGTAAATGAATTTGAAAAACACACCCCTAACCCCTCTCAAGAGGGGAGTTAATCATTGTTAAACCTAATGGTGATCAATTGAAACGATTATAATTTGTCACTATAACATACAGATCGTTGTACTACGTTTCCAGTGGATATTGTTTTCATTCCCCTCTCAAGAGGGGAGTTAATCATTGTTAAACCTAATGGTGATCAATTGAAACGATTATAATTTGTCACTATAACATACAGATTGTTGCACTACGTTTCCAGTGGATATTTTTTTATTCCCCTCTTGAGAGGGGTTAGGTGTGTGTCATTTTGATATTTATAGAAGCTTATAGCAACGAAGTAATCTGTCGCTTCAATTTATTCCCCTCTTGAGAGGGGTTAGGGGTGTGTTGTTTTATTTAGAATTTATAGAAGCTTATAGCAACGAAGTAATCTGCCACTACAAGAATCAGATTGCCACAGTTTTTTTCAAAACTTCGCAATGACAAATAAAATTAATGAGCCTGCACTGAGCGCAGTCGAAGTGTCATTCCCAACTGAACTGGGCATCTTTTATCGATAATACTTGGCTGAAAATGTTTTCTTTCTAAGATTTATATTTTCTTATAATTCTTTTATAAATAATTACATAAAGGTTAATATTTTAGCCAAAAAGACTTATATTTGTTCTTATAGTTAATATAATAGCTAAAATGGGAAAATACAGTATTTCTAAATTACCTTCTGATGTGTTGAAAGAAATCTCACAAAAGCATCGAGTTTTAAGAAAAGAAGCTGCCATGACTCAATCGGAATTGGCAGAACGATCAGGGGTTTCATTGGGTAGTATAAAGCGATTTGAAAGGTCCGGACAAATTTCATTGGAATCATTATTAAAATTAATACACCTATTAGGGAGGTTAGCTGATTTTGAATTGATTTTAAATGTTAGTAGCACTACAAATTCTATTGAAAAATTATTTAGTAACAAGACACGGTAATTATGATAGGTATAAAAAGATTAGAAGTATCTATAAGTTTAGACGGTAATGAGATTGAATTAGGGGAACTAGTACAAGATAAAAAAAAGATATATTTTAAATTCACCTCTAGTTTTATAGCTAAAGAATTAGAAATATCCCCATTTAAAATGAAGCTTTCCAATTCAATACTTTCAGCAGAAACAGCACCTTTTAATGGTTTATTTGGTGTTTTTAATGATTCATTGCCAGATGGATGGGGACAATTGCTATTAGATAGAACTTTAATTTCAAGAGGAGTTGCACTTAGTCAAATAACACCATTAGATAGGTTAGCTTATGTTGGTGCTAAAGGGATGGGAGCTTTAATTTACAAACCCTCAATTGTACCTGAATTTAAATATGTAAATGACATAGTACTGGATACGATAGCCACTAATATGAAAGAAGTTCTTGCTGGAACAAGTAGTGAGGTATTGGAAGAACTTTTTAATTTAGGAGGCTCATCAGGTGGTGCAAGACCAAAGATTTTTGTGGGTTATAACCCCCTAACAGATCATTTAATTCACGGTTCAGAAACGTTACCAGATGGTTTTGAACATTGGATTATTAAATTTCCAGCAGCCATAGATCCTATAGATATAGCTAATATAGAATATGCTTATTATAAAATGGCATTAGATGCTGGTATTGAAATGAACCCATGTAAACTTTTTAGTGGGAAATCGGGCAAACACTATTTTGGGACCAAACGATTTGATAGGGAAAAAGGCAAACGAATTCATGTGCATTCTGCGAGTGGATTGTTGCATGATAATTTTAGATATAGCAATTTAGATTACGGACATTTAATGGATGCAGCTTTTAGACTCGAAAAACATACGAAGGCTTATGAGAAAATTTTGAGGCTGGCAATTTTTAATGTATATGCGCACAATAGAGATGACCATAGTAAAAATGTTGCATTTATCATGGATGCCGTTGGAAATTGGAAGTTTGCTCCAGCCTATGACTTAACTTTTTCACACACTTCACACGGTATGCACAGCACTATGGTTGCAGGAGAAAGCAGCAATCCAGGCAAAAAACAATTACTGAAACTAGCGGATGAGTTTAGTGTAAAGAATTTTAATGTAATATTGGAAAGTGTTCAAAATGTGATTTTTGATTGGACAAAATATGCAAGTACTTATGGTGTTTTAAACGAAACTACGCGTTTAATTCAAAAGGTTATCAACCAAAAAAAATATTAAAGAAGCAGATTACTTCCATAGTAAAGTATTCCCTCTTGAGAGGGGTTAGGGGTGTGTCATTTTGATATTTATAGAAGCTTATAGCAACAAAGTAATCTGCCAATTCAATTTATTCCCCTCTTGAGAGGGGTTAGGGGTGTGTAAAACTGAAATCTAAGAACCGTTATTGCAAATGTAATGAAGCAATCTGCATATTGTCATGAGATTGCTTCAATCGTACCTCTTTCGCAATGACGAAAAAAAAATAAGGGACATATTGCCATACCGAATCAAGTTCGGCAATGACGAAAAAATAAAAAAAGTTATAATTGTATTTATAATAATTACTATATTTGCTAAAAGTTATAAACGTATCTGTAATAAATGATATTCAAATTACCAAAAGATTTACAAAAAAGAACCCACTATATAGATCGGGTAGCACCTTTTATGGGTAAAAATATCATTAAGGTATTTACTGGCCAGCGCAGGGTTGGAAAGAGCTATTTGCTTTTTCAGTTGATGGCACTTTTGCGGGAACAGGATAAAAACGTTGCGATACTGTACATAAATAAAGAAGATTTGGATTTTTCTTTTATACAAACAGCAACCGATTTACAGGAGTATGTGTTGGCAAATAAATCAAAAAGCAGCAAAACCTATGTTTTTATAGATGAGATTCAGGATATTCTTCAATTTGAAGCCGCCTTGCGGTCGTTATTGTTGTATGAAGATCTTGATTTGTATTGTACGGGCAGCAATGCAAACCTGTTATCGGGTGATATTGCAGGCTATTTAAGCGGCAGGTATATTGAAATTGTGGTGTATAGCCTTTCCTATAACGAGTTTTTAGATTTTCATGCGCTAACCGACAGTTCCTCCAGTTTAGACAAATACCTTAAATACGGCGGACTTCCTTATTTAAAACATTTGCCCTTAGAAGATGCCATCGTTTTCGAATATTTAAAAAATATATACAGC
This sequence comes from Lutibacter sp., assembly GCF_030692605.1. Taxonomy (GTDB): domain Bacteria; phylum Bacteroidota; class Bacteroidia; order Flavobacteriales; family Flavobacteriaceae; genus Lutibacter. The sequence goes on from NZ_JAUYUD010000049.1 coordinate 3,297, forward strand.
ACCATTGTGTACCGTGACATTATCAATAGATATTCTGTGCGCAATGTGCCTTTTTTAGAGAAATTGGTGTTATTTTTGGCAGGGAATATAGGAAGCATTTTTTCCGCGAAAAAAATAAGTGATTTTTTAAAATCGCAACGTATTAATATGGCACCCAATCAGGTTCAAACCTATATACAACACTTGGTAAATGCTTTTTTAGTGCATAAAGTGGCGCGATATGATCTTATTGGGAAACGCGTTTTTGAAATTGGCGAAAAATATTATTTTGAAAATCTGGGCATCCGCCACGGGCTTTTAGGTTATCGTTTGGAAGACAGAGGCAAAATTATGGAAAATGCAGTATACAATCATTTGCTGTTTAAAGGTTTTAAAGTACAGGTAGGGATGATGGGTGCAACAGAAATTGATTTTATTGGAGAAAAGGATGGCGAAAAACAATACATACAGGTGGCTTTAACCATCAACGAACCAAAAACAATGGAACGGGAGTTTGGCAATTTGAAAAATATTTCCGATAATTATCCCAAAACGGTTATTACGATGGATGCCTTTACGGGAAATACTTATGAAGGAATTGCCACCCTGGATTTGCGCAGTTTTTTAATGTCGTAAAATTTTTAAATAGGCATTAGGCAAAAGCCAAAAGGCAATAGAAATTGGGCAAAAGGTTAGTATTTTATGTAAATAGTGTAAAAAATACGTTGTTGCGAGAAGGCGCTAGCAACAAAGTAATCCGCCACTTCAATTTATTCCCCTCTTGAGACCTGTGCTGAGCGGAGGCGAAGTAGGGGTTAGGGGTGTGTCATTTTGATATTTATAGATACTTATAGCAAATAAGCTACCACTTATTCCAACAATCAGCCTGCTTCATTTCACTGCGTTTCTACCCAATTATTTAAAAGAGTTTTTAATTCCCCTCTTGAGAGGGGTTAGGGGTGTGTTCTTTTAAGTAAGTAATTTCATTACACATCACTTCCCAAATATAAACTTAACTATAATTCATTACCAAATAAAACTACGTAAAGTAGAAATTAAGAGCTCCTTAAAATTAGCTCAAGTCTTTTTAAAAAAAGCTTTTGTTGTTTTTGTTTAAAGCTTTTGATATTTTATGAATGGTACTGTATGCTTATAAAATGGACAACTTAAAGTTGCTAAAATTTTTATGATAATTTAGTTATTAACAATGCGTTTTTCATCAAATTACAACAAGCTGCTGTAGCTTTAATGAATATCAAATTTTTGTTATAGTCATTTTATACTTTTTGATAGTCAAATTAATGATAGTAAGTTGTTTAAGATTTTGATTGTTAATAAATGTTTTTTTTATAACATGCAATTTAGCGTAAATTTGACCTAATGTTTTACGTATAAAACAGGAATTTTTTTTTAATTAAATTTTAACAATTAATGGCAGTAAAAATCAAAACTGTTCAAAAAAGAAATCCGAGAGACATGAACGCTCCGGTAAAATTCTATGCTCAAGCAGTAGCCGATGGCAGTGTAGATTTAAATGATTTGGCTGAAATTATTGCGACACAGTGTACTGTTAGCAAAGCAGACTGTTACGCGGTGTTAATTGCTTTAGAAGGCAATATCATTCGCGAATTAAAAAAAGGACGAATTATTCGTTTGGGAGAACTTGGGAATTTCCAAGTAAGTATACGCTCAGAAGGGAGTGTAAATGTAGAGGAAGTTAGTGCCACTTCTGTTAAAAAAGCACGCATTAATTTTAGACCGGGATTTAGCTTACGCAGTATGCTAAAAACATTGGTGTACAAAAAAGCCCAAGATCAGGCCGCTTAAAAGCTGATTCTCAGGCAAATTTGGTTTAAAACTCTGAGTGCGAAAGCACTTAGAGTTTTTTGTTTTATAGAAACAAATGTACATAATTTTTGGATAAGATTTATTTTTTAAATGACAATAACACATAACAATTAAAAAACAATCGAATCTATTTGAACTTCCTTTGCAAAATCATATATTTACCATTAGTTAAAAAAAATGGTGATAAAATATAATCAAACTCCATACATTGCTGATTATAAGCCCTACCTATGAATAAGACAATCAAACATAAAGATGAATGGTTATTTGAAATAACTCCAAAAAATAAATTGTTAAGTTTTAACTTTAAAGAAGTTTGGCAGTACCGAGATTTATTAATGCTGTTTGTAAAAAGAAATGTGATTACGGTTTACAAACAAACCATTCTAGGCCCTTTATGGTATTTAATACAACCCATATTTACAGCGCTTACATTTACCCTGATATTTAATAAAGTAGCTAATATAGATACAGGAAGTGTACCACCATTTTTATTTAATTTAGCAGGAATAACCACTTGGAATTATTTTAAAAACTGTTTGCAGTCAACTTCAGATACATTTGCAGGAAATGCGGGAATTTTTAGCAAAGTGTATTTCCCGAGGATGATAATGCCCCTATCATCAGTAATTACCAACTTAATTCAATTTGGGATACAACTCACTATATTCATAAGTTTTTATGGTTACTACTATGCAAATGGAGCTGCTATAAGCCTTAATAGATATACTTTATTATTTCCAATTTTAATCCTTTTAATGGGGTTGATGGGTTTAGGCTTAGGAATGCTAATTTCATCGATGGTGACAAAATATCGAGATTTAAAATACTTGCTCAATTTTGGCGTGCAATTGTTAATGTACATCTCGGCAGTTATGTATCCGCTAGCATTAATGCGTGAAAAACTACCTAAATTTGCGTGGTTGGTAGAATACAATCCGATGGCGTACGTGATAGAATCTGCACGCTATATGTTGTTAAGTGATGGCTCATTTTCAATAAATGGACTTTTATATACTGTGATAGTTACAATTATTGTGCTATTTTTCGGAATCATTATTTTTAATAAAACGGAGAAGAATTTTATTGATACGGTTTAAGAAGTAATAAGTTGTAAATTGGGATTTTAAATTATGAAAAAAGCATTAATTACTGGAATTACAGGACAAGACGGAGCTTATTTAGCTGATTTTTTGCTTAAAAAAGGCTATGAAGTACATGGCATAAAAAGGCGGAGTTCTCAATTTAATACCGAACGTGTTGACCATTTATATAAAGATCCTCATGAAAAAAATGTCAAATTTAAATTGCATTATGGTGATTTAACAGATGCACTAAACTTAACGCGGATTATTCAAGAAATACAACCTGATGAAATTTATAATTTGGGCGCCATGTCTCATGTAAAAGTAAGTTTTGATACTCCAGAATATACTGCCAATGTTGATGGATTAGGGACGCTACGACTATTAGAATCAATTCGCTTATTAGGTCTTACAAAAAAAACAAAAATATATCAGGCATCTACTTCTGAATTATATGGACAAGCAAAGGAATTCCCTCAAAATGAAGAAACACCTTTTTATCCACGTTCTCCATATGCTATTGCAAAGTTGTATGCTTACTGGATTATTGTTAATTACCGTGAGGCTTATAACATGTTTGCATGTAATGGTATTCTATTTAATCATGAATCTCCTTTACGAGGCGAAACCTTCGTTACACGTAAAATTACACGTGCTGTAAGCCGAATTGCTTTAGGGCTGCAAGATACTGTCTATTTAGGAAACTTAAATGCAAAAAGGGATTGGGGACATGCCAAAGATTATGTGGAAGCTATGTGGCTTATGTTACAACAAGAGCAACCAGAGGATTTTGTGATAGCAACAGGAGTAACAACATCGGTACGTGACTTTGTAAAGCTTGCGTTTAATGAAGTAGGAATTGAACTCACTTTTGAAGGAAAAGAGAAGCACGAAATAGGAATAGTTACCAAGTGTACTAATAAAAATTATCAATTAGCTATTGGTAAAGAAGTGGTTAAAATAGATCCAATGTATTTTCGTCCAACAGAGGTTGATTTATTAATTGGTGATGCTACAAAATGTAGGCAAAAATTAAATTGGGAGCCAAAATATACATTGCAAGGATTGGTTCACGAAATGATGGAATATGATATTAATCTCTTTAAAAAAGAAGCGTTTTTAAAAAATGGAGGTTTTGAAACTTTAAATATGTTTGAATAATACTAAATGCAAAAAGATTCAAAAATATATATTGCTGGGCATCTTGGAATGGTAGGGTCTGCTATTATGAGAAAACTGAAGAATGAGGGTTTTATTAATTTAATACATAAATCTTCTGAAGAGTTAGATTTAACAAACCAGCAACAAGTTATTTCATTTTTTAAGAATGAAAAACCTGAGTTTGTTTTTTTAGCAGCCGCCAAAGTTGGTGGTATACAGGCAAACAATACATACAGAGCACAGTTTTTATATGAAAATTTAATGATTCAAAGCAATGTCATACATCAAAGTTATGTACACAATGTAAAAAAATTATTATTTTTAGCATCTTCTTGTATTTACCCAAAGTTTGCTGAGCAACCCATAAAGGAATCAGATTTATTGACAGGATTGTTAGAATACACAAATGAACCCTATGCAATTGCTAAAATAGCGGGCGTTAAATTATGTGAGAATTACAATAAGCAATATGGAAGTAATTTTATTTCTGTAATGCCAACCAATTTATACGGATCTAATGACACATATGATTTAAATAACGCACATGTATTGCCAGCATTATTACAAAAATTTCACCATGCTAAAATAAATAATTTAAAAAACGTAGAGGTTTGGGGCTCTGGCACTCCAAAACGAGAGTTTTTACATGTAAACGATTTAGCAGACGCTTGTTATTTTTTAATGCAAAATTATAAAGGAAATATTGCACTAAATATTGGAACAGGAAATGATATTTCTATTAAAGAACTAGCCATGTTAATTAAAGATATTGTTGGTTTTCAAGGTTCAATTTATTGGAATAATGAAAAACCTGATGGAACACCACGTAAATTATTAGATGTTTCTCTAATACATAATTTAGGCTGGAAACATAGAATAGAATTAGTAGATGGAATTAAAGAAGTGTATCTTAAAAAATTTATGAGTTAATATGGTTGTATTTGAAAGTGAATAGTAAATAGAATTACTATTATCGGTCTTGAACCAAGAAGAATTTAGGTGTTGATTATAAATTTTACAAAATAAATAAAAACAATTGAACAAAACCATTTTAAAAATAGAAAACCTTAGTAAACAATACCGGCTTGGATTGGTAGGTACTGGAACCTTGCAAGACGATTTAAAACGTTGGTGGTATAATCTTAGAGGAAAAGAAGATCCGTTTTTAAGAGTAGGCGATGTTAATGATCGAAGCACTAAGGGAAAATCTGATTACGTGTGGGCGTTGCAAAACATTAATTTTGAAGTAAAACAAGGGGAAGTACTGGGTATTATAGGAAAAAATGGCGCAGGAAAATCTACCTTGTTAAAAATATTGTCAAAAATCACGAGCCCAACTACTGGAAGTATTAAATCTAGAGGTCGTATTGCGTCTTTGTTGGAAGTAGGTACAGGATTTCATGGAGAAATGACTGGCCGAGAAAACATTTTTTTAAATGGTGCTATTTTGGGAATGACCAAAAAGGAGATTGCCGCTAAATATGATGAAATAGTCGAATTCTCAGGCTGTGAACGCTATATAGACACACCAGTAAAAAGATACAGTAGTGGCATGACGGTACGCTTGGCTTTTGCCGTAGCGGCTTTTTTAGAACCCGACATACTTATTATTGACGAAGTATTGGCGGTAGGCGATGCCGAATTCCAGAAAAAAGCAATTGGCAAAATGCAAGAGATTTCTCAAGGTGAAGGACGTACCGTGTTGTTTGTTAGCCATAATATGGCAGCAGTAAAAAGTTTATGCACCCGAGCAATGGTATTGGAGAATGGAGAAATCGTATTTGATGGAGGTGTTGATGCCGCCGTTGAATATTATTTAGTTGGGGATTCTGAATATAAGAATATTAAGGTTTTTTCTACAGAATATGATAAAGATGATTTTAACTTGCATGAAATTAGTATTAATCCGGTTGGAAAAGTTTCAGATTTTGTTTTAGATGAAAATACAACCATTGAAATTAACACGATATTTACTTTAAAAGAAACGAACAAAAAATTGCATATTACTTATGTTTTAAATAATGAAAATGGAGATGTGTTGTTCACATTTTCTCATTCAGGGAATAATTTAAAATTAAAACATGGCGTCAATAAATTAAAATGTATTTTACCAAAAGGGTTTTTAAATATTGGAACATACTATTTGTCTTTTTATGTGATTGAAAATTCAAAAACAACTTTATTTGTTGAAAAAGATATAATGATGTTTAATGTACAACATGGAGAAAGGGAAATTGGCTCATGGTTGGGTAGAGAGCCTGGTTTTATTAAGCCTGTCTTTAATTGGATAATTGAATAGAAATGAAAAAGTTAATTAAAAGAATACTTATTAAACTGCTAGGGCCCATCATTACAAAAATTGGTTATGTAAAAAAGACCAATAAAGTAAAAGCTATTGAATTGGATAAAAATTACCTATTGTATAATTTCTTTACCAATATATTATATATGGGTTTTTACCCAAAACATATTGTTGATATTGGTGCCAATCATGGAACTTGGACAAGAGAAACTTTAAAATATTTTCCAGAAGCACATTACACATTATTAGAACCACAAAAATGGCTGATGGCCTCATTTCAAGATATTTTAGATAACAATCCAAAAGTTCAGTTTTACCCAGTTGGTGCTGGAGCAAAAGAAGGTTCATTTCAATTTACTATTGTTGACAGAGATGATAGTTGTTCTTTTAGATATACCCAAGAGGAAGCAAAAGAAGCTGGGTTTAAACAAATTGAGATTCCTGTAGTCACTTTAAATAAATTGCTTGCTGACAGCGAATTACCTTTACCAGATATTATTAAAATTGATGCAGAAGGTTTAGATATTGAAGTGTTGAAAGGAGCCACCAATTTTTTTGGAAAAACTGAAATATTTATGATTGAAGCAGGCGTTGTTAATAAAATATTTGACAATAGTTTTTTGAAAGTGATTAATTTTATGGACGAAAATGGTTATCGTTTATTTGAAATCACAGATTTAAACAGATCTATACATATAAAAGTATTGTGGTTGGTTGAATTGGTATTTGTAAAAAAGGGCGGATATATTGACTCTCAAATAATTAGAATATGATTAACGTAACTAAAACATTTTTACCACCACAAGCCGAATACAACGCTATTCTTAAGCGTGCTTGGGATAAAAACTGGCTGACGAACAGGGGTGTTTTGGTACAGGAATTGGAAGATAAACTAAAAAATTATTTAGGGGTAGAACATATAATTGCAACTACCAATGGCACATTGCCTTTGCAAATTGCCATAAAGGCATTAAAATTAACCGGCGAAATTATTACAACGCCATTTTCTTATGTAGCGAGTACATCAAGTATTGTATGGGAAGGATGTACACCAGTTTTTGTTGATATTCATCCAGAATATTTAACAATTGATGAAACCAAAATTGAAGCTGCTATTACGACTAAAACCTCAGCTATTTTAGCCACCCACGTTTTTGGAAATCCTTGCAATGTGGAAGCTATTGAAATTATTGCGAAAAAGCACCATCTAAAAGTAATTTATGACGCCGCCCATTGTTTTGGAGTAACTTACAAAGGGCAGTCTATTTTTAACTATGGTGATATCAGCACTTGCAGTTTTCATGCCACCAAAGTATTTCATACAGGTGAAGGCGGTGCGTTATTTTCTAGTTCCGCAATATTAAACGATACATTATTCTATCATCATAATTTTGGGCATAAAGGAGCGTTGGAATTTCAAGGTTTGGGTATCAATGCAAAAATGAGTGAGTTACAGGGTGCTATGGGATTGGCGGTATTGCCTTATATGAAAACTATTTTTACAGAAAGAAAAAAAGTAGTTGATTTTTATGATAAAAATATTGACTTTACTAAAGTTCGAAAAATACAACTTAGAGAAGGAACTATTTGGAATAATAGTTACTACCCAGTTATTTTTGAAAGTGAAAATCAATTGTTAATAGTTGAGAAAGAATTAAATAAACATCAAATTATACCTAGAAGATATTTTTATCCATCACTCAATCAATTACCATACTTAAAAGGAAGATCTATGCCTATTTCAGAACATATAAGTTCTTGTATATTATGTTTACCTTTATATTTTGGTTTGAAATTAAAAGAGTTAGAATTTATTTGTAGTTTAATCTAAATATTTAAAAAAATCTTATCAAGAAAGGAAAACATTGATATTGGACTTAATAATTTTTATTATTATATTTTGAATTAAATTAGAGTAATATGTATAATATAGCAGTTACAGGTGTTGGTGGTGGTGTAGGTCAGAGTATTTTAAAATCTCTTGCAGAAACAGATTATAATTTAATAGCTTTAGATAGCGAATTATTGGGAGTGGGTTTATATGCTTCAAAAACTGCATATGTAATTCCTTATGCTAATGATAACAACTACATAGTTAAATTATTGGAAATCTGTAAAAAAGAAAAAGTAGCATTATTATTCCCAGGTTTAGATGCGGAGTTAATGATTCTAGCTTTAAATACCGTTACTTTCAAAGCAATTGGAACAACGATTGTAGTTAGTAAGCCAGAAGTCATAATTATGGCAGATGATAAGTTACAAACATATGAAACACTAATTACAGCTGGTGTTAATGTACCATTTACTACTTTGGCAAAAGGATTTAATCCTATTGAAAAGGATTTTCCATTAATTTTAAAACAAAAGGTAGGGGGCGCTCGTTCTAAAAATGTTTTTAAAATAAAAAATAGTTTAGAATGGCAAGATACTCTTGAAAAAATTGGGAAATTCATATCAAATTACATTGTTATGGAATATATTGAGGGGAATGAATATACATGTGGTACAATTAATTTAGATGGTTATTGTAAAGGTGTAATCATAATGAGGCGGATATTGAGAGATGGTGATACTCATAAATGTTTTTCTGAAAAAAATGAAGTCATTGAAAAAGAAGTAAGACTTGTTGTTGATACCATTAAACCATTTGGAGCATGTAATGTTCAATTGAGAATTAAAAACAGTATACCTTATGTTTTTGAAATAAATGCTAGATGCTCAGGAACTACAGCTGCCAGAACACTTTCTGGGTTTAATGAACCTAAAATGATTGCCGATTATTTGTTAAAAGATATAGAGCCTAAGTTTAAAATTAAAGAGCATACTATTTTAAGATATTGGAAAGAGTTAGTTGTAGAAAATGATGAGATTCAAAAAATGAATGAAAATAATTTTTTAAGTAATTTGGAAAAATTAGTAAAATTATGATACTTTTTACTGGTAGTGGAGCTATTGCAGAATCTTTTTCAGAAATTTTCCCTTGTGAAATTATTTCAGCCCGCAATCTAAATGACAAGGATTTAACGTCATATATTATGAAAGCAGATGTAATAATTCATAACGCTGCAATTATAAATGCTAAAAGTTTTAGATCCTATATTGATGGTAATTTTATGTTGACAAAAAGAATTATTGATTTAATTTACAAGGTTAAACCATTAATAAAATTTATAAATATTAGTTCAATGAGTATATTATTAAACAATGATGAATATTTGCAGGCTGATAAAATGACAGAATACGCTTTTTCTAAATTTATATCTGAGATATATTGTTTGAAACACCCATTAGAAAGGTTAACAAATGTTAGGTTTTCAACTATTTTTTATGGAAATGAGAAGCGAGATGGTATATCTAAATTGATTTATGATTCTTTTAAAAATAACGAAATTAATATTTATAATGAAGGTTCTGCATTAAGAGATATTATACCAATTAAAATTTTATGCCAGTATTTATATAAGTTGTCTAAAGTACAAAATTTTGAAAAAAAAATTAATATTGTATCAGGGAAACCAATTAGTTTTAGAAGAATTGTTGAGATTTTAAAAAATAAAAACGACAAGTTAATTATTAATGATATAGTTTATAATCCATCGTCTGTATTAGCTAATTTCTCAAAAAAAGACATTCTAAATATTGGAGAAATCGGTTTTGATATAGAGGATGAGGTATTAAATTTTTATAATAAACTAAATGAAAATTTTAATTTATAGCGATGTTCACGGCAATCTTCCTGCATTTGAAAAAATGATTACTCTCGAAAAAAATGTTGATGGATATATTTGTTTAGGAGATCTAGTAAATTATGGGCCTTGGAGTAATGAATGTGTAGATTTAGCAATGTCATTACCAAATTCAAGGGTAATTAAAGGAAATCATGAAGAAGCTTTTATTGAAGGTTTTTACCGAGGAACAAATTCATTAGTTCAAAAATTTTTCAATATAACTTTTTCTAATTTCCAAAGAAAAGAGAGTATTGAATCATTTTTGGCAGAAACTATATTAGATAAATTTATTTGTAAACACACAATTAGAGATAATTATATTTATCCAGACACTCAAATTCTTCTTGATAATAATTATATAATTGGGCATTCACATCATCAATTTGAATATAAGAATAATAATTTTGTATTATACAATGCAGGTAGTGTTGGACAAAATAGAAAATATATAAATGAGTCGAACTATTTGATTTACGACACAGATTTGAAAATAATTGAAATGAAATCTGTTTGGTATAATATTGATTTAGTAATTAATGAAATGAAATATTTATCATATCCTATAGAATGTATAAATTATTACAGAAATAAGCTAATCAAAGATTAATAATAATATCTACTCTTAAATTAGTTTAAAAAAATATGGTAAAAAAACCTTTAATTTCTGTTGTTATGATAACCTACAATCATGAAAATTACATTCGTGAAGCTATGGAAGGGGTTTTGATGCAAGAATGTAATTTTGAGATAGAATTGATTGTAGCTAATGATTGTTCAACAGACAATACTAATAATATTATACAAGATATAATACAACAGCATCGCAATGCTTCTTGGATTAAATACACCAATCACACTAAAAATAAAGGAATGATGCCCAATTTTATATGGGCAATGCAACAATGTCAAGGTAAATATATAGCACTTTGCGAAGGAGATGATTATTGGATAGACCCCTTAAAATTGCAAAAGCAAGTAGATTTTTTGGAGGCTAACCCAGATTATACTATTTGTTTTCATAAAGTTAAAATATTGCAAGGCAATACTTTTATGGAGGGAGATGCTACTGAAAAAACATACTCCCGTATAAAAAGTGAAAAAGTATCACAGAGAGACTTAATTCTTCATGGAAATTTTATGCATACCCCTTCTGTTGTTTTTAGAAATGTTATTAAAGAGTTTCCATTTGAATTTTCTAAGAGTGTTGTTGGTGATTATTTTTTGCATATTATGGTTAGTGAAAAAGGATATATTAAACGATTGGAAGACAGAATGTGTGTTTATAGAACAGGAGTGGGTATCTTTTCTTCAAAAACAAAACTTGAAATGTATGAGAGTGCCTTAATTACTTACGGTTGCCTTTTATCCTATTTGAAAGATGAAGGATTAAAAAAAATAGCGTTAAGCAATTTTATTATTATATTAGAAAATCACAATAGTATTTTTAAATCGAATATGATAAACAGCAAAGTAGCTCGGTTAAAAAGTTTCAAAGATCTTTTAAAAATATTTATCTATAAATTGAAATATTTATTTTTAAAATGAATCAAATGATTTTTAAAATTATAGATGTTAGGCAAGACTTTTTAATTTTCATAGAAAGAAAAACTTTTTTTTTCTAAATTGTGCCATATGATAAAAAAGGATATTTGTGTAATTATACCAATATATAAAACAGATTTAAATGATTTAGAAATACAATCTGTTAGGCAATGTGTTGAAATTCTTTCTGATTATTCAATTTATTTTATTGGACCAAAAAACTTAAATGTAGATTTTCACAAAAATAAATTTCCCGAGATTAAGAATTTTATATTTTTTGAGGAAAACTATTTTAAAGGCATTGCAGGATACAATAAATTAATGTTAAGTTTCGATTTTTATAAGGCATTTAAAAAACACAAATTCATGCTTATTTATCAAACAGATTGTTACGTTTTTAAAGATGAATTATTAGTTTGGGCAGAGAAAAATTTTGATTATATTGGAGGAGTTTGGTATGATAATTATCTTGGAAATCCATATTTGGGTGCACAATTATGGCATCCAGGGAATGGTGGTTTATCTTTAAGAAAAATAAAACCAATTGTTGAATTATTGGCATCTAAAAAACGTTTAAAAAATTGGAATCAATTGTTAAATGAGAAGAAAAAATTAAAAGAATTAAGCATATTTAGTTTTTTAAAGAGTTTATTTTTGTTACCTATGAATTTAATAGGATATAAAAATAATTGCAGTTACCATGCGATGACCTATAACTTAAATGAAGATAATTATTTTATGGAGTTAAGTTTAAGATATAATAAATTGAAAACGCCATCAGTTGAAGAAGCCTTAGGGTTTTCTTGGGATAGAGAACCTGAGTTTTTATTAAATATTTTAAAACGTCTTCCATTTGCATGTCATGCTTGGTTTAGAAATGACACGCACTATAAAGGAAATAAGGAATTTTGGTTTAAACATATAAAAAAATAAGATAAACTTTTAGATTAAAAAGCATCAATGACTAAATTATCCATAATAACCATTAACTACAACAATATTGAGGGGTTAAAAAAAACTATAGCCAGTGTTGTTAATCAAACATATAAAGAGTTTGAGTATATTGTTATTGATGGTGGTTCTAAGGACGGAAGTGAAGAAGTTATTTCTAATTATAAGAGTTCTATTGATTATGCGGTTATTGAGCCTGATAGTGGAGTTTATAATGCAATGAACAAAGGGATTTATAAAGCTAACGGATCTTATTTGCTTTTTTTAAATAGTGGAGATGTATTATACAACTCAGATGTTCTAGCTAAAGTAGTAGGTCGGTTGGATAAGGAATATGATTTTTATTATGGTGATATTGTATTAAGTGGTAGCAAAAAGCATAAAAGCTTTCCTTCAAAACTTTCCTTCAGTTTTTTTTATATAAAATCATTGCCACACCAAGCTACATTTATAAAACGAACAGTATTTGATAACGTTTTTTATTATAATGAAGATTTAAAAGTTAATTCTGATTGGGAATTATTTAGTTGTGCCATATGTAAATATAATTGCACGTATGAGTATTTAAATTTTATTATTTCTGTAATGGATACTAATGGAATGTCTCATGACCCTAAAAATCAAGAGCTTATTAAAAAGGAAAGAACTTATTGTTTGGAAAAACATTTTCCGTTGTATTTAGAAGACTATAAAAAATTGTTTAGTGATGTACCCTATTTTGAAATAAATAGGTTTAAAATGCTTAAGGAGTTGGAGAATTCGTTTTTTTCTAAAAAAATTAATTCACTATTTTTAAAGATACAATTAAGACTACTAAGAAATAAAAGTGTAAAAGATTTATAAAAATGAAAAAAGAAGGTACTAAACCAACACTAATTGAATTTAAAAAAATAGGAGATTCTTCTTTAGGTTATATTTCTGTGGCTGAAATACAAGATACGATTCCATTTGAAATTAAGCGGGTTTATTGGACTTATTACACGCCAGATCACGTGCATAGAGGAGCACATGCACATAAAAAATTACAGCAGGTATTGGTAGCCGTTTCAGGTAGTATAGAAATTGTTTTAAAGGATAAATATGGAAAGGAATATGTTTATAAATTAGACAATCCATCTGCAGGCTTATTTGTGCCTGAAGGGTATTGGAGAGATTTAAAATTTTCACACAATGCGGTATTGGTCTGTATTGCTTCAGATATTTTTAAAGAAGACGATTATATTAGAGATTTTAGTAAATTTATAAAATGAAAGTTCAATTTAAAATAGGTGATTTTAGAGAGGTAACTAGAGTGTTTACTGGTGAAAATGTGCAACAATTTGCGGAATTATCCAATGATTTTAATCCGTTGCATTTAGACGAAGATTTTGCTTCAAAAGCTTTTTTTGGAAAAAGAATTGTTCATGGAATGTTGTATGCATCAATGTTTAGCGAGTTAATTGCTACTAAGATACCAGGACCAGGGGCTATTTATTTAGAACAACATTTAAAATTTTTAAAACCTGTTTATTGGAACGACAAAATTACAGCAAGGGTAAGTATTATTAATATTATTGAAAATAAATCATTGTTTAAATTACAAACCATTATTTATAAAAATGATACCATAGAAGATTTGGTTTTAGATGGTGAAGCACTTATAAAATTATAATTATGAACCAAATTGATGCAACTTGTATAATTGGAGAAGGTGTTGAGTTAGGCGTAGGAAATAAAATATTACCTTACACCATAATTTATGGACCTACAAAAATAGGAGATAATAATATTATTGGTCCTCATACCGTAATTGGAACACCTGGCCAAGATACCAGAAACCCGAGATATGATTCATCTCAGGCAAAAATCGAAATTGGAAATAATAATATAATCCGAGAATTTACAGCCATTCAAAAACCTTGCTATTCAGCTATTACTAAAATTGGTAACAATGTTCATTTAATGCAAAGTGTTCATATACCTCACGATGCTATTTTACAGGATGATGTAGTTATCACTCCCATGTGTGTTTTGGCAGGGTTAACAACTATTTTAAAAGGAGCAACTTTGGGTTTAGGAGCAACCATTCATCAATATACTGTTATTGGACACTATGCGCTTATTTCTATGGGGAGCCCAGTAACAAAAAACGTAAAACCATTTTCTATTTATATTCAAAATAAAAAATTGAGGGTTAATCAGTATGCTATTAAAAAATATGGATTTGATACTTTTAAAAAGGAGATTGAAGCGTATGTTTTAAATGATGAGTTTCCAGAGTCACCAGAAATAGTAACCATAATAAATGAATATACAGCACTGCATATTAAATCTAAAAGAGCCCAATATCAATGATAAAATTTTTAGATTTACTTAAAATGAATCTTCGTGACTCGGAGGATTTAGATGCTGCATTTAAAAGGGTGTTAGCATCTGGAAGTTACATTATGGGGAATGAGCTTGAAAAATTTGAATATGAATTTGCCAAGTATTGTGGAACTTCTTATTGCGTTGGTGTTGGAAACGGGTTAGATGCTTTAAGTTTAATTTTTAAGGGATACATAGCGTTAGGAAAATTAAAAGAAGGTGATGAAATACTAGTTCCTTCCAATACCTTTATAGCAAGCGTATTAGCGGTCAGTGCTTGTAATTTAAAGCCTGTTTTAATTGAACCAGAAATAGGTACTTTTAATATAGATAGCAGTAAGATTGAAGCTGGAATTACAGCTAAAACTAAGGCTATCATGGCAGTGCATTTATACGGATATGTTTGCGATATGGAAGCTATTTATGAAATTGCAAAGAGGTATAATTTATTGATTATAGAAGATGCTGCACAAGCCCATGGAGCTATTTATAAAAATAAAAGAGCTGGGAGTTTGGCAGATGCTGCAGGTTTTAGTTTTTATCCAGCAAAAAACTTAGGTGCTATGGGTGATGGAGGTGCAGTTTTAACCGCTGATAAAGAATTAGCAACTTGCATTAAATCATTGAGAAATTATGGTTCTAAAATAAAATATAACCATGAATATAAAGCGTTAAACAGTAGGCTAGATGAAGTTCAGGCCGCATTTTTGAGGATAAAATTAAAAAGACTGGATGAAGACAATACTAAAAGAAGAGGTATAGCTACCTACTATTTAAAGAACATTAATAATAAAGAAGTTCAATTGCCTTACTGGGATTTTTCAGAGAATCATGTATTTCATTTATTTGTAGTGCGATGTAAACATAGAGATCTTTTAAAATCTTATTTGGAGCGTAATGGAATAGAAACAGCGATTCATTATCCTAAACCAATTCATAAACAAGAAGCTTATTCAGAATGGAAAAATAATTCTTTTCCAATTGCAGAACAATTGAGTGAAGAAGTGTTAAGCCTTCCTATGAGCCCCGTTTTGTCGATTGAAGAAATGACCTATATATGCAAAATAATTAATGAATATGAAAGTTGATGAACCTTTGGTATCTATTGTTGCAGTATGTTATAATCACGAAAAATATTTAAAAGAAACTTTAGATAGTATTTTACATCAAACATATTCTAATATTCAATTAATAATTATTGATGATTGTTCGCAAGACAATTCCGTAGCTAAAATTGAAAAGTGGATTCAAGATAATAAGGTGGATTGTCAGTTTATTAGTAGGCCCAAGAATCTAGGATTATGCAAAAATTTAAATGAAGGGCTTGTAATAAGTACTGGGAAATATTACCAAAGTATTGCTTGTGACGATGTTATGGAGCCACATAAAATTGAAAAACAAGTAACATTTTTTGAACAGCAAAAGGAAGATGTAATGCTAATTTGTTCAAATTTTTCTACCATTGATAAAAATGGAACGGTTGTTTCAGAGGCTTATTTTAACGATAATTTTATTTTTCCAGAAGAAGTATTTTCGGCTATTTTATCCAAGTATATGGGTTATCAAATTATAATTCATTCCCCTACTGTTTTATTAAGAAGAAAAGTTTTTGATGTTGTTGGTACGTATGACGAAAGTTTACAACAAGAAGATTTTTATATGTGTCTATTAATAAGTTCAAGGTTTTCTGTAAAATTTATGAATGAAGTTTTAGCCAAATATAGGGTGCTAGATACCTCATTGTCTAAACAGTTTAAATTTGGGGGGACTTTTTTTTATGAAAGAGCAAAAGTAATTGCAAAATTTTATGATAGAGAAGGAGAACAGCTAGATGCTGTAATAAAATTTCAATTAAAGCAAGTTAAACGAATTCTAAATGAAGGCTTACTTTCAAATGAAGAAAACACTATAATGAATGGTTTAGAAATTTATACATTAATGAAACCTTTTTATAATAAAACAAATAGCATAGATAAAAATTTATTTAAGATATATATATCATTTCCTAAGGTTTTTAAACATTGGGCAAGGAAAACTAATTTTAAATTCGTTAAAAATAAATATCAATTGTTTTATAAGTTGGGAATTGCCCCAATTTTTAAACAATTATTTAATTTTAAAATAACATAATTGAAAAAAGAGCAAGTTTATACAATAATAGTAACCTACAATGGGATGCAATGGCTTGATAAATGTATCAAATCAATTGAAAATCAATCGCAAGTTATTATTGTTGATAATTGTTCTACAGATGGCACTGTAGCATTTATTGAAAAGAATTTTCCTGAAGTTATTTTATTAAAACAAGCAAAAAATTTAGGATTTGGAAAAGCAAATAATATTGGATTAACGTATGCCTTGAATAATGGAGCTGAGTTTGTTTTTTTAATAAATCAAGATGTTTATGTAGAAAAAAATATTGTTGAACAACTAGTTCTAGTTGCAAATGAAAACGTAGACTATGGAATTATAAGTCCGTTGCATTTAAAAGGAAAAGGAGAGGAATTAGATACCTATTTTTCGTTTTGTGCGAGTAAAAATGAACAATATCAAAAGGATGCTGTTACTAAACAATTCTCTCAAATTTATAGTGTTCCAATGGTAAATGGAGCAGCTTGGTTTATGCCAATTAAAGTAGTTAAAGAAATTGGTGGGTTTGACCCAATATTTTATCATTATGGTGAAGACCATAATTTTTGTCAGCGTATGTTTTATCATGGGTTTAAAATTGGAATAGCACCTAATATAAAAATTAGGCATGATAGAGAGGCAAGGATAAAAAAACCTATTCAATTATTTTCTAACTCTTATTTTGATAAATACGAAAAGCAATTAAAAGTGAATCATGCAAATATTAATGTTAATTTATCAAAAGTTACTTGTTCTCAGCAAAAAAGAAAGTACCTTAAATTGATAATAAAAAGTATGTTGTTTCTTAATTTTAAGTATTTAAAAGGGTATTACAAGCAATTTAAAAGTATAACTCCAATATTTAAATCAATTTATAAGAGTAGACAAATTACAATGAAAAAAGGAATTCATTACATTAAATGATAAACAAATTAGAATGAGCATACCAAAAAAAATTCATTACTGTTGGTTTGGAAAACAACCTTACCCCGAATTAATAGAAAAATGTATTTCGTCATGGGAAGAACATTTAAGAGGCTATGAATTTGTTAGATGGGATGAAAGCAATTCGCCAATGGAATTGCCATTTGTAAAAGACGCTTATAAAAAAGAATTGTGGGCGTTTGTTTCAGATTATGTTCGCTTAAAAGCATTGTATGATTATGGAGGCATCTATTTGGATACAGACATGTTTGCTGTTAAAAGTATTGATGAATTGCTAACTCATGAATGTTTTTTTGGATCAGAATCCGAAACCACCATTAGTTGTGGAATTATTGGAGTCTCGAAAGGACATCCATTAATTGGTGATATTTTAAAACAATATAATGAACTGCTGATTCCCGCTCATTATAAGTTGGAAAATATAGCAATACCAGTAATTACTACAAAAGTGTTTCGTGAACAGTATTATTACACTGGCAACTTTTTAAATAAAGTCTCTTTTCCAGATATTGTAATTTATCCTAAAGTCTATTTTTATCCTTACCCAAATAGTATTCATGAAGGTCCTAATTTTTATAAATATATTGTTCCAGAAACATATATGGTGCATCTCTGGGCGAAGTCTTGGAAAGAAGTTACTGAATTTACGTTGATTAAAAGAAAGCAGTATTTTTCTGCGTTTAAGAAGATGGCTAGAATGATTTTAAAGCATAGGGTAGTGGATATTTCATATTATAAAAAGATTGTTAGAACATACATCAAAACGAGAAAAAATTAATAAAAATTAAATTATAAAGATTGAATCAAAACGCATTAATTTCAATAATTATACCTAATTATAACAGAGAACACTTAATTGCTGAAACTCTGGATTCTGTAATGGCACAAACGTATACTAATTGGGAATGTATTATAGTGGATGACCATTCAACAGATAATAGTTGGAAAATTGTTGCAAAATTTTGTGAAAAAGATGGACGTTTTATTCAAGTAAAAAGACCAGATACTATTTCAAAAGGTGCTTGTAGTTGTAGAAATTATGGGTTTCAATTGAGTAAAGGAGCATATATTAACTGGTTTGATTCTGATGATATTATGGTGGCAAATAAACTTGAAAAACAAATTTTAGGAGCTGAGAAGAATAATAGTGATTTGGTAGTTTGTCAAACACAGTTTTTTGAACATAATGTATTAAACTTAAAACACTATTGGAACAAAACGTTTACACCTAAATACGACCCTTTAACCGATTTTATAACCTTTAGGTTGGCATGGAGTACCAATGCGCCTTTATGGAAAAAATCTTTTTTAGAATCTAAATATTTGTTCAATACATCCTTAACTAGTTCTCAGGATTTGGAATTTCATGTTCGATTGCTTACCTATCTTCCAAAATTTGTAGTTATTAATAAAATATTAGTTTTTAATAGAGTTCATGCAAAAAGGATAGGAGTATTAACAAATAATAATAGACAAGAAACCAGATTAAACTCAAGGGTACTAGTTTTTAATAGTTTAAAAGAGAAAGATTTATTAAATAAAGAAATAAAAAATTATTTTATTTCATTTTTTATCAATCAATTAAAGTATATAAATAATGAAGAAATTTCTTTTTATAAAAGCTTAATTCTGAAAATTAAATTTTGCACTGGTAACTATAAATGGTATTTAAATTTCTACCCTCGGATAATGCTATATTTATTTATTTTTAAGATATTTGAGAAACGGCATTTAACCTTTAAATATCTAATAAAACAAGTGATTAATGAGGGCCGAATATAGAAAATATTGTTAATAATTAAACTAAAGTTTGGGTAGTAGTAAGAAAATTTTAATTGTGTATGGTTCATTAAATTCAGTTCCTTCTCCTGAAGGTGCTGCGCCTGCAAAAGTGATTTACGAAACGGTAATTTCAAGTGATGAAAATACGTATAAAGTACTATCAAATTATAACGATGCATTGAAAAAGGACACAAATTTTGATAACAACCTATTTTTCCATTGTAAACCAAATTTGATTGACAAGTTTTTACTTGTTTTATTGAAGATTAAGTATTCGTATGAGGAACGAAGGGAAAAATTTATTACAGGAAATAACGAACAACTATTATATTATATTTCGGTATGCAGGTGGCTGTTTTTTAAAGATTACAACAAGATAATAGTACATGTGGGGGTTGGTTTGGTGCAAATGATTAAAATGGTATTTCCCAAAAAGAAAATTATATATTATCATCATGGAACATCATTACATTCAAAATTAACTGAGTTACAGTGGCAGTCATTGATAAAGAATGTTACGGCTATTTTTGGAGTTAATAAAATTGCGTTTAACAAGACAAACACAACTTTTAACACAAAATTAGATGCTTCAAAGTATTTTAAAATTAATAATGCAATTATTAAAAATGAAAAAATAAGTAATGGGATTGCAAACATTGAAAATAAACTAAATTCTAGCGAATTTAAATTTGCTTTTACTGGAAGAATATGTATTGAAAAAGGGGTTCTAAATTTATTAAAATCATTTTTAACGGTATCTCAGGTTAATAAAAATAGTTGTTTATATATTATGGGTGGGGCTGGAACAAAAGGAATACATGACAAAATATCACCTTACTTTCAGGAATGTTTAGATTTTGTAAAAATGCATAACCTAAATGTTATTTTTACGGGTTTTTTAAATAAAGAGTTGTTGATGAGTTATTTAAGTAAAATGGATGTTGTAGTATGCCCCACTGATAAAAGAGTTTACGAAGAAGGAATGCCATTAACCATTATTGAGGCACTTTCATTTGGAAAACCAATAATTGCAACCGATTCGGGCGGTATTTCAGAGATTGTTGTTGATAATACAAATGGAGTTTTAATTAAAACCTATCCGTATATTGATGAATTGGGTTTAGAAATGATTAGACTAAGTACTGATAAAAATTTATATGAAAAATTAGTTAAAGGAGCGTATAAAAGTTTTTTAGAAAAGCATACTTACATTGCATACCATAAAAATTTTAAAACAGCTTTGATAAAAAGCAGTTTTATGAATTGATTACACATGAAACAAAAAAAAATAGTTTTAGCATCTGGTTCACGTCATACAATTCCAGCTATTAGTTCAAGTCCTGGAAATGCTAGAACTATAACTGCTTTTGCAGAAAATGAAGGGGAAAATTATAAGTACTATGTATTAAGTAAATATGATGTTTCTTTAGAATCACTTAAGTTTGATAGAACTAAATATTTGCACCCACTTCCAAGTGCTAAAAATTCCATTTATGAGTACTTTCTTAATAAATTACCTTACAGAATAAAAAAAAGAATCTTTGGTTTTACACAGGCTGACAGAATTATCTATTATTACGGGATAAAAAAAATAATAGGTAAAGTTAAACCCGATATTATTGTAACATTCATGCATTTTGAATTGTATAAGATTCTTCAAAAAGCCTTTCCAGATATCAAACATATTTTTTTCTATTTAAGTACAGATATAGGTGGAAGGCTTGGACAAAAAAAAATAAAATATATTATTGAAAATTCAGACGGATTCATGGCAAACACTCAATTGGCAATTAAAGAGTTTAAAGAATTTGATAGCGCAGATAGTTTGCCAACAGCATCTGTATATAATGCAGTAATGCTCCCAAAAGATTCATACAATAATTTAGAAGAAAAAATAAAAAGTGACTATAAAGTAAAATTTAATATAGAAAGTAAAGCACTAATTATAGGGTATGCAGGGAGATTTAGTAATGAAAAGTCTTTACTAGAAATATTGGAAGCAATGCTATTATTAAAAAATGATGGAGAAACTGTACATTTATATATCGCTGGTGATATTAATAATGAAAGAACACCAGATTTTGAATATTTTAATAAAGTAATGTCTTTTATTGATAAACACCTTAAAGAACAAGTTCATTTTTTTGGTTGGGTAACTTATGAAAATTTATTTAATTTTTATGCTTCCATTGATATTGGAATCTTGCTTTCAAAATATAGAGAAGGAAATTCAATGTTTTTAATAGAATGTTTGTCAGTTGGAAAGCCAGTTATTGCTACAAATATTGGTGGTAATATTGAAACCCTTGAAAACAATGAAATCGGTTTTTTAATTGATAATACCGACGTAGTTAAAAGTTTATACGAAAAAATCAAGTATTTAAATTTAAATAGAAGCGTGTTAAATAAGTTATCTAAGAATGCAATTTTATATGCTAAAGAGCATCATTCCAATGAGGTAATGACTACTGATTTTAATCGTTTTATAGAACGATTTATATAGTTTATGAACATTATAATATACAATGGAAATTTAGAACCACCTCATTTTGTTAATTTGTTGGCAAATAAATTAGGTGAAAAAGAACATAGTGTATTCTTAGCAGGAACAGCAAATTATTTTTTTAGAAAAAAGAAGAAAAAGCTGGTTCTTATTTCAACAGATTCCAATAATTTTTATTTAATGATGATTCATTTAATTTTTAATGGATGGCGACTTTTTTTTAGCAAACCACAACTTTTTTTTAAGTTTATTAAGTTGTTGTTTAAATCTGAAAAAAGTGTAAGGATTAGAATAAAACAATTTCTAATCTGGTCTAAATTAATTTTTATTAAAGCAGACATTGTTCATATACAATGGGCATCACACATTATTTTATTTGAGGAAATATTAGAAGAACATTTGTTTAAAACAGTTATTAGTTTGCGTGGAAGATTGTTGAATGTGAGCCCCTATATTGATGCTGATTTAAAAGAACTCTATATTCGAAATTTTCCAAAAGTTGATGCAATTCATGCTGTTTCTAAAGACATACTAAGTAATTTATCTAAGTTAGGTATTGACGCAAAAAAAAGTAGAATAATCTATTCTGGAGTTGATTTAAAAAATATTCCACTTAAAGAAATATATGATAATAGTGGTATTCTTGAAGTGCTATCAATAGGCAGGTTCAATTGGATTAAAGGGTACAATTATGCATTATATGCTGTCAAAGAATTACTATTGAAAAACATAAATGTCCATTATACTATTATTGCAAATGGAGAAAACGAGGAAATTATTTACTTGATTGAAGAATTGGAATTGCAGAAAAATGTAACAATAGTTTCTGAATTATCTCATATTGAAGTTTTAAATAAGATGATAAGCTCAGATTTATTATTGTTACCAAGTGTTTCTGAAGGTTTGGCAAATGTTGTTTTAGAAGCAATGGCAGTTGGTTTGCCTGTGTTAAGTAGTAATTGTGGGGGAATGAAAGAAGTTATTACACCCCATGAAAATGGGTGGCTATTTGAAAATAGAAATCCGGAAAACATGGCATTTGTGATTGAGGAAATATTAAAAATGGACAATAAGTCAATTGAAAAAATGGCAATAAATGGTAAAGAGTACATTAATAAAAATCATAATTTAGAGCAAATGTGTGATCAAATGATTGAACTATATCATGAATTATAAAAAATCAAATCAAATAATTGGACTTGTTTTAAATGCTACTCCTGGATATTCAGAAACTTTTTTTATTTCAAAAATAAAGGGACTACAACAAACAGGGCATAAAGTTATTTTATTTGTGAATAAAAGAGAAAAGCATTTTAATTTGTGTGAGGTTAGAAAATCATTTGATATTCATAAAGGAAATCCTACTTTATTTTTAATAAATTTCATTTATGCTTTTTTCAGACTTAGTTGCCATCCAAAGAATAGTCTTAGGTTTATTAAATTGGAAAAAAAGGATAATGTTAGCTTTTTTGAAATTATAAAAAAAATGTATTTAAATACCCACCTTTTAACTCAGAATTTAGATTGGATTCACTTTGGTTTTGCAACATTAGCACTCGGGAAAGAACATGTTGCAAAAAGTATCAATGCAAAAATGGGGGTTAGTTTTAGAGGATATGATATTAATGTATATCCATTAAAGCATAAAGATTGCTATAAATTACTATGGAAAAATGTAGACAAGGTGCATAGTATTTCTCAGTTTCTAATTGATAAAGCCTATACATTAGGAATGGATAAGGATATTGTCATTGAAATAATTACACCAGCTGTTAATATAAATGACTTGCCTAAATTAGAAGTGAATTCATCAAGTAAAATTAATATTGTTTCTATTTCGAGATTGAATTGGATAAAAGGATTGGATATTGGTATTCATGCCATGAAATTATTAAAAGATAAAAATATAGATTTTGAATACCACATTATTGGAGATGGAAATCAAATTGAAATTGAACGTTATAAATTTCAGTCCCTTCAGTTAGAATTGGGAAACCAACTAATATTTCATGGTAAATTATCTCATTCTCAAAGTTTGGAAGTATTAAAAACAGCAACTATTTATATTCAGCCAAGTTTAAATGAAGGTTTTTGTAATGCCGTTTTAGAAGCGCAAGCCATGGGATTATTATGTGTTGTTAGTGATGGAGGTGCCTTACCAGAAAACGTGATAAATGAAGAGACAGGGTGGATATTTCCTCGAGGAAATTATAAAAAATTAGCTGAACTAATTTTAAAAGTAAATACATTACCAAAAGAAGTAAAAGAGGGGTTTTCTTTAAGAGCGAAAAAACGTATTATGGACAAATTTACAATAGAACAACAAATTGAACAATTTGTGAAATTTTATAATTAAAATTGAAATGAGTTGTTTTATAGGGTTTTAATTTATCTTCTATTTTTTAGATGGCTTATTTTAAAGTATTTAAAACAACTTGTGTAAGAATATTAAAAAGTAATTTATTTTGTTAAATAAAAAGCATAACATTTAAAATTAAAAAAAATTACCACAGATAATGAATATTAATTATATCATATTGGCGCACCAAAACCCAACACAAGTTGGTAGATTAGTTAATGCTCTTAATGTTAAAAATACTTTCTTTTATATACATATTGATAAAAAATCTCAAATAGAACCATTTTTAAAAGAGGTTAATCATTTTGAAAATGTGTATTTTTTTAATGAGGATAGAGTAAATGTTATTTGGGGAGATATAAGTCAAGTTGAAGCAACTTTATTATCAATAAGTAAGATAATCTCAGATGGTAGAGATGGATATACTGTTTTAATGAGTGGACAAGATTATCCAATTAAATCAAATAAATATATTTTTGAATTTTTTTTAAAAAACTATGGAAAGAATTTTATTAGATCTAAACCAATAGAGGAAGTGTGGAAAGAAAAATCTGTTTTTTATAGAGTGCATAAATACACTTTTCATTTAATAGATACGATGCGGACTAGAACTTCTATTGTTGATATATATAATAAAGAATTTTTTTCCATTCCAAATCTTAAATCCTTGGCTAAAGTGCTAATCTCAAAAGAAAGAAGGCATGCATTTAATATTTTTTTTATTAGAAAATTTCCAGAATCGATGAAAGCGTATGGCGGTAACCAGTGGTGGGCTTTTCCAATTGAAACCATAAAATATATAGATGGCTTTGTAGAAAAAAATAAATTTTATTTAGAATATCATAAATTTACTCATATTCCAGATGAAATATTTTTCCAAAGTATTATTTCTAATTATTTCGATGAAAATGCTATAAAAGATACCATAACTTTTGTGGATTGGTCAGCCAAAAACAGACCGTTACCAGTAACCTTCAATAGTTCTGATTTGGAAGATTTAAAAGCAAAAAAGGACCATTTGTTTGCAAGAAAATTCAATGGTGATACCCAAATTCTGGATGAGATAGATTCGTATTTATTAGATCAATTGGATTTAAAATAAAAATCTTGACTTACTAATCAGTTTGAGAGGTATTTTATAAGTATCATTGTTTAAATATAATATAAGGAATTTAGAAATAATTTTGGATCAAATATGATAACTGAGTTATATATTAATTAAGAGTAAATTTAAATTTCGGAAACGTTATGTAAGATATTTAAAAAGATCAATCCGAAATAAGAAGCTAAATATTTAATGTTTTAGAGTTGTGTATTTAAAATGCATAAAACTTTACACTAATAAATAAAATATGATTACTAAACCAATTGATATCTCAATATTTATGCCTGTTTTTAATGGCAGAAGATATTTAGAAGAGTCAATAAAATCAGTTTTGAATCAAACATTTAAAAATTTTGAATTGGTATGTGTTGATGATTCTTCTACTGATGATAGTTTTAAAATAATAAAAGAAATTGCAGATAAAGATGCTAGAATTAGGTTGTATCAGAAACCCAATGGAGGCACCGTTCCAAAATCTTGGAATTTTGTATTACCAAAGCTTAATGGGAGAAATATAACTTATATGTCCCAAGATGATTTAATGTCAGAAGATAATTTGGAAAAGATGCTTCAAAGACAAATAGAAACAGATGCTGATTGTGTGCTTCCAGATATGGTGTTTTATAGTGAAGGTAAACCAAACAATTTAGGAAGATTTGGTGTGAATGGAAACAGAGTACTTATTTTATCAAATAAAGAGGCAGTACTTTTAAGTTTAAAATGGAGAATACATGGATTTGCTCTTTGGAAGTCAAAACTTTTTGAGAATGAAAAATTCCCGGAAGATAGTTTTGACAGTGATGAATATATGGTTAGAAAACTTTTTCTTAAAAGTAATAAGATTGCATTTTGCAAAAGCACATTTTATTATAGACAGGATAATGAGCAAGCAATCACCAAGTCATTTGGTTTTAAAAATTATTTCAGCATCTTAAGAGATTATAAAATAAACAGACTTTTGCTTGAAAATAATTTTGATGCTGTAATAGTAGCTTCAAAAGTATTAGAAATGTATATTTTTTATATAAAGCTTTATAGATTTCATTTACATAGAAAGGGAATATATTCAGAAATAGCTTATAAAGAAATTCATTCAATGCTGGGTACATTGTTTATAAAATTAAACAAAGAGAAGCTTATTTCTTTTGCAAAACAAAAACTAAATGCACAACAACTTAAGATAAATTCAATGCGTGTTTTGTTTTATAATTATACTATTTTTAAAATTATTTTATTTAATATATATTTTGTTGATATGATAAAAAATAAAGTAAAAAAAATTAAAAATGTAATTCTTAATCCATATAATCAATAACAATATAACATGGGAACAAAAGGTAAGAATATAAAAAAGTATTTAAAAAAAAATGTCCCTAATGTAGTAATTGAAAAATATTGGCAATTTAGGAAATATGTGGCAATCTCAAACTTTGTGAAATCTTATCAAGGTGATAAAGTATATTGTCCCATTTGTAAATCAAAATACACAATTTTTGGACCTGTAGGAATTCCAGAAAGAGAAAATGCAAGATGTTTTAAATGTAACTCGTTAGAACGTCATAGATTGGTCTATTTATTTTTAGAAAATAACACAGACATATTTACAGAAAAACAGCTAAAGCTACTTCATTTTGCACCAGAAAAAGCATTTTATAATGTTTTTTCAGAAAGAACTAACATAGATTATTATCCTTGTGATTTAGTTCCAGAGAGATTTAAATTTTCACAAAATGTTATCATTCAGAAAGTCGACATAACAAATATTCCATTTGATAATGATAGTTTTGATTTTATAATTTGTAATCATGTTTTGGAACATGTAATTGATGATATAAGAGCGATGAAACAACTTTATAAAGTCTTAAAAAAAGGAGGGGTGGCTATTTTACAAGTACCTATTGATTACAATTTAGAATTTACATATGAAGATCTAACTATTACAACTCCAAAAGAAAGAGAAAATGCTTTTGGGCAATTTGATCATGTAAGAACGTATGGGAAGGATTATGTTAAAAGATTGATTAACGTTGGATTTGGTGTTGAAGAAGTTGACTATACAAAAGAATTCACGGATGAAGAGATCAATAAATTTGGTTTTGAGAATGGCGAAAAAATTTATTTATGTAAGAAATAAATTAGATGCTTATTTTATTGCATATTTTTACGTGGAACATATAATTATCATTTAAAGTGTTGTTTAATTATATAATATATTTATAAAAAAGTTAAATCAAACGAATTGCACATTTTTTTTTATGAAGATAAAAAATAGAAAATGAAAGATTGATATTTGCAATAAATTAAAAAGAGCAATAACGTATAAAATAATGAAAAATAAAATAGTAAGTCTATATAATATTTTACCAAAGAAATTAATTCATAGAATTGGCAAGGCCAAAAGTTTAAAATTCCTTAGGGATGCTATTTTAAGAAAAAAGGGTATTTATAAAGAAGCTGAAGTGGAAATTAATAGAAGTTATTTGAATTATTGGGTGCGTTTTATTTTTTTTGCTTCTATTAAAACTGCTGCAAAAGCCTATAAAGGTGGAATTGAAAATACTATATTAAGAAATTCGATTACATTAATAAACAGAAATAATCAAGTGAATGATGATTGTACAGTGATAGATATTGGTTCAAATTTTGGATATTTAAGTTTAGTTTGGTCAAATTCTATTTGTAAAAACAATGGGCTTGTACTTTCTTTTGAATCTAATAGTAATGTTTTCAAAACTTTCAATAAATCAATAGAAGCAAATGATTTAAAGAATATTATAATAAATGAAAATTTTGCAATAGGATCGGAAAATAAAAAAATTCAATTATTTATTAATAATACGACTTCAAACACTCAAAAAACAAATATTTCAAAAGAAAGTGTTGAAATAGAGATGCGAACGATTGATAGTTATTTAGAAAGTAAATTGATAAATCGTTGTGATTTAATAAAAATCGATGTTGATGGTTTAGAATTTGAAATTTTAAATGGATGTATAGATACAATAATTAAATTCAAACCTATTTTTATTGTTGAAGCAAATAATGATAATCGTATAATTAATTTTTTTATAACTAGAAATTATAAAATTCTAAATATGAATTTAGATGAATATAGTACTAATACCGAAATGCCATCAAATATTTTCTGCATCCCAAATTAAGAAACAAAGTCAATGCTATTTAGATTTTTAAAATATATTCAGCCAACTAATTATTTTATATTGTTTAAATATGATAATAGTAGTTGTTTTCCCATGTTTGGGGAATTTCCCGAAAATAGTATCGTTCAATTTCAGCGTGACGAAGGTTATAGTTGTAAAAAGGCAAAGGAGTATGATATGTCTTGGCAAGCAATCCAATATGGCTACATTGGAGATTTGCAAACCATTGCTAATGTTGAGAAATTACCTTTACAGGATGAGTATCGATTTGTAAGGAAGTACTTTAATCCAATCTGGGCTAGTTATTGTTTATTGATACGGATTTTAAGTTTTAAAAATCCAATAACAGAATTTAGAGCCTTTTTGAAATCCAGCAATGTAAAAAGAAAAAAAGCCTTATATGGTCTATTTGAAGATAAGGAATGGCTTACTTTTGAGTCGGAACTACTTAAAAGTTTACCTAAAATATCAGTAATTATACCCACATTAAATAGGTATGAATTTCTAAAAAAAGTATTACAAGATTTTGAACTTCAAGATTATACTAATTTTGAAATTATTATAGTAGATCAATCTGATAATTTTAATGCAGATTTTTATAAACAATTTAAGTTGGATATTCAACTGATTCGACAAGAGGAGAAGGCCCTGTGGTTGGCAAGAAATACAGCTATAAAGCATGCAACAGGAAGCATTATTGCCTTGTCTGAGGATGATGTGCGAATTTCACATGATTGGTTAACAGAACATATAAAGTGTTTGGATTTTTTTAAAGCCGATATTTCTGCAGGTGTTTTTTATCCTGAAGGGAAATGTATTCCGAAAGAGCGCTCCTATTTTGCAATAGCCAAACAGTTCGCAACGGGTAATGCCGTGTTATACAAGGATGTTTTTAAGAAAGTTGGATTATTTGACCGGCAATTTGAAAAAGGAAGAATGGGAGATGGCGCGTTTGGTTTACGATGTTATTTAGCAGGCCTTAAAAGCATTTCTAATCCGTATGCTAGTTGTATTGATGTAAAAGCCAATACTGGTGGTTTAAGAGAATTAGGTAGTTGGGATGCGTATAGAACAACAAATTGGTTAAAACCAAGGCCTATTCCAAGTGTTTTATATTATTACAGGATGTATTTTGGAACTAAATTAACAATTTTAGAATTATTGAAATCTGTACCACCTTCAATGATCCCTTATCAATTCAAAAGAAATAAAAAAATGGTATTTTTGGGTGTTGGTATTTCAATACTTATATTTCCACTAATTATATTTCAAGTAATAAGGTCTTGGAAATTGGCAAGTGTAAAATTAAATCAAGGCCCCATCATTGATGAACTCTAAAAAAATATTGATTGTAACCTCTGAATTTCCACCACAACCTGGGGGCATTGGAAACCATGCGTTTAATTTAGCAACTCAGTTACAACTCCATGGGTATGAGGTTGGAGTTTTAACGGATGAACGTTCAAAAGATGGATTCATAGAAAAACAATTTGATTTAACGCTTCCATTTAAGGTATATAGAACTAAAAGGTTTCGCATTAGTTTATGTACCTATTTAATGCGTATCCTAGTTTATAATCGCATCATAAAAAATTATTCAAAAGTAATTGCTTCGGGTAAATTCCCATTATGGTTAGTTGGTTTCTATCCTTTAAAAAATAAAAAAATAAAACTGGCAATTATTCATGGGAGTGAAGTGAATTTAACAGGAGTTTATAGGAAAATAACGAATAAAGCATTGCGATATTTTGATACTGTGGTAGCCGTTTCAAATTTCACAAAAGCGTTGGTGGCTTTTTTAGATTTAAAAAATATTCATGTAATACCCAATGGATTTGAAGTGAACAATGAAACTAAAGAATTCCATTCAATGCCAATTATAAAAAAAAATGACCCAACATTAATTACAGTTGGGAATGTGAGTGAGCGAAAAGGGCAATTAAATGTGATAAAAGCCTTACCTCAACTCTCTATAATATATTCAGATATTCATTATCACATTGTTGGTATTCCTTCAGAACAGGAAGCCTTTGAACACAAAGCATTGAGTTTAGGTGTATTGAAAAACATTACGTTTCATGGAATAGTTACGGAGCAAAAAAAGTATGAGTTGTTGCAAAAAAGTGATCTATTCATTATGTTAAGTAATAGCACTTCTACTGGTGATGTAGAGGGGTTTGGTATTGCAATTTTAGAAGCAAATGCATTGGGATTGCCTGCCATAGGATCACGAAATTGTGGTATTGAAGATGCCATTTTGCATGAAAATTCTGGACTTCTTGTTACTGCAGAAAATAGTGAAGAATTTTGTAAAGCAGTACAACTGATTTGGAATGATTTATCTAATTATAAAAACAATGCAATGAAATGGTCCAATCAATTTAAATGGGAAAAGATTATTCACCAATATTTAAAGCTAATTAATTATTGAAATTAGTACATTTAAATAAAACAAAATAAATTAAACAGTTGGATACAAGTAATATCGATAGCTAGCATGGTAAATTATTTATAGAAACAGATGAAATTATTAGTTATTTCACATACAGCGCATTATATAAAAAGTGATGGAATTGTGGTAGGTTGGGGCCCCACCATCAAAGAAATAAATGCACTTACAACTATTTTTGATGAGATAATTCACGTAGCACCCTTACATGCTGAACCTGCTCCCAATAGTGCTATTGCTTATGAAACAGGTGTTATTTACAAACCTTTAAAACCGTCGGGAGGTTCCTTTCTAAAGAAACTAACCATACTATTAAGAGCACCTTTTAATTTATGGCAAATTTATACGTATAGTAAAAATGTTGATTTCATCCAATTCAGAGCACCTACCGGAATGGGACTGTATGTTTTACCTTATTTAAAATTTTGCAATCGTAAGCAATATTGGATAAAATATGCTGGAAATTGGGTTGCAACTAATTTATCTTTGGGAAATAAATTTCAAAAATGGTGGCTTCAACATATAATTTCTTCAAAAATTAAAGTGACAGTAAACGGACAATGGCCTCATGAAAAGCAACATATTTTGGCTTTTGAAAATCCTTGTTTAAGTGAACAGGAACGAATTGAAGGATTGAAGGTGATAGAAAAAAAACAATTAGGTAATAACTACCAGTATTGTTTTGTTGGAAGTTTAACAGAAAATAAGGGGATTCAGTATTTGGTAAAAGCATTTTTGAGTTTAGATCATACAACTATTGGAGGGATGCACATTGTTGGAGATGGACAACTAAAAGAACAATTAGAGTTAGAAGCAAAGCAACTAAAAATTCCTGTTCATTTTTATGGATATTTGACCAAGGATGAAATTATTAAAATTTATATAAAATGTCATTTTATCATGTTGCCTTCGCAAAGTGAGGGATTTCCAAAAGTAATTGGAGAAGCCATGAATTATGGTTGTGTTCCAATTGTGTCGGAAGTTTCTTGCATCAATCAATATATTAGAAATGAGTATAACGGATTTTTAATCAACCCAATTACAGCTGAAAACATTAAACTAATTATAGCAGAAAGTTTAGAAATGTCAAACGATACGTTTCAATCATACATCAATATAAATTATAAAATTGCTAAAAAATTTACCTATGCCTATTATCTTGAAAGGATTAAAAGAGAAATACTTAATTAAATGATAAGACTGTTTTACGAGATAGACTTCTTGAAAAGTTAATATAAATGGTAACATTTCAATTATAATAGCAGTATTATCGTTATTTTTATAGTAGTAAGCTCGCTATACGCTGTGTAATGTTGTAGTTTGAGGAATAAGAAATTGGTAGATATGGTGCAAGTACTATCAATTTTAGTAAATTTGAATTTAAAACAACATCTAAAACAAGTCATATACCTTGCAGTTGTATAAAACAAAAAATAATAACCTACTATTAGCCTTATTTCACCTATTTTTAGGTGCATTGCTACTTACTGGACTTTTTATGAAAGTAATTTCGGCAGCCATTTTAATAGTTGGAATCGTTGTTATTATTAAATCTAAAAACCAACATAATGAAGCGATATTATGGAGTGCCTATGTAGTTGGAGCAGAAGTGTTTTTCAGAATGTCGAAAGGCTTGTATTTTTATGAGTTACCCAAATATTCGGTACTGCTATTTTTAATTATAGGTTTAGTAATTGAAAAAAAGAATCATCACATTTCAGTGAGTTATTTGTTTTATATTTTATTGTTATTAATTGGAATTTCATTTGTTAACCTCCCTTATGAAGAGTCAGTTCGAACGGCGATTGCATTTAATTTGAGTGGTCCTGTGTTGCTAGGAGTTTCTGCCATTTATTTTTATAAACGGAAAATACCGATTTCCACCATGCTCTCCATACTCTTTTTTATGGCATTGCCTATCATTTCAATGGTGAGTTTGTTGTATTTTAAAACGCCCAGTATTAGTGATATTGAATTTGGTGGGGTTTCGAATAGAACTGCTTCCGGTGGATATGGTCCAAACCAAGTTGCAACCATATTAGGGGTTGGTGCATTTATTTTTATGGTCTATCTTGTTTTTAAAAGACGGATTTTCTCTTGGATGATCGTTGATGTACTTATAATGGGCTACTTGATTTTTAGAGGTTTGGTAACATTTTCTCGAGGAGGTATGATCACAGCACTGATTGCTGGGTTGGCATTCTTGTTTTTTTATTTTATGTCACAAGAAAATAAAATTCAAAACTTTTTAAAATTTACAGGATTGGCACTGGTTTTTGGAATAATTATGTTTATTTCTGCAACAAATGCAACAGATGGGATGTTGGTAAACCGGTACACCAATAAAAATGCATTAGGGGTAGAAAAACAAGATGCAACGGCAGGGAGATTAACGATTATTGGGAGTGAGTTTAAATCCTTTTTAGAAAATCCTTTTTTTGGAATAGGCATTGGTGGCGGTAAGTTTTACAGAATGGATGAAATAAATGTAGAAGTAGCCTCTCATAATGAATTGAGTAGGCTTTTAGGGGAACATGGGATGCTTGGCCTTATTGCGTTACTTATTTTAATAAGCATTCCAATAAAACATATTCTTGGGCAACCATATTTAGCAAGGGCTTTTTTAAGTGCTTTTTTTGTTTTCTGGTTTTTAACCATCAATCATTCGGCGATGCGTGTTGCATTTCCAGCATTTATTTACGGATTAAGTTTAGTTATAATAACAAATGATGAAGAAGAAGAAGATTCTGTACATAGGTACTAATTTAAGTTCAAAAAGTAAGTATACCTCTAGTATGGCAACGTTGAGCGAAATGTTACACCTTGAAGGCTATGAAATAACTAAATCGTCGTCAAAACCAAATAAGTATCTCAGGTTTTTAGCCATGTTATGGTCTGTTTTTAAAATGAGAAATAGTATTGATTATGTATTAATTGATACATTTAGCACTTCCAATTTTTATTATGCCGTTGCTACATCTCAATTGGCTAGACTTTGTTCGCTAAAATACATTCCAATTTTACGTGGTGGAAATTTGCCGTATCGATTAGCTGCTTTTCCAAAATTATCAGCATTGCTATTCCAACATTCTTATAAAAATATTGCTCCTTCTAAATATATGCAATATGCCTTTAAAGAAAGGGGTTTTGAATCAGATTATATTCCGAATAGCATACCCATTGAAAAGTATGATTTTAAATTAAGAGATGAAGTAAAACCAAAAATTTTATGGGTGAGGGCTTTTGATCAAACATACAATCCAGTATTGGCAATTAAAGTGTTGTCACTACTTAAAAATACTTTTGAAGCTATTGAATTATGTATGGTGGGCCCCGATAAAGATGGTTCTTTAAGTGAAGCTAAATTAATGGCTCAACAATTAAATGTATTAAATAGTGTTTCATTTACAGGTGTTTTACCAAATGATCAATGGCATTTACTTTCAAAAAAATATGATATTTTTATAAACACCACCAATGTAGATAATATGCCTGTGAGTATTTTAGAGGCAATGGCTTTGGGTTTTCCAATTGTTTCTACCAATGCAGGAGGATTGCCATATCTTATTGAAGACGGCATAGATGGAATTTTAGTTCCTGTAAATGATGAACGTGCGATGGCAAATGCCATAAAAGACCTTATACATAATCCTGAAAAAGCAACATTTCTTTCAGGAAATGCGCGGAAGAAAGCAACAGAATTTGATATGAATCATGTGAAAAGGCAATGGCTTGATTTACTGAAATAAGAAATAAAAATGTTAACCCAAATTTACACCAACAGTCCTGTTTTTTTTCAAAATATCCTTATTACCTTATATGGGTATTACTGGAGAAATAGAAGGTTTGGTGGTTTTTTTGGTAAAAAGTTAATTGAGTTTAAAGAAAGAGAAAATTTTACGGCAGTAGAATGGACCAATTATCAGACTACAGCGCTTCGAAAATTATTGGTACATGCTTTTACAACAGTCCCTTTTTATAAAGCACTTTATAAAAAGCACGGTTTTACAATACATGATTTTGAAACTTTTGAGTTAGAAGATTTACAAAAACTTCCTTTTTTAGAAAAAGAGGATTTACGAAAATTTGGAACTTCAACTTTGCTTTCACTAAAAAGGAAAAAGGGAACTTTTTATAGCAGTAGTGGAAGTACAGGTACTCCAACAGAACTGTATTTTAGCAGAGAATTTCATCAAACGTGGAGTGCCTTATATGAAGCAAGAGTCAGGAATTGGGCAGACGTTACGTATAAAATGCCAAGAGCCACGATAGGAGGAAGGCGTGTGGTACCAAAAGCTAATTCAAATCCGCCCTATTATCGTTTTAACAGGGCAGAATCGCAAACTTATTTTTCTGCTTATCATATTTCAGAAGTGAATGTTGAGGATTATGTGTTGGGATTGATTACTTCTAATGCTACCTATTTAGTGGGTTATGCAACCAGTATTTACCTGTTGGCGCTTTGTATTGAAAAAAAACAGTTAAAAGCTCCTCCATTAATGGCAGTATTAACCTCGAGTGAAAAATTGACTGAGGCAATGAGAATTAGTATTGAACGTGTATTTAATTGTAAGGCATTTGATGGGTATAGTGGGGTAGAAGCTTGTGGATTAATATCAGAAAATAAATTCGGAGAATTATTATTTAGCCCCGACTCTGGGATTATGGAAGTATTGAATGATGATAATATACCAGTAAACTGTGGAGAATCAGGAAATGTAATTGCCACTGGTTTATTGAATTTCGATCAGCCTTTAATTAGATACAGAATAGGTGATAAAGTAACTTTAGCAGTCGACCAACCTAAAACAGGAGACAACCAAATGCTTAAAATATTGGAAATTGAAGGTAGAGAGGAGGATGTAATTAGAGGAATTAATGGTAGCCAAATGGTTCGTTTTCACGGTGTTTTTGTTGGGATTCCAGATTTACTCATGAGTCAAGTTATTCAACATACCTTGCAATATATTGAGATAAAATTGGTTATAAATGCTAACTATAAACACATTTCAGAAAAAATAATGGCAGATAGAATTAAAAGTCAATTAGGTGAAATGGAAATAAAATTTACCTATGTGGAATCCATTGAAAAAACAAAGAACGGCAAATACAAAGCGGTAATCTCTCATTTAAAACATGAATAAAAAAATAATTTGGGTTTTAAATCAAACGGCAGGAAAGCCCGATTCAGGTTGGGGAGAACGCCATTATTTTTTTTCAAAATATTGGATTCAAAAAGGCTATGAGGTGAAAATAATTTCTGGATCCTACAATCATTTATTTTTAAATCAACCAAAGATTTCAAAGAAAACATTTACTGTTGAAAATGTTGAAGATGGAATTTCATTTTGTTGGGTAAAAATTCCTATGTACGATGGTGCGAGTATTTTTAAATTATGGAGTATGCTTGTTTTTGCATTTAAGTTATTTTTTCTCAGCAGTAAATTAATAGGAAAGCCAAGTGTTATTATTGTTTCTTCGATGCCGATATTTCAAATTTTACCTGGTATTTTTTTGAAATGGAAGTATAAGACCTCTAAACTGATTTTTGAGATTCGTGATTTGTGGCCGTTAACACCAATCCATCTATCTGGATATTCGAAGTTTCATCCTATAATTTTGGGGATGTCTTGGTTAGAAAAAATAGGCTATAGAAAGGCAGATTCCATTGTTTCATTGTTACCTAATGCTTTTAATTATATTGATAAAATATCTGGAGACACCTCTAAATCTCATTGGATTTCTAATGGAATTGACGCATCGTTATTAGTTAAAGAAGAAATCTCAAAAGAAATTGTGGCACAAATACCAACTGATAAATTTATTATAGGATACTCAGGGACTATGGGAATGGCCAATGCGTTGGAATACTTAATTGAAGCCTCTATTTTATTAAAAAACAATCAAAATATTCATTTTGTATTTGTTGGTGATGGTTATTTAAAAAAACAATTTCTACAAGCAACAAAACACAATAACAACATTACATTTATTGATAAAATATCTAAAAACCAAGTTCAACAGGTGTTGCAATTATTTAATTGTTGTTTTATTGGTAGAAATAATACACCACTATTTGATTATGGTGTATCCTCGAATAAATATTTTGATTATATGTTAGCGGGTAAGCCTATTTTAGAATCGTCTAATCGAATAAAGAGTCCGGCTGAGCTTGCAGATTGTAGTATTCAGGTTAAGCCAGAGAATCCTAAAGCTATTGTTGAAGGTATTTTTGAGCTACTTAAAATGAATAGCAAGGAGTTGCAAGAATTAGGGGAAAGAGGTTATACTTATGTTAAAAAATACCATAACTTTGAATATTTAAGTACTAATTATTTAAAATTATTTTAAATGCCCCAGTCCTATTTCCATTTTTCTATATCAGAACGCAAATTATATTTGCGAGTATTGGATAGTGCCTTAATGTTACTTGGGTTATTTTTAAGTGCTTATTTTTTTAAATTTGATTACTTCGATTTTCAAAATTCACAGAGTTTTATATGGGGATTTTTATTAATTTTTTATTTTTTATTTTTCGGAGAAATTTTTGAGTTGTACAATCTAAAAGTTGCTAGTGATAAATATTTGACATTTCGAAGTGCAGTAATGACTCTTTTTTTTACGGTTTTATTTTATGTGTTTACACCGTTTTTTTCACCGATACTTCCACAAAATAGGTTGCAAATTTTAATTTTTATTGGTGCTTTAATCATTCCATTAATTTTAAATAGATGGATTTATATTCAATTTATTTATGCTCCTCGATTTTTAAAAAATATTTTGGTAATTGTGGAAGCTGACCATCTATTGGGGGTTATACAAAGCATTCAAAATAAGGAGGCAAATAAAATTGTTGTTGTTGTTTCAGATAAAGAGGTTAAATTAAATCATAGTTATAGGTTTATTAAAAGTAACCAAGTAGACTTGAAACATGCGATTAATAAAAATTATGTAAATGAAATAATTGTTGCTTCTTCCAATCCAAATTTTATTTCCAAAGAAATTAATAATCAGTTGATTGAATTGTTTAAAAAGGGAGTGGTTATTAAATCATTAGATTCTTTTATTGAAGAGGAAACTAATAAAATTTCAGAAGGAAAATTAACAGCTGATTTTTATAACTATTTTTCATTTAGTAAAAGCCATCAGAACAACTTATACTTAACTTTTGGGAGATTAAGCGATATCTTGTTTTCATTAATTGGCGTTATATTTTTTATGGTATTTATTCCTATAGTTTTTATAGGAAATTTTATCGCTAATAAAGGACCTTTATTTTATACCCAAATGAGGGTGGGTAGCAAAGGAGAGCTATTTAGGATCGTGAAATTTAGATCTATGATTGTGAACGCTGAAAAAAATGGAGTGGTTTGGGCAAAAAAAAATGATACTAGAATTACAACCTTTGGTAGGTTATTACGAAAATCTAGGTTGGATGAAGTGCCACAATTTATCAATGTTTTAAAAGGAGATATGAGTTTAATAGGCCCTCGACCAGAACGTCCAGAATATGTAGCACGTTTAGAAAAAGAGTTGCCTTTTTATGGCATTAGACATGTAGTAAAACCAGGTTTAACAGGTTGGGCACAAGTGATGCATCCTTATGCAGCAACAATGGAAGATCAAAAAATAAAATTGATGTACGACTTGTATTATATAAAAGAACGAAATATGTTGCTCGATTTAAAAATAATAATTAAAACAATTAGTACCATACTATTTTTTAGAGGCACCTAATTTATCCGTTTGTCACACTAGCTTGTCGAAGTGTATATTTTATATTGACACTAATTTTAAAAATAAATTTAATTTTTACTCCATTCAATTAATTGCACCCAACAGGTAATCATTATGTTTTTTGATTTTTCGTCACTGATAATTTTACTTTTTCAGTAAAATGTGGCAAACTCTTGATTTATTGGTGAGATTACTTCGTCGTACACTCCTCGTAATGACGGTTATAATGTCATTGCGAATAATAAAGCAATCTGATTATTCTTGAACGTTATTGCGAACACAGTGAAGCAATCTGTTAATTAAAGAAGCAGATTACTTCGTCGCATACTCTTCGTAATGACGGTTATAATGTTATTGCGAATAATAAAGCAATCTGATTATTCTTGAACGTCATTGCGAACACAGTGAAGCAATCTGTTAATTAAAGAAGCAGATTACTTCGTCGCGTACTCCTCGTAATGACGGTTATAATGTCATTGCGAATAATAAAGCAATCTGATTATTCTTGAACGTCATTGCGAACACAGTGAAGCAATCTGTTAATTAAAGAAGCAGATTACTTCGTCGCATACTCCTCGTAATGACGAACAATATGTTATTACAAACTTAGAGAAGCAATCTGTTTATTTAATGTGAAGGACTTTATCGGATACATCTGATTATAAAATAGGAATCCAATAGTTACCTCGAATAATTGGGTGATTCTTTAGTTATTGTAACATTATGAGGATGACTTTCACGTATTCCAGCAGCCGTAATTTTAACAAATCTGGCTTGTTTTTGCGCTTCAATATCTTTGGCACCACAATAGCCCATACCAGCTCTTAAACCACCAATAAATTGAATCATAGTTTCATTTAATTCTCCTTTATAAGGAACTCTACCTACAATACCTTCTGGCACTAACTTTTTGATATCATCTTCAACATCTTGAAAATATCGATCCTTTGACCCATGTTCCATGGCTTCAATAGAACCCATACCTCGATACGACTTAAATTTTCGTCCTTCAAAAATAATAGTTTCACCAGGCGATTCTTTGGTTCCTGCCAATAAAGAACCTAACATAACACAGTCTGCACCAGCAGCAATTGCTTTTGGAATATCACCGGTATATCTAATTCCACCATCTGCAATTACAGGAACTCCAGAACCTTTTATAGCATTGGCAACATCTATAATGGCAGAAAGTTGTGGAAATCCAACACCAGCAATCACCCTAGTAGTACAAATTGAACCGGGACCAATACCAACTTTAACAGCATCGGCTCCTGCTTCAACTAAATATTTGGCAGCTTCACCAGTGGCAATATTTCCAACAACAATATCAGTATTTGGATAGGTGGCTTTTATTTGTTTTAACACAGTAACCACGCCCTTAGTATGTCCGTGTGCAGTATCAATTATCAATGCATCAACACCCGCCTTTATTAAAGTTTCTGCCCGTTCAAAAGCATCAATAGTTACTCCAATAGCAGCAGCTACACGTAAACGACCATATTGATCTTTGTTGGCATTTGGGTTTTCGAGCACTTTTATAATATCTCTATAGGTAATAAGGCCCACCAATTTATTGGTAGCATCTACTACAGGTAATTTTTCAATTTTATTTTGTTGTAAAATAATTTCGGCTTGTTTTAGCGAAGTGCCAACGGCAACGGTAATCAAATTGGTTGAAGTCATTACTT
The DNA here is from genome assembly GCF_030692605.1 of Lutibacter sp. Classification (GTDB taxonomy): domain Bacteria; phylum Bacteroidota; class Bacteroidia; order Flavobacteriales; family Flavobacteriaceae; genus Lutibacter. Next base: position 44,098 of record NZ_JAUYUD010000049.1, read on the forward strand.
CGGAAATTTTACGGGTATTATCTCCTTCAAAACGTAAATCTCTATTGGTGATGATGCCAATTAACTTTCCATTTTCATCAATTACAGGAATCCCTCCAATACCATACTCTCGCATTAAGGTTTTAACGGTTAATACCGTTGCATCTTTAGTAACAGTGATGGGTTCTAAAATCATACCCGACTCTGAACGTTTCACTTTTTTAACTTCAGCAGCTTGCTTTTCAATGGTCATATTTTTATGCAACACGCCAATTCCACCTTCACGAGCCATAGCAATGGCCATATCCGATTCAGTAACAGTGTCCATAGCTGCTGAAACAATAGGAACATTTAAGGTTATATTTTTTGAAAATTTAGCTTGAATACTTACCTCACGTGGTAATACTTCTGAAAATGCTGGAATTAGTAGTACGTCGTCGTAAGTTAATCCTTCACCTACGAATTTTGAAGTGTTTGAAATCATATTGCAATAAACTTAAAAAGTAATTGCAGGCAAATTTACACTATTTATATTAAATGAAAGAAAAATTTATTTTTTAATGAATAGCAGCTGGTAACAAATTGATAAAGTTGATACTACAAAAGTAAATGTCATTAAAATGCCTGAAAAAATAATCAGGTATTTCATCCAAGTTATTCCTAGCCATAGAAAATAAATGCCGCCAAAAGTAAAAAGAACCGATAGAAAAGGTTCTAACATTAAAAAATATTTCAATCCTAGTGGGAGGGACGTAGTGGCCAACATAAGTGCCAACATAAAAAAGATAACCGACAATGATAAAATATGATTATGAACAATAGTAAGAATTTCATTTTTACTTTTCTTAAATTTCATTATTTCCGCATTTTCATCAGATTCATTGCCTAAATAATGTGTTTCTACCTCATTTGGATGCATAGTGGTAGTGGTATTCACAAAGCTTATCCCACCATAAAAACCAATGCTTAATACGCCTATGAATGTTAAAATAAGCAATTTAATTTCTCTTGGAAATTGATGTATAAGTCCGTGAATTTGCATTAGATTAGTTGTTTTTGATGTAATATTTGTATGGTTTTTAAAAATTTATTCACTTCATTGGTAAGTGATTTAGCAGAAATGGTAGCTCCAGAAATGGCAGCGATATCTTTTTGATAAATCAATGGGTTTTCAGTTGTTTTTCCAATGAACTGCTTCAGCCAACGGTTACTTCCAATTTCTCCCCCATGTTCTTCTCTATAGATTAGTACTTTGACCTTCGAAACAATTAAATTTTCGTCTAAAATAATTATAAAATCGAAATAAGCTGCTTTTCCAAAACCATGTCCAATATAATAGTATCCTTTGAGATTTGGCGTGGTAATTTTCATTAAATCACCATCTTTCATTTTTAATGGAAGTGTTTCGTTTATTGTAAAAGGTATTATAATTACTTCTTTTGTATAAGAGTTGATTTTAAAGGTTGCTTTAATTTCTTTTTCTACAAGTGCATCAATTTTATTGAGGGTAAAACCCATACATAAAAGAAGTATTCCCGTAAAAACAAATAATTTTTTAAATTTTAAAATCATAATGGTAAAAATAGTTAAAAAATAATAAGCTCCCCAAAAATAAATAGTAGGGAGCCATTATTCAAATTAAATTAAAACCAGATGGCTACTCCAGCGTTAAATTGTTTCGCAGTATCGCTTCCTAAAACTGCATTATTCATAAATTGATAATCTACTTTAAAAGCAGCACCATTTGCAACTTTATAGCTTAAACCAACTAAAACTTCATCTCTATCAAATGCTTTATTAGGCACCAATGTACCAGCAGTAGAAGCGTGGGTATTGTGTTTTTCATAGCGTACAAAAGGAGTCAATTTCTCTTCCCCTTTTAAATTGAAATTATAGGCAGCTTCCGCATAGAAACCAGTCATTTCAGAACCTAAGTCTTTACCAGTTAGCGTATTGTAGTCTTCAGTATTATTTAAATTGGTATGAATATATTGACTTCTTAATTCTAAATTGTTGTATTTGTATCTTGCATCTAAACCAATCATAGAAACACCAACGGTAGAAGCTTCAATAGCAGTATTGTCGGTTTGAGTATCACCAAAATATCCCGATAAACCAACTCTAAGGCCAGGAATACCATAATAATCTATTTTAGCTGAAAAATTTGCAGCACTTGCTATGGCATCAGCTCCTTTTTGACGCCCTTTACGCAATCCATCGGTACCTCTTAATATTCCAACACCACCTGCATATGATTTAAATCCGTTGAAAATATATGCTTGGTATTTTAATGATGCACTGTTGATATTTCCAGAAACCCCAACACCAATTTCTCTCCAAGTTGTTGGAACGATGTAATTATCTACATTTGGTCGTTCAACTCCATAAAAAGTGGTTGGTTCGTGGTATTCATTAATAATACCCATTGGAACTAACATTAAACCTGCCATTACATTAATATTATCGGCAGCCTTGTAATTTATATATGCTTGTTCAACATATAATTCTATCACATGTTCATATTCAATTTCAGTAACGAAGCTAACTTTATCGTTGAATTTATAGCCCAAAAGGAGGACCAATCGATGAACATCTAATTTACCAACTTTAGAACCATCAGGCTCATTATAGTCGATTTGTGCATATCCGCCAATAGACAATTTTTGTGGTAAAGATAAACCTATTAGGCGTTGACCTGCATTTTCTGAAGGGGTATTTATAGTAGTATTTTCTTGGGCGAACCCTATAAATGTTACTAGTACTGTGGCAATTGTTAATTTTATAGTTCTCATTTTAAATTTGATTTACGTTATTCTTATTTAGACTTAATATAAATAATAGCGCAAATGTAAAAGAGAAAATTAAAATAAAAAAGCCTTATTTAGAATAATTTTAAATAAGCTGACATATATCATATTTGTAAAAAGGCAATAAAATACAAGATGTTTAAATACAGAGAATTACGATTTTTATGAAAATATTTTAAGCGCTTCGTTGTAGGCACTTTCAAAACTCATAGCCCCAATGTTAGTACTTGCTTTTTGTTGATTAAAATAGGAGAGCAGTTTTTCAGTAGGCATATTACCAGTTAAATCGTCTTTTGCCATAGGGCATCCGCCATAACCTTTTATGGCACCATCAAAACGTTTACAACCACCTTTGTATGCTGCATCCACTTTTTCGAACCAACTAGCAGGAGTAGTGTGAAGATGTGCCCCAAATTCAATGGAAGGATGTTCAATGATTAAATGTTTAAATAAATAGGAAATATTTGAAGGAGTAGAGTTACCAACGGTATCTGACAATGAAATAATGTTGACCCCCATTTTCGCCAACAATTCGGTATAATTAGCAACTATTTCAACATTCCAAGGATCACCATACGGATTTCCAAAACCCATTGATAAATAGGCGACAACTTCTTTATTGCTTTTTATGGCAATTTTCAAGATTTGGTCTAAAACTACTACAGATTCGGTTATGGTTTTGCCCGTATTTCTCATTTGAAAATTTTCTGAAATAGAAAAAGGATACCCTAAATAATCGATTTCTTCAAATTGTGACGCATCTTCTGCACCTCTAGTATTTGCAACAATTGCCAATAGATTACTTGAGGTTTTTGACATGTCCAATAAATTTAAAACTGCAGCAGTATCTCTCATCTGAGGAATTGCTTTTGGAGAAACAAAACTGCCAAAATCAATGGTATCAAAGCCAACTCTTAACAAAGCATTTATATACTGTGCTTTTGAAATAGTTGGAATAAAATGACTGGTAATACCTTGCATAGCATCTCGAGGACATTCTATTATTTTAACCTGTTTGTTAGTTTTAGTCGGCATATCTTAAGTTAGAACTATAAAGATAGCAATTCCAATAAAAACTAAAATTTTAAACCATTTTAAGTTGGTATTGAATGTTGGATTTGTTTTTAAGTACATCGAAAATTTTCCAGAAAGCAGTGCCACCAATGAAAATATGACAAAAGCTTGGATCATAAAAATCAACCCTAAAACGTAAAATTGGATAACCGTATTCTGAGTTGAATGGTATAAAAAGCCAGGAAAAAAAGCTAAAAAGAAGATAGACACTTTCGGATTTAGCACATTCATTATAAATCCTTGTTTATATAAATTAAAAAAATCCTTTTTAGTAACTTTTGCATCCAATTTTATTTCTGAAGTGCTTTTAAATGTTAAAAATGCCAAATACAATAAATATATAGCTCCAAATAATTTTATTGACCAAAATAATTGTGGCGATTGCTGAATAATTGCTGATACTCCAAAAGCAACTAGGGTGGTGTGTATTATAATGCCAGAGGCTAAACCCGCAGCAGTAGCAATACCGTATTTTTTACCATTTGTAATACTTTGAGCCAGCACATACACAATATCTGGTCCAGGCATCACAGTAAGTATCATGGACGCAACTAAAAAAGACCCTAAAATTTCAAAATTCATTTTTTATAAATGTTGTTTTTTCTTTCTTCTTTCTTCTATTTTCTATTTTCTATTCTTTAATGATTCTAATTCCAACATGCTTACTTTCAATCATTTTATCGTTGGAAGGGTCGTAAAAATCATACGCACTATAACCATAAATACCGTTTTCAAAATATTCGGCAACATTTCCTCCCAAATCGTATATATCGGCATCACCAATAGTTGTCTTAGCAGATTTACCAACTTTTTTAAATAATAAGGTTTGTGTTTCTTTTAATTTTTGCAAAAACAAAGGAACTTCATCCATGGTTAAATCAAAACCAGACCAATAATTTAATGTGTTTTCTTTTGCCGCAGCCTTATGGGCTTTTTTGTGTAATTTTTCAGCTTCTTTGGCAGTAGGCAATCTGTACGTTTTTTTAGTTAAAGTACTTAACCAAGTTACATAATTGATAGCGTTTTCTTTACTTGTTATAACTGGATAATTATCTAAACCTGCATTGAATTGAAAATCTGGTTTAAATGATTTATACTGCGCATTGGTAATTTCAAACCTACCAATTGAAATAGAATCTTTTTTGGTTAAAACCGTTTCTGGAATTAGTTTTCCCTGAAATAGCAATCCAAAATTCCCTTGCTCATCAATAGCCACTTTATCTATTTCAAGCAATTGTGCCAAGGGACTATCCTTTTTAAATGTCACATTTTCTTTAGAAGGTTTTTCAAATAAATAGGTATCAATCCAGTCCAATTCTTCATTCATTTTTCTTAATTGATGACTTATTTTTCCCAACCCATGAGGCTGACCAGGAAACCAAAGAAAACGAACTGGTGTTTTACCAACTTGTTGTAATCCTCTATAGTATTCCCAACCTTGATCTCTAGGAACTGCTCTATCTTCGCTACCATGGAAAATAATAGTTGGCGTTTTTATTTTTTCAATTTCAAATAGGGGAGACTTTAAAATATAATTTTCATTGTAAAACGTACCGTTCATATCGTCCCAAGGTGCACCTCCAAAATAAATTTGGTCAAAACTAACACCAAAACTACAAGTTCCATAATCTGAAGTCCAGTTGACATCTCCAGCCCCAGCAGCAGCAAATTTGAACATATCTGGATATTTTACTGTTAACATGGTTGTTAGTATAGCTCCATTTGACCACCCCATAGTTCCTAATTTGTCAACGTCAATCATTCCTTTTTCTTCTAAAACAGAAATGGCTTTCATAATGTCGTCCATTTCTGGTTCGTAATAATTGCCCTTAATGCTTTCAACAAAAGCTAATCCATGGTTTGAAGACCCGTGATAATTTGGCTGCAATACAAAAGCGCCACGTTGTGCTAAAATATTTGGATAAGTACTCCAGCGCTCAGCCCAAGTATCAGTATCAGCACCCGCTGGCCCTCCGTGAATTGATAAAATTAATGGATATTTTTTACCTTTTTCATAATTTTCTGGATAGTATAAAATACCTGTTACTTCTTCATTTTTGTATCCCTTCCAAACAAAAACTTCATAATTGGTGAGCGGTTTTTTAGCTAAATTTTCATTTAATGTTATAAGTTCCTTTTCCGAGGTAAATTTTCCTTTTTGAACATTTGAAATATAAAATTTAGGTAATTTTGCCGAATTTGAATGTTGATAGACTACTTTCAACCCGTTTTCTGAAGTCGATAAAATGGTAGTTGAATTATTTTTTTCTCCTAAATTTAAATCCGTTTTATCCCAACCATTTTTCGATTTTTTATACAAGGAAAGTTTGTAATAAGCTTTATTCGCCAATGTAACCAGAACATCGTTTCCAAGCAATTCAAAACCTCTTCCAATACCTAAGTCCCATTGCAAATTTATTTTCTGATGAGTATTTTTTTCCAAAGAATAAAAGTATAATTCTTCAACGCCTTCACCGTTCCATTCAGGATTGGATGAAAATGTAGATTTAAAATAAAAGCCTAATCCATCTGGTGTAAATTTAAACGAATCTGACGGTTGCTTTAAATCTGTTAAAATTTGTTTACTTGCACCAGTCTCTAAATTTTGTAAATAATAAAAAGGATCTTTTGTGGCATCCGCATCAAAAGAAGTACTTCTGTCCATACTATAAATCAGCCATGTTCCGTTTGGTGAAACTGCAAAACTTCCAACAGGTTTTGTGTTGTTTGTAATTCTTTTAATTGATTTACTTTCTATATCAAATTCAAAGATTCTTTTAGGTTTCCAGTAAATGGTATCTTCAATTACTTCAACATCATCCTTGGCTTCTTTAAAAGTTTTATCTCTTAACGTTTCACCTTCATTGGCACTAAAAAGAAAGGCATTTTTGTTTTTCCATTGAATAGTTGAAATACCATTTTTAAATTCATGTACTTCTTGAGCTTCACCGCCATAAACGCTTAATTTCCAAAGTTTTTTACCTTTATCTCTAGATGATAAAAAGTAAATAAATTCGCCATCCTTTGAGAAAACAGGACTAAAATCATTTTCTTCGGCATTGGTTAATTGAATGGTTTTAAACCCTTTTTTATCTGTAACATTTAATAGGGTTAAATAAATATCTGAAACAAATTTATCTTTTTCTTTAACCGCTTTGGTTTTCGTCCAAACTACTTTAGTGCCATCAGGTGAAATTGATACCGATTTCATGGTCTCTGTATTAATAATATCTTCTGGAGTCCAGCGAGTTTTATCTTTTTCTTGTGCGAAGGAATTTATCGACATAAAAAGAAAAACAGCACTTAAAAAGTAGGGTATCGTTTTGAGTTTCATATAAAGGTTGCGTTAATTTATTTTTTGTTATGATTGTTTTAGTTGTTTAATTCTAAATAGTTTTTTACAAAGGCTTTAATACCATCTTTTATGTTTGTTTGTGGTTTGAAATTGATGTATTCAAATAAACTTTCAACATTGGCATACGTAGCTTGCACATCTCCTGGTTGCATAGGTTTAAAAATAATTTTACCTTTTTTACCTATTTCATGTTCAATGGCGTGTACAAAATCCATTAAAGCTATGGGATTATTATTGCCAATATTAAATAATTGATAACATGCAGCACTTTTAGACGGACTCGGTTTTTTAGCATTAAACGCTGGATTATTTTCTATTGGAGCTAGTGGTAGCAATCTTTTTATACTTTCGACAATATCACCAACATAGGTAAAATCACGACTCATTTCTCCATTGTTAAAAACATCGAATTCCTTATCTTCCACAATCGCTTTTGTAAATAAATGCAGTGCCATATCGGGTCTGCCCCAAGGTCCGTAAACGGTAAAAAATCGCAAGCCAGTACTTGGAATTTTAAAAAGATTCGCATAAGAATGAGCCATCATTTCATTGGCTTTTTTACTTGCAGCATACATTGCCAATGGGTGATCGGTACAACTGTCTTCTTTAAATGGAATATCTTCGCTCAATCCATAAACCGAGCTCGACGAGGCAAAAACCAAATGTTCAACGGGATAGGTTCTACAACATTCCAAAATATTTAAAAAACCAGTAATATTGCTATCCACATAGGTATGTGGATTTTCAATAGAATAGCGAACTCCAGCTTGAGCAGCTAAATTTACAACATAATCGAACTGTTTATTTTTAAAAAGCTCTTTTAATTGAGTTAAGTCGATTAGATCTAGTTTTATAAATGAAATATTTTCTAATTCAATAAGTTGATTGTATTCAAATTCATTTTTAAATCCTAAATCCGCCAAACGAGCATATTTTAATCCAACATCATAATAATCGTTTATATTATCCAATCCAACCACTTCATAACCTTCTTTGGCAAGTAATTTGGCTAAATGGTACCCAATAAATCCTGCCATTCCTGTTATTAAAACTTTTTTCATAGTTGAAGTGTTTTCCTCAATAACAAATGTAAAATATATTACTAAAAACTAGTGCTTAATGCAATATTTATTTTATATGAAATAGATAAAATTGGATTTATCTGCCTAAATTTGGGGTTTTAAAATTAAATGAACATGAATAAACAACTAATAGAGTGTGTCCCTAATATAAGTGAAGGGCGAGATGAAGCTAAAATTAAAGCCATTGCAAGTGTTGTTGAGACGGTTGAAGGGGTGAAATTGTTAGATATAGATCCTGGAAAAGCTACTAATAGAACTGTTATAACTTTTGTAGGAGAGCCTTCAAAGGTTATTGAAGCAGCTTTTTTGCTAATTAAAAAGGCATCTGAATTAATTGATATGAGCAAACATACCGGTGAACATCCAAGATTTGGTGCTACAGATGTTTGTCCGCTTGTTCCTATTTCAGGAATTACTTTGGAAGAAACCGCCAAATACGCCCATTTGTTAGGCGAAAGAGTAGGAAGAGAACTTGGAATACCAGGGTATTATTATGAAAAAGCGGCAACAGAAGAAAAACGAATAAATTTAGCAAATTGCAGGGCGGGTGAGTATGAAGGTTTGAAAGAGAAATTGAGTAATCCTGCTTGGAAACCAGATTTTGGTGCTACAAGTTATACTGATAAAGTAGCAAAAACGGGTGCAATTGCAATTTCAGCACGAGATTTTTTAGTGGCCTATAATATTAATTTAAATACAACTTCGACCAGAAGAGCAAACGCTATTGCCTTTGATATTAGAGAAGCAGGAAGGGTTTTATATGAGAATAATGCGCTTTCTGGGAAAAAAGTACTAGATGAAAACGGTGAGCCTGTCAGAATTCCTGGCAAATTAAAAGCCGTTAAAGGAATTGGTTGGTACATTGAAGAATATGGAATTGCTCAAATCTCTTATAATTTAACCAATATTAGCATTACACCAGTTCATATTGCTTTTGATGAAACAGAAAAAGCTGCCATTGAACGTGGAATGAGAATTACTGGTTCAGAATTAATTGGATTAATTCCGCTTAAAGCAATGTTAGATGCTGGAGATTATTTTTTAAAGAAGCAACAGCGATCTTTGGGCATTTCAGAAACTGAAAAAATTAAAATTGCAGTAAAATCGCTTGGTTTGGATGATTTAAAACCGTTTAACCCTCAAGAAAAAATAATTGAATATATGTTGGCTGCTGATACCAAAAAACTGGTCGATTTGTCAGTTTCAGAATTTGCGGAAGAAACTGCTGGTGAGTCGATGGCTCCAGGTGGCGGTTCTATTGCAGCGTATGTTGGGGCTTTGGGAGTTTCATTAGGAACCATGGTAGCAAATTTATCAGCTCATAAAGTGGGATGGGATGATCGATGGGAATTTTATTCGAATTGGGCCGAAAAAGGACAAGCATATAAAAACATGTTATTGTATTTGGTAGATGAAGACACCAATGCTTTTAATAAAATTATTGATGCGTTTAGATTACCAAAAGGGAACAATGAAGAAATTGAAGCTAGAAAAGAAGCGGTGGAAATTGCAACCAAATATGCTACGGAAATTCCGTTGAAAATAATGGAAACAGCATATAATTCAATGGAAGTAATGGAGGCCATGTTAAAAGATGGAATGCAAAGTTCTTTATCAGATTCAGGAGTTGGGGTATTATGTGCTAGAACGGCTGTTTTAGGTGCTTATTTTAATGTTAGAATTAACGCTAAAGATATTAAAGATCGCCAATTTGCAGAAACCATTTTAGCAAAAGCAAATGATATTTATTCAAAAACAGTTGCATTGGAAGCTAAAGTTATTAATCAAATAGATTTAAAGTTGTAATTTTTTTTGATTTAAAATTAAATAGCCATAACGAATTATTAATAAGGCTATTATAGGTAAAAGAGCGATGTTAAACACCTGAATTTCTATAACCCACAATAGAAATAATAATGCTAATAGTATTAATAACAGTTTATTATAAGCTATTAGCCAGGTTGGTAATTTTGTTTTTAGCATATAAAATGCAACCACTACATTTGGAGCAAAAGCCCATAAAAAGTTAAAATTTTTATAGGTTGCAGTGTGGTTGGTAGCAAACCATAAAAGGAGTACTACAATACCAATAATTCCAGTAACAAAAAACAATGAGAAATCTAACCATTTAGATCTTTTGTTGTTTTTAATATTTTTATAGGTTTTGAAAGTAACAAGTAAGCATAAAACAAAAAACAAATTAAAAGGAGTTGCCAACGATGTTTTTGACTCAAAAGGTCTCTGTTTTAATATTTCAACAGTATTTTTGACTAAAGGTTGTTGATTGTTTTCAATTAATACAGTTGCATTGCCAAAACCGGCCATTAAATAATCTGGTAAAAATTTATAATTATCTTTTGTAGCTTTTCTATCGATTACTGATCCCAAGGCTAAATCAATTCCAAATTTCGACCACTTATTTGTGGTGGTATAGTCGGCAATTAAATCGCGATGAGTTTTTGTAGTATTAATATGTGAATTACTAAAAGCTACTTTATCTTTTAATACAATTTTTAAAACTTCTTCTAATTTTGTTGAACAATTATCGTAAAAGAAATCATATTTATAATCTCTGTTTTGTGGTAGCGCATTTATTTCTAAAAAATCATAAAGTAACTGAACATCAGTATTATCTAAATTTAATTCTTGCACAGTTACCCATCTATTTTCGCGGTGGTATGATTCTAAAAAAGAATTGAAACGAGAAGTTGATAATTGATAAATTAATTTTCCTTTAACAAAATTTAAGTAAAAATTAGGCGCATTAAAATTAAATGTACCGTAATTATAAACTTTATCTAATTGTAAAATAGGGTCGTACACTCTGAATGCGCTATGCCCAAAAGTACTGTACAATTCAGATCCAGGTCCACAGGTTACAACACTAATTGTTGCATCTGTTGATAATCTAAGTTGTGCATTTCCAAAAAAAACACCTAAACTAAAAATGGCAGACAATAGAATTATTTTACGTTTCATTTTTTTTATAATTTTTTAGAATCTTCATTTATTTTTAGTTCCATTCTCATTTCAATCATATGTTTTTTAAAGCCACATTTTTCATACGATTTTATGGCTGAAAGATTGTCGTTATATACTTGTAATCGAAATTCACGTACATTTTTAGTTTGCCCCCAAATTAATAAGGTATCTATTATTTTTTGACTAACGGCATTTCCTCTAAAATTTGGTTTTACAAATATAAAACCAATATATCCATAATTATCGAAGTTAAAATATGATTTTGGTTGCCTAATTTGAAGGTATCCAGATCCTATAATTTCATTCTCAAATAAAGCTACAACTACTTCTGTATCATTAGATTGTATCATATCCTTAATATCGTAATAATTGATACGTCCCGATTTTAAGGTAGGGTCAAAAGGGCGTTCGGCAGTAATAATACCTTGTTCAAACTCATATAAAATGGGGATATCCAATAAAGTAGCTGTTCTTAAACTGATGTTATGCATTTAAAATCTGAATGATTAATTTATAAAATCTGATTTATAAATGCTAAAATACGATTTTCGAGCCATACGTTTTTAGTTTTTATAAAAGATGAATTGAAACCAACGTGACCACCATATTTTGGCGCTTCAAAATAAAAAAATGGATGATTCGAGGCTTCAGCAAATGGGAAACAACTTTTAGATAAAAAAGTATCATCTTGGGCATTAATTAATAGGGTTGGTTTTCGAATAGCCCTAATATATTGTTTGCTACTACTTTTGGTATAATAGTCTTCAGCATTTAAAAATCCGTTTAGTGGTGCGGTAACAGCATCGTCAAATTCAAGGAATGTTTTTGCTTTTTTAATATAATTTACATTCAAATTGTTTTGTGGAAAATCAGTAATTTTTTTAACTAGTTTTATCTTCAACCTAACCATAAATCGTTTAAAATATAAAATGTTATGAATTTTTGATAATTCGTGTGAAGAGCCTGCTAAATCGGTTGGTACTGAAATGGAAATTCCACCTTTTATGCTTGAATTCAACTGGTTTCCTTCACCTAAAAATTTTAACAGAATATTTCCACCCATGCTAAAGCCAACAAAAATAATATTTTTGTAGGTATAATGGTTTAAGATATAATCTAAAATCACATTTAAATCATCTGATTTTCCACTGTGATACGAATATAAATGTCGATTATCTTCACCGCTACAACCCCTAAAATTAACTGCCAAACAGTCTATTTTTTGGTCATTTAAAAAACGAACTGTTGATAGTAGATACTTAGATTGTGAACTGCCCTCTAAACCGTGAAGTACAATAACTAAGGTTTCAGAATTGACGAATGAAAAGTCCAAATCTAAAAAATCGTTATCAGGAGTAAAAATTCGTTTTCGCTGATAAATAATAGTTGTATTATAAAAGAGTGTTTTATGAACGGTATTTATGTGAGCTGACCTAAATAGGAGAGATGGTTTATATGTTGAATGTAGTTGTGGCATTTTAAAATAAATAAAAAAACTAAATGCAAAACTAACGAAAACATTTTTTTAAATTTACGGAAAATATAAAAGATGAAAATTAAATCACATATTCCAAACATACTTACATTATTAAATTTATTTTCTGGTATTATAGCTGTTTTTTTTGCCGTTAAAGACCAACTTGTACTCGCTGCTTTTTTTGTTTTTATTGGTATATTTTTTGATTTTTTTGATGGTTTTGCAGCTCGAATTTTAAAAGTTCAAGGAGAATTAGGAAAACAATTAGATTCGTTGGCTGATGTTGTTACGAGTGGTGTGGTGCCTGGATTTGTAATGTTTCAATTAATGCTTAGATCATCTAGCTCAGCAAATTGGAGTAGTAGTAATGATGCTGTGGAACAAATCTCTTTAAGTACAATTTTAACTAGTAATTATGCAGTAGCATCCATAGGATTTTTAATTGCTATAGCTGCAGCATACCGGTTAGCAAAATTTAATATCGATGAACGACAAACATCATCATTTATAGGCCTTCCTACACCCGCTTCTGCGATGGTGGTTTTGTCATTACCCTTAATAATAGCATATACCAACAATCAAATTGCCATTGATTTAATAGGAAATTTATGGTTCTTAATTGGGTTGACTTTGTTATTGTGCTTTTTAATGAATGCTGAAATTCCTTTATTTTCTTTAAAATTTAAAGATTATAGTTGGAAAAATAATAAAGTGAAGTTTATTTTTATAGGAGTTACTATGTTGTTATTAGCTGTGTTACAGTTTATTGCAATACCATTTATTATAGTATTGTATGTATTGATTTCTATGGTAGCTAAAAAAGAAATTAATGATTAAAAATTTTATTTTTTGTATTTCATTTAAGCGCACTTTCTTTCGAAAAATAAATTAAAATTTCTTTTTTTTAAGTTCGAAGTCCTTTCCTAAATAAACACGTCTAACAGTCTCATCAGCAGCTAGTTCTTCAGGTGTTCCTTCTTTTAAAATTCCACCTTCGAACATGAGGTAGGTCTTATCTGTAATTGCCAATGTTTCTTGAACGTTATGATCCGTTATTAAAATACCGATATTTCGATCTTTTAAATGTGCCACAATACTTTGAATATCTTCCACAGCAATAGGGTCGACCCCTGCAAAAGGCTCATCCAACAAAATAAATTTAGGGTCAGACGCTAAAGCTCGTGCAATTTCAGTTCGTCTTCGTTCACCACCCGATAATAAATCCCCTCTATTTTTACGCACATGCCCCAAACCAAATTCATCAATAAGCGATTCTAATTTTCTTTTTTGATCATTAACAGAAAGATTTGTGAATTGTAACACAGATAAAATATTATCCTCAACAGATAATTTTCTAAAAACCGAAGCTTCCTGTGCTAAATAGCCAACACCTTCTTGTGCTCTTTTGTACATCGGAAATTTTGTAATTGGTGTGTTGTCTAAATAAATTTCACCTGCATTAGGTTTAATCATTCCTACAATCATATAAAATGAAGTAGTCTTACCAGCTCCATTTGGCCCTAATAAACCAACAATTTGACCTTGCTCTACTTCTAATGAAATGCCGTTTACAACATATCTGTTACCGTATTTCTTCTTAATATTTTCAGCTCTTAATATCATTGATGCTTATTTGTTTAAAAGTTAAAAGTTAAAAGTTTGAAAGTTCATAAAATAATTTATAATTATTCTTCATAATTCTCCTTTTTCTTTTCTATCTTCTTTCATTGTTTTATTCACTATTCACTATTCACTATTCACTATTGCCTATTGTCTATTGCCTATTTCCAACTCTTCCCAAAATTCATAGGCTCGTCTTAAGTGCGGAATTACAATGGTACCACCAACTAAAGTTGCAATTGAAAGCGATTCCATGACTTCATGTTTGGTAACACCAAGTTTAAAACAAGTTTCTAAATGGTATTTAACGCAATCGTCACATCGAAGCACTGCGGAAGCCACTAAACCTAATAATTCTTTAGTTTTAACATCTAAATGACCTGCCATATAAGCATTTGTATCCAAATTAAAAATTCGTTTGATAACTTTATTGTCATCGTTCAAAATTTTTTCATTCATTTTTTTTCGATACAAGTTAAATTCTTCTACTTGGTTAGGCATTTTGTTTTTCTTTTTTAAGTTGACGTTTAATCACAATTTTAGAAATAATAATACTTATTTCATATAAAACTAATATAGGTATTGCAACAATTACTTGACTTATTACATCTGGCGGTGTTATTATGGCAGAAACGATTAAAACAATAACCAATGCATGTTTTCTATAGGTTTTTAAAAATTGAGGAGTTACCAATCCCATTTTAGTTAAAAAATAAATAATAATAGGCAATTCAAAAATTAATCCAGCCGCCAAAATGGAGGTTTTAACAAGTGAAATATATGATCCTATTTGAATATTAGTTTCTACAGTTTCACTAATAGAATAATTCCCTAAAAAATTAACAGATAAAGGAGTAATTACGTAATAACCAAATAATACGCCTATAAAAAATAGAAATGAAGATATTATAATGAACGCTTTTGCCCCGCTTTTCTCTTTTAAATAAAGCCCCGGACTTATAAATTTCCAAACTTCATATATAATATATGGAAAGGCAATTATAAAACCAAAGGTAATGGACGCCCAAATATGCACACTAAATTGTTCAGACATGTCCAAACTTTGCAATGTAAAAGGTATTTCGTCTATGCATAATCCTTCAGTACCAAAAAAAATTGATGCTTTGCAGAAAAGCCGATACGTTATAAAATTTGGGTCTTTAGGCGCAAAAAGGATGGTGTTAAATATAAAATCCTTCATTAAAAACGCAATTATTCCAAATGAAAAAACAGCAATAGTTGAACGTACTAAATGCCAACGCAATTCTTCGATATGATCCAAAAAGGACATGTCATTTTTATCTTTTAATTTTTTTGTCATTTTAAAAAATTCCTTCTTTTAGTAAATCGTGTAAATGTACAACACCTGCATATTTTGAATTGTATTCAACCAATATTTGGGTTATATTGTTATTTTCCATCGCATCGAATGCTTCAATAGCCATGGCATCTATCGCAATAGTTTTTGGGTTTTTACTCATAATATCTTTTGCCGTAAGCATCGAAAAATCATCGTTATTTTTAAGCATTCGCCTTACATCGCCATCAGTAATAATTCCAATAATTTTATTGTTATCTATAACTGCAGTCGATCCCAACCTTTTTTCAGAAATTTCGATAATAACTTCTTTAATGGAGGTTGAAGGTGATACTGCAGGCAATTCATTTTTTACAATTAAATCACTAACCCTTAAATACAATTTTTTACCTAATGCTCCACCAGGATGATATTTTGCAAAATCTTTGCTAGAAAAGTTATTTAATTTTAACAAGCAAATAGCTAAAGCATCTCCCATAACTAATTGCGCGGTTGTGCTTGTTGTAGGTGCTAAGTTATTAGGATCTGCTTCTTTTTCGACGTAAGAGTTTAGTGTAAAATCTGCATTTGTGCCTAAAAATGATTCAATATTACCAGTTATCGCAATAATTTTATTTCCATAATTTTTTATGAGAGGTAATAAAACTTTTATTTCAGGTGTATTCCCACTTTTTGAAATACAAATTACGACATCATTATTTTGAATAATTCCAAGATCTCCATGAATAGCATCTGCGGCATGCATAAAAATGGCAGGGGTTCCGGTAGAGTTAAATGTTGCAACTATTTTGGCAGCAATATTGGCACTTTTGCCAATTCCAGTAACAATAACCCTTCCTTTTGAATTTAATATAAAATTTACAGCATTTTCAAAATCTTCATTTAAAAAATTAACTAAATTCGCAATCGCGTTGCTTTCAGCTAATATGGTTTGCTTGGCATTTTCGTTTATGGTATTTTTATTTTTCAAAAGAAAAGTTTTTTTTGAATTAAAAAAATGTTTTATCTTTAATAGCTAACAAAAATATTATTATTTAATAACATAGAAAGCAAACTGGTTAAAAATTAAAATTAAATATTATAAATAGTTGTAACTTACAAGTTAATTGGTATGATGCTTTGATTAATTTAAGGGAACAATTTAATAAGAAAAATGGATAATAAAACTATTGATCTGCACGCTGCTCTGAAAAAGCACTTTGGTTTTGATAAATTTAAAGGATTACAAGAAGAAGTTATAAAAAGTATTATTGAAAAACATAATACTTTTGTAATTATGCCTACTGGAGGAGGAAAATCACTCTGTTATCAGTTGCCTGCTTTAGTTCAAGAAGGTACGGCAATTGTTGTTTCTCCACTTATTGCGTTAATGAAAAACCAAGTAGACGCGATTAGAGGAATCTCTGCGGAATATGGAATTGCTCATGTTTTAAACTCATCTCTTAATAAAACAGAAGTAAATTTAGTGAAAGCAGATATAGAACGCGGAGTTACTAAATTGCTTTATGTTGCTCCAGAATCTTTAATTAAGGAAGATTATGTTGATTTTTTACAAAATCAAAAAATTTCTTTTGTTGCTATAGATGAAGCACATTGTATTTCTGAATGGGGACACGATTTTAGACCTGAGTATAGAAATTTAAAGGCGATTATTCAGAAAATAGACGATGTGCCTATAATAGGGTTAACAGCCACTGCAACTGAAAAAGTTGAAGAAGATATATTAAAATCCTTGGGAATTACAGATGCAAATTCTTTTAAAGCATCTTTTAATAGACCAAATCTATTTTATGATGTCCGTAATAAAACTGCCAATGTTAATGGAGATATAATACGGTTTGTTCGTCAATATGCTAACAAATCTGGTATCATTTATTGTTTGAGCCGTAAAAAAGTTGAAGAAATAGCTCAAGTACTTCAGGTAAATGGGATAAAGGCAGTACCGTACCATGCAGGTTTAGACGCAAAAACTAGAGCAAAACATCAAGATATGTTTTTAATGGAAGATGTAGATGTTGTTGTTGCAACTATTGCATTTGGAATGGGAATAGACAAACCAGATGTTCGATTTGTAATACACCACGATATTCCTAAAAGTTTAGAAAGTTATTATCAAGAAACCGGTAGAGCTGGTAGAGATGGAGGAGAAGGATATTGTTTGGCATATTATTCATACAAAGATATTGAGAAATTAGAGAAATTTTTATCTGGAAAACCTATTGCCGAACAAGAAATTGGGAATTCATTATTACAAGAAGTTATTGGTTATGCCGAAACTTCAATGTCTCGCCGAAAATATTTATTGCACTATTTTGGTGAGGAGTTTGATGGTATAAATGGACTAGGCGCTTCTATGGATGATAATGTTCGGAACCCAAAGAAAAAAGTAGAGGCGAAAGATGAAGTAAAGAAATTATTAGAGGTTGTAAAGCTTACTAATCAAAAATATAAGGCAAAAGATTTAGTTAAAACCTTGGTTGGTAAGGTTAATGCGTTGTTGAAATCTCATAAAACAGACGAACAGGCTTATTTTGGTTTAGGAAAAAGCCATGATAGTAAATATTGGACAGCATTAATTAGACAGGTTTTGGTTAGTGGATATATTAAAAAGGATATTGAACAGTATGGAGTTATTGTATTAACACCAAGTGGATTAGAATATTTAAAAAATCCAGAATCATTTTTTATGACTGAAGATCATATTTATGATGCAGGGGACGACGGTTCATTAATTGCAAATGATAAGGGTGGTGCTGGAGCGATTGATGATATATTAATAAAATTATTGAAAGATTTACAAAAATCTGTTGCTAAAAAGAATGGGGTTCCTCCATATGCTGTTTTTCAAGAAACATCTTTGGAAGATATGGCAAATAAATACCCAATTAATTTAGAAGAGCTTAAAAATATTTATGGAGTTGGCGAAGGAAAAGCTTCCAAATTTGGAAAACCGTTTGTAGATTTAATAGCGAAATATGTTGAAGAAAATGATATTATTAGAGCGGAAGATTTTGTAGTTAAAAGCACGGGTGTAAATTCAGCACTTAAACTTTATATTATTCAAAATACAGATCGTAAAATTCCACTGGTTGATATTGCTAAATCAAAAGGGTTGGGATTTAGTGAGTTAATTGATGAAATGCAACGTATTGTTTATAGTGGTACTAAATTGAATATTGATTATTGTATAGATAATTTATTGGATGAAGAGCAGCAAGAAAAAATATTTCAATATTTTATGGAATCTGACAGTGATAGAATTCAAGATGCATTAGATGAATTTAAAGGTGATTTTGATGAAGAAGAATTGCGTTTGATGCGTATAAAATTCATAAGTAAAGTAGCGAATTAATTTTTTTATTTCGCTTCTTATTTTTTTTAATGGACTTTTTTAAATTAACACGTTAAAATAGAGTTTTATTCTTCTTCTTCTGAGGTATCTTTTTTTATTTTTTTACTACCTTCATACATGTCATAACGAACAAATTTACAATCTAAATCACCGTTTTTTAAGGCAATTTTTTTGGAAGTTTTTAGTCCAACGTGCTTTAAAGCTTCAAAATCGGAAGTGATAAACCATACCGTAGAATCAGAATATCCATTTTTCAACGTATCACCGATACTTTTATAAAATTCTGCAACGTCAATATTTAAACGTTCTCCATAAGGTGGATTGAACAAAATAATAGTTTTTCCAAAAACTTCTTTTACCGAGTTGAAAAAGTTAACGTGATGAATTCCAATAAATTCTGTTAAATTGGCATTTTCAACATTTTCTATGGCTTTTCTAACCGCCGAAGGAGCTTTATCGAACCCCATAATTTTAAAATGGCAATTTCTCATTTTTTTCAAAAGGGAATCTTGAACGGCAAAAAACAAAGATTCATCATAATCTTCCCATTTTTCAAAGCCAAATTCCTTTCTGTTAATATTTGGAGGTATGTTGTTAGCAATCATTGCTGCCTCAATTAGTATTGTTCCAGACCCACACATTGGATCAATAAAATTACAATCTCCGTTGTACCCAGATAGTAACACTAAACCAGCGGCCAATACTTCATTAATTGGTGCAATATTGGTACTACTTCTATACCCTCTTTTGTGTAAAGAATCTCCAGAGCTATCTATAGAAACTGAACATAAATCGTTTTGGATATGAACATGAATTTTAATATCAGGATGTTTGACATCAACATTGGGTCTTGCATGATATTTATGTCTAAAGTAATCGGCAATTGCATCTTTAGATTTTAATGAAATATAGTGAGAATTTGTTGTAAAATTTTTAGAATTAACTACTGCTCCAATAGCGAAAGTACTGTCTACTTTCATATATGTTTCCCAATTGATGCGCTGTAATTTTTTATATAAGTCATCTTCGTCAAAAACTTTGAATCGGTTTATAGGCTTAAGAATTCTGATTGCAGTTCTAAGCGCAATATTTGCTTTATACATAAATCCTTTATCACCTACAAAGGATACGTTTCTCACACCTTTTTCTATATAGGTTGCACCTAAATCTTCCAATTCTTTTGCTAATAAATCCTCAAATCCAAACATGGTGGTAGCCACCATTTTATAATTTTCATTCATCGTTTATAAATATGGTGCAAAAATACATTTTAAAATTTTAAGGTTGAAAAGATTAGAAGGAATGTTTAAATTGTCGCTTTTTAAAATATGGGTTTGTATGGAAAAAATGTTCTTATTTTTTTTGAATATTTTATATTCAAATGTGAATAAACAGTGCGTTTATTAATTCATATTCATATACAATTACTATTTTTGCTTTGAATTTATAATTATGACAAAAAACATAAATTGGTTTATTTCTTGGTTTAATTCCAAGTATTACCACATTTTATATAAACACAGAGACGATAAAGAGGCGGACATTTTTATGCGGAACCTGATTTCTTTTTTAAAATTGAAAAAAGAGGAGGTTATCTTAGATTTGGCGTGTGGTAAAGGGAGGCATGCCATTTTTTTAAATTCGTTGGGTTTTAATGTGGTTGGCGCAGATCTTTCAACCAATAGTATTCAAAAAGCAAAAAAAAAGGAAAATGAAAGGCTTCGATTTATTGAACATGATATGCGAAATCCATTTCCCGAAAAATACAATACAGTCTTAAATTTATTTACCAGTTTTGGTTTCTTTGAAGAAGATTCAGAAGATATAACGGTTTTAAAAAATATAAAAAATAGCTTAGAAAAAGATGGAATTGCTGTCATTGATTTTATGAATGCCTTGTACGTTGTTAAATATTTGGTACCAAATGAAACATTGATAATTGATGGTATTACATTTAATATTACTAAGTATGTTGAAAATGGTTTTATAATTAAAAAAATTGTGTTTGAAGCTGAAGGAGATGATCATACTTATTTTGAGAAGGTAAAAATATTAGATCTTCCAAAAATTAAAGGATATTTGCAAACGGTAGGTTTTAAAATAAAGCATACTTTTGGAAATTATCAATTAGATAATTTTGACGAGCATACCTCTAAACGATTAATTTTAGTTTTAGAATGACTTATTTAGCGCTTATTTTTTCTGTTTTAATTGGGATTATTATTGTTTATGGCCTAAAACCAAACAATAAAATTGTTCAATTATTGCTTTCTTTTAGTGGAGCTTATTTACTTTCAATTACTATTTTACATTTACTTCCTGAAGTTTATAATTCTGAGAGTAAAAACGCTGGTTTATTTATTTTAATCGGCCTTTTGTTACAGCTGATCTTAGACTTTTTCTCTGAAGGAGCAGAGCATGGACATATCCATGTGAGGGACGAAATCCATTTTCCTTGGGCACTTTTTGTAAGTTTAAGTATTCATGCTTTTCTGGAAGGGATTCCTTTAGCACATTCACATAACCATGAGCAATTATTATGGGCAATTGTAATTCATAATATACCAATAGCAATTATTTTAGGTACTTTTTTTGTGAATTCAAACATATCAAAAAAGAATGCCATTGCTTTTTTAATTTTGTTTTCATTAATGTCGCCCTTAGGTAAACTAGTTGGCGTATATATGGAAGGTATAGCGGCATATAAAAATGAAATTACCGCAATTATTGTAGGTATATTCCTGCATATTTCTACAATTATTTTATTTGAGAGTTCAAAAGATCATAAGTTTAATGTATTAAAATTTGGAACTATTTTGTTGGGTATGTTAATTGCCTATTTGGCCTAATAATTTAAAGCAAATTATTAAGGTTAATGATTCAAGAATTAATTCACAATATCAACGTTACCTTACTTATTATTTATAAAAATTAACTTTTATAAAATGGTTGGTGAATTTAATAATAATTGTATATTTGCACCCTTAAAAGTAAAAACTTAAATTATTAATTATGAATCATTACGAAACTGTTTTCATTTTGAATCCCGTTTTATCTGATACTCAGATAAAGGAAACAGTAAAGAAGTTTGAGGACTATCTTGTTTCTAAAGGTGCCGAAATGATATCAAAAGAAGATTGGGGGCTAAAAAAATTAGCATACACCATTCAAAACAAAAAAAGTGGATTTTATCACTTATTTGAATACAAAGTAGATGGACAAGCAATTACACCATTCGAACTTGAATTTAGAAGAGATGATAGTATTATGCGTTATTTAACCGTTGCGTTAGATAAACATGCTGTAGCTTGGGCTGAAAAAAGAAGAGAAAGAAACAACGCTAAAGCACCTAAAAAATAAGAGTTATGTCTATAGAACAACAAGCAAAAAGCGGAAAACAAGGAGAGGTACGTTACCTTACTCCTTTAGATATTGACACTAAACAAATAAAAAAATACTGTCGTTTTAAAAAGAATGGTATCAAATATATTGATTATAAAGATGCAGATTTCTTATTATATTTAGTGAATGAACAGGGTAAAATTTTACCACGTCGTTTAACAGGAACATCATTAAAATATCAACGTAAAGTGTCTGTAGCTATCAAAAGAGCACGTCATTTAGCTTTAATGCCGTACGTTGCTGATATGTTAAAATAAAAGAAGAGGAATCATGGAAATTATACTAAAACAAGACGTTGAAACATTAGGTTTTAAAGATGACACTGTAACTGTAAAAAACGGATATGGACGTAATTTTTTAATCCCTCACGGATATGCAATTTTAGCAACAAGTTCTGCTAAAAAAATGTTAGCTGAAACTTTAAAGCAAAGAGCTTTTAAAGAAGAAAAACTAATAAAAGAAGCAACTAAAATTGCGGATGCATTAAAAGCATTAGAAATTAAGATTACTGCTAAAACTGCAGATAGTTCAAAAATATTTGGATCTATCAATAACTCAAATGTTGCAGAAGCTTTTGCCGCTGCTGGTCATGAAATTGATAAAAAATTCATTAAAGTTGAAGGTGGTAATATTAAGAGAATAGGTAAATATAACACTACAGTTAGATTACATAGAGATGTGGTTGTTGAAATGCAAATTGATGTTATAGCTGAACAAAAGTAATTAACAATTTTAAGTTGATAAACAATGCCAAAAGCCCATTTTTTAATGGGCTTTTTTTTTATTTTTACATTAAATTAACATATTCAAATTTTAACTTTATATTATGAAAAACAAATTATTCTTTTCATTGCTTTTAGCTGTAATTGTGGTTGTTACAGGTTATTCGCAAGTTACATCATCCAGAATTCAAGGAGTTGTGTTAGATGACGCCTCGGTTGGATTATTTGGAGCTAACGTTGTAGCAAAACATATTCCAACAGGAACAGTAGCGGGAACTGTTACCACAGATAGTGGTAGGTTTTCAATACTAAACCTTAGAGTTGGTGGACCTTATACCATTACAGTAAGTTTTGTAGGGTTCAAAACTGTAGAGTTTACTAATGTATATCTAGATTTAGGGAAAGCCTATGATGTAGATATTAAATTAGAAGCCGACAGTCAACAATTAAGTGAAGTCGTTATTTCAGGGAGTAAAAGTGCTACTTTTAATAATGAAAGAACTGGTGCCGAAACTAGTGTAGGAAGTAGAGAGTTAACAAAACTTCCTACTATTTCACGTTCTGCTTCAGATTTTACGAGGTTAGATCCATCGTCATCAAATGGTTCATTTGGTGGTAGAAATGATCAGTTTAATAGTTTTACTTTGGATGGATCTATATTTAATAATCCGTTTGGATTAGATGCTGCTACTCCAGGTGGTCAAACAGATGCTCAGCCAGTTTCTTTAGATGCTATTGAGCAAATTAGTGTTTCTTCAGCACCTTATGATGTTACTTTATCTGGTTTTACTGGTGCTTCAATAAATGCAGTTACAAAAAGTGGTACTAATAAAGTTGCTGGTACCGTTTATGGTTATTTTAGAAATCAAGATTTGACAGGAAGTAAAATTAATGGACAAAATATTTTTGTTCCTAAATTAGAGCAAACACAATATGGTTTTAGCGTAGGTGCTCCAATTGTAAAAGATAAATTATTCATATTTGCAAACTTTGAAAAAGATGAAAGAACAGATTTAGGTCAAACTTGGTTACCTAATACTGGCTCTGGAGCAATTAACGAATCTCGTGTAACAAGATCTGATCTTTTAGCAGTTCAATCAGGATTAAGAAGTATTGGCTATGAGCCAGGTGAATTCGAAGGATTTACTCATGATTCTAAAAGTAAAAAAGGAATTGTTAAATTGGATTGGAACGTAAATGAAAACAATCGTTTAGCTTTTACGTATAATTTTTTAGAGGCATCGAAAGAAAAGCCTGCGCATCCAACTGCTATTGGTTTTAGAGGACCGAGTTCTCAAACATTACAATTTGAAAATTCTGGATATGAAATTAATAACAAATTAAAATCAGGATTATTAGAGTTAAACTCGAAATTTGCAGATAATGTTTCTAATAAATTCCAAATTGGGTATACTCATTTTGACGATTTTAGAAATCCATTTTCGTCACCAGCACCTTCAATTAATATATATAAAAATGGATCGCCTTATATTATTGTAGGACATGAACCTTTTTCTGTTCATAATAAATTAGACCAAAAAGTATTTCAATTTAATAATAACCTAAATATAACTCAAGGAAATCATAATTATACTATAGGATTTTCATTCGAAAAATTTCAATTTGACAATTCATTTAATTTAACTAGTTATGGATTTGATTTATTTGGAAGTATTGATTTTAATAGTTTTAATGCCAATAATTATGTGGGTGCTATTTCCAATGCTCAGGCTAGTTTTGATGCTAATAATGAAGTTCCAGATGGAACTCCAGGAGCGTGGGCTTTAGCAGAAACTAATGTTGGACAAATGGCTATTTATGCTCAAGACGAATGGAATATAAGTGACAATTTTAAATTAACGTATGGATTCCGTTTTGATAAACCCTTATTTTTTGATTCTTCTAAAAAAGCACAAGAGGTTATAGATAGAGCATTTGTTTTGTCAGATATTCCTTATGTGAACCCAAATAATGGAGAAACTGTTTTAATTGATAATACTCAAATGCCAAGTAATAATTGGATAATATCTCCACGAGTTGGATTTAATTATGACGTTAATGGAGATAAAACACTACAATTGAGAGGTGGCTCTGGGATTTTTACAGGTCGTTTTCCTTTTGTTTGGTTAGGAAATCAGATAGCGGCACCGGATGTATTTTTCTTACAAGCTGTGGATCCTGATTATAAGTTTCCAACAGTATGGAGAACAAATATTGGTGTAGATAAGCAATTTGAAAATGATTTGATTTTAACAACAGATGTGTCCTATACTAAAGATATAAATGGACCTCAAGTACAAAATTGGGCCTTATTGCCACCATCAGGGACTTTAAAAGGTGTGGATAACAGACCTATTTATACTTCAGCAGATTATGGTGGTGCTATTGGTGGTTTTGGGTTAGGAGCAGGTCCATATGTTTTTACAAATTCAGATAAAGGTAGAGTTTGGAATGCTACTTTAAAAGCACAAAAAACTTTTGATAACAACTTGTATACTATGTTGGCGTATAACTATTTAAACGCTAAAGATGTAAATTCAGTAGAAGATGAAATAACGAGTGGGGCCTTTGCGAATAATGCTATAGTTGGTGATGCAAATGCTGGAAAATTAGGATATTCTAAATATGGAGATACTCACAGAATTATTGGTGTTGCATCTAAAACTTGGAAGTATGGATCAGATGATAAATGGGAAACTTCACTTTCTACATTTTTTGAATATGCACAAGGTGGACGATTCAATTATATTTATGGTGGAGATATTAATGGAGATGGCTCTGGTATAAATGATTTAATTTACGTTCCAACAGCAACTGAAATTGGTTCAATGCAGTTTTCAGGAAATGCAGGGCAACAAGCTACTCAAAAAACGGCATTGGAAAGATTTATTGCACAAGATGATTATTTAAGTGAAATTAGAGGTTCGTATGCTGAAAGATATGGAGCAGTTTCACCGTGGAGAGGAAAATGGGATGTGAAATTTATTCAAGAATTAAAAGTTTCTAAAGACAATGCTATTCAATTTAGCGCCGATATTCTGAATTTAGGAAATTTATTATATTCTCATTGGGGGTTAGTAGAGCAACCACAAGCAATACAGCCAATTGGTGTAACTGTTGATGGCGCTGGAAATCCAACGTATTCTTTTGATCAAAATTTAATTCAATCGTATGTAATTGATTCAAGTTTATTATCTAGATGGCAAGTTCAATTTGGATTGAGATACATTTTCTAAAAAAATAAATATTTATATTTGAACCGCCCAATTGGGCGGTTTTTTTTTATTGTTTCTGCAAGAGTTAGAATCTATCAAATAATAATATAGGTTTTTGCCTATGTAGGATTAACACCAATATCAAATGCAATGAAATACCGACAATTAACAAAAGAGCAATTAGAAGCTTTAACAGATGAGTTTTCCATTTTTTTGGCTACGCAACAAATTGATCGAAAAGAGTGGTTGGAAATAAATAAATCAAAACCAGAAATTGCACAAGAAGAATTAGCTATTTTTAGTGATTTAGTTTGGGAAGATGTGTTATCAAAAGTTGGTTATATTGAGCATGTTTCTGAAAAAGACATAAATCTATTTTATGGTGATATTGATGAAATTAAAAGAATTTATGTTAAATGCTCCAATGAATCATTTAATTTATTGAACGAGAATGATTTCAAATGGTTTTTAGAAAATCCTTTAGATGATTCTTTTTTATATTATTCTGCTTCTAAAAAATATAATGGAGATAGAAATTTAGAATTATTTAAGTTAATTGAAATGGGGGGTGAGATAACTGAGGGAGAATTATTTAAAGAGATTTCAAAATTAATTCCTTAGTTAATAATACCAAACCTTCAGTAGCTTTTTTAGAAATTACGGTTAAATTCAAAAAAGCAGATGATTTAATTGCTGGCTTTGGATCTACAAAATAAATTGGAATTCCTTTTTTGACATAATGAATTAAATTTGCAGCTGGGTATACTTGCATAGAAGTTCCTACAATTATAAGTATATCAGCTTTTGTAGTTATTTCTATTGCTTTCTCGAGCAATGGTACCTCTTCACCAAACCATACGATATGAGGTCTTAACTGCTCGTTTTTTTTACATAAATCACCTAATTTTAAATCTGATTTCCATTCATAAATTAATTCTGGATAGACAGTACTTCTTACTTTTAAAAGTTCGCCATGCAAATGAAGTATGTTTGTACTTCCAGCTCTTTCATGAAGATCATCAACGTTTTGTGTAATTACAGTAACATTATAATATTTCTCAAGTTTAGCCAATGAAATATGGGCTTCATTTGGTAAAACATTTAATAATTGAGCACGTCTTTTATTATAAAAATTGAGGACTAATTCTTTATTTTTGTGCCATCCTAATGGCGATGCCACTTCCATCACATCATGTCCTTCCCACAATCCATCTGCATCTCTAAATGTTTTTATACCGCTTTCCGCACTTATTCCAGCACCAGAAAGAACTACGATATGTTGCATTTTAATTATTTTTACTAAAGGTAAAATTTATTTATGAAGAATCATAAAAAATAGGATGGACGATAAAAGTTTGTTTAAAAGGAATAAAACCAATTGCAATTGGTTAAGAAATTTATAAGTAGTATTGGTAAATTAAAAATATTTGCAACACTGAATTTATTTATTTAAAATGGATTTTTTCAACAAATGCGTTTTTCGGACAGTTATTTACCTTAATTGTAATGTGCTGAAGTTCTTTTTCCCCTTCAATGGTATAACTTATACAGGAATCATTCTTAATTTTATTTCCTAAATCAACATCTCCATTTTTTAGAATTTGGTAAATGGTACTTGTATCTAACTTATGGGAACTTAATTCTTCAAGAATAAAAGCATTAATATTCAGTTTTTTTGTGCTAATATTTTTTAAAACGCGTGCGTTTGGTCCATAATCAAACGTTGTCTCCTTTTTTCCTAAAAAAAACACAACAACAATAATTCCAATGGTTAACCCTCCTAAGAAATAAGGCAATCTTTGTTTAAATGTCATTTTACAAAAATAATAAATTAATATCTCTAAAAGGTAGATTAAACCAGTCTGCCACTGTTTTATTGGTTAAAATTCCATGGTAAAAGTACATTCCTTTTTGTAAACTTCTATCATTACGAGCTGCATTTTCAAAACCCCCTTCTTCCGCAATATTTAAAAGATAGGGTGTAAATATATTACTAATTGAAACTGAGGCAGTTCTTGCATACCTAGATGGAATATTAGGGACGCCATAATGAATAACTCCGTGTTTTATAAAAGTTGGTTTTTTGTGAGTAGTTACTTCAGAAGTTTCGAAGCATCCTCCACGATCGATACTAACATCTACAATAACAGCACCTTCTTTCATACTTCTTACCATATCTTCAGATACAACAATGGGTGAGCGAGATTTTCCTCTAATTGCTCCAATGGCAACATCACAGCGCATTAACGCTTTTTGCAATGTTTTTGGTTGAATGGTAGAGGTATAAATGGCTCTGCCTAAATTTTGTTGAATACAACGTAATTTGGTAATAGAATTATCAAAAACCTTCACGTTAGCTCCTAAACCTATGGCGGACCTTGCAGCAAATTCACCAACAGTGCCAGCACCAATAATAACTATTTCACTTGGTGGAACACCACTAATATTTCCTAATAATAATCCATTTCCTTGGTTATCATTTCCCATAATTTCTGAGGCAATTAAAATAGATGCCGTTCCGGCAATTTCGCTCAACGATTTAACGATGGTATATACACCTTGCTCATCACGAATAAAATCGAATGCAATGGCAGTTATTCTTTTACTTGCCAGTGCTTCAAAATATTTTTTTGTTTGAGTTTTGAGTTGTAAGGCTGAAAACAAAATACTTTGTGGGTTAATGTATTCAATTTCTTGCAACGAGGGTGGTTCAACTTTTAGAATAATATTACAACCAAATGCTTCCTTTACATCATTTGAAATTTTTGCGCCAGCTTCGGCATACTCATTATCGGAAAAGTTTGCTGCATTACCAGCGCCAGTT
Source organism: Lutibacter sp. (assembly GCF_030692605.1). Classification (GTDB taxonomy): domain Bacteria; phylum Bacteroidota; class Bacteroidia; order Flavobacteriales; family Flavobacteriaceae; genus Lutibacter. The sequence continues at coordinate 73,307 of NZ_JAUYUD010000049.1, forward strand.
TCAATCACAAATTTATGCCCGTTTGCAGTAAGTGCCCCAACGGCATCAGGAGTTAAACAAACTCTTTTTTCTTGAAAGTGTGTTTCTTTTGGAATACCAATAAGGAGTTCACCTTTTTGTTTTTTAATTTCTAACTTTTCTTCTAAAGGAATAAGTTCGTGAAAACTAAATGGAGATGTTGCTTGTTTACTCATTATTTTTCAGTGTTATGGTTCTTAGATTAGGGTTTATAATTGAAATTGTAATTATTACCGACTCTAAAGGTAGTAAATTTTCAATTTTGTTAGGCCATTCTACTAAACACCAATTATTGCTGTAAAAATATTCTTCAATTCCCATATCCATTGCTTCATTTTCACTATCAATTCTAAAAAAATCGAAATGAAAAATGATTTTATTTTCAACAGATCTGTATTCATTTACGAGTGAAAATGTTGGAGAAGATACGTTATCTATAGATCCAAGTTGTTTAACTATTTCTTTAATTAAAGTTGTTTTACCAGCTCCCATTTCACCATAAAACAATAAAATTTTATGATTGGAATGTTGAATTATATCGTTGGCAATTTGATCAATTTGTTGTAGCGAGTAATTTTTAACCATACACATTAATTTTGCAATTACTATTTACGCACATTCGTTTTATTTAGGTACAAATATAGCACAAGGTATAATCATTTCCTCTAACGAAATTCCACCATGTTGAAAAGTATCTTTATAATAATTAACGAAATGATTGTAATTATTAGGATAGGCGAAAAAATAATCTTCTTTGGCAAATATAAATGAACTATTTAAAGCAATAGAAGGTAATTGAATATCCTTCGGATTTTTAACTGCAAAGACTTCTTTTTCTTCATAAGTTAAACTTCTGCCAGTTTTATATCTTAAATTCGAACTAATATTTTTATCTCCAATAACTTTACTAGGAATTTTGGCATTAATAGTTCCGTGATCTGTGGTAATAATTAATTTTAACCTCAAGGTTTGGGCTTTTTGAATCATTTCAAGCAACGGTGAATTTAAAAACCAACTATTTGTTAAAGATCTGTAGGCCTTATCATCATTTGCCAATTCTTTAATTACTTCCATTTCAGTTTTAGCATGCGAAAGCATATCAACAAAATTATAAACTAAAACAGTAAGATCATTTTCTTTGATGCTATTAAAATTTTCAACAAGTTGTTTACCTGCTTTAAGATTTGTAATTTTAAAAAATCCAACTTTTAACGATTTTTTAAGTCGTTTTAAATGTTCCATCAGAAACTCTTCTTCAAATAAATTTTTACCACCTTCGTCAGTATCATTTTTCCAATATTTGGGAAGTTTTTGTTCCATTTCTAATGGCATTAAACCAGAAAAGAACGCATTTCGTGCATATTGAGTTGCTGTTGGTAATATACTAAAATAGGAATATTCAATTTGTTTTTTATAAAACTTGGTAATCGTTTTTTCTAAAATATTAAATTGATCATATCTTAAATTGTCAATAACAACTAAAAAAGTGCCTTTAGATTTTTCAATTTCGGGTAGAATACTATTTTTAAAAATGGTATTTGATAAAAGAGGAGCATTATTATTGTTTATCCAATCGGAATAATTGTTTTTTATAAATTTAAAAAATAGAGAATTGGCCTCTTTTTTCTGACTTTCTAATATTTCGACCATTGCGGGTTCGTTAATATGCTCTAATTCTAATTCCCAATAAATCAATTTTTTATAAACATCTATCCATTCTTCATATGAATTAACATTATTCAAATCCATCGAAATATTTCTAAATTCTTGTTGATAATTAGAAGTTGTTTTTTCAGATATTAAACGTGTATGATCCAAATTTTTTTTCAGGCTTAATAATATTTGATTTGGGTTAACAGGCTTAATCAAATAATCGGCAATTTTGTTGCCAATTGCTTCTTCCATAATGAATTCTTCTTCACTTTTGGTGATCATAACAACTGGAACATTTGGTTTATTACTTTTAATTTTATTTAACGTTTCTAAACCACTTAATCCAGGCATATGCTCATCTAAAAAAACAATATCAAAACTTATAGTTTCACAAAGTTCTACTGCGTCAGCACCATTATTACACGTATCAACTTGATACCCTTTTTTTTCTAAAAAAATAATATGAGGTTTTAAAATATCAATTTCATCATCAACCCAAAGAATGTTTATTTTTGCCATATAAGTATTTACTATATTTGTAAGTAATTAAATTAATTGTTTTGAACGGAAATACATCGAACAAGCTTAAAATATTAAACGATCCAATTTACGGTTTTATTACTATTCCAAGTGCTTTAATTTGTGATTTGATAGATCATCCTTATTTTCAGAGATTGAGGCGTATCTCACAAATGGGCTTGTCATACTTGGTATATCCAGGTGCTCATCACACAAGATTTCATCATGCTATTGGAAGTATGCATTTAATGCAAAAGGCTGTTCGAATATTAAGATATAAAGGAATTGTAATTTCAGATGAAGAAGAAACAGCATTATGTATTGCAATTTTGTTGCATGATATTGGTCATGGCCCGTTTTCACATGCCTTAGAACATAGTATTATTAAAGGAAAAACTCACGAAGAAATTTCTTTAAGGTTTATGGAAGCCTTAAATAACGATTTTAAAGGAAAACTTTCACTTGCCATAGAAATATTTAAAGGAAAATACCATCGAAAGTTTTTTAATCAACTTATATCTAGTCAATTAGATATGGACAGGTTAGATTATTTGAATAGAGATAGTTTTTATACTGGCGTTACCGAAGGAAATATAAGTTCTGAACGTTTAATAACGATGCTGCATGTTAAAAATGACCAACTAGTAATTGAAGAAAAGGGAATTTATTCGGTAGAAAAGTTTATAGTTGCCAGAAGATTAATGTATTGGCAGGTATATTTACATAAAACAGGATTAGTTGCCGAAAAACTATTAACGAAAATAGTGGAACGAGCAAAAGAATTAGTTGCTAATGGAGTGGAATTGCATGCTGGTAAGTCTTTTTCATATTTTTTGAAAGAAAATAGTTCGGAAAATAATTTTTCAAATGAAGCGCTTCTAATTTTTTCAAAATTAGACGATTACGATGTTTTGTCAGCTATAAAAGAATGGATGGAACATGATGATTTTATTTTATCAACGTTGTCTAGTAACTTAATTAATAGAAATTTACCTAAGGTGGTTCTTCAAAACGAACCATTTTCAGCAGAAATTCTTCTTAAAATTAAAAAGAAAGTTTTGAAAAAAATATCAATTAATGAAGCATCCTTAGATTACTTTATGTATCATGGTGAAATAATGAATCAAGCATACGATTTAACAAAAAATAATATTAAAATTTTATATAAAAATGAGACTACAAGAGATATTACTAAAGCATCAGATAATTTAAATATTGAAGCCTTGGCAACTCCTGTAAATAAGTATTACTTATGCTACCCTAAGAAATAGGTAGAGTTCAAGTTTTTTTTTACTTTTGCAGTCCATGAAGTTTACAGCACAACAAATAGCAACAATTTTAGAAGGTGATATTGAAGGCGATGCCAATGTAGAAGTATTTAAACTTTCAAAAATTGAAGAAGGAGAAAAAGGATCTTTAACCTTTCTTTCAAATCCTAAATACACACAATATATTTATGATACAAAAGCTTCTGTTACTATTGTGAATAAGGATTTTATTCCGGAAAAACACATTTCAACAACCCTTATAAAAGTAGCCGATGCCTATGAAGCATTTTCTAAATTATTATCCTTTTATAATGATGCTAAAAATAATAAAAGTGGGATTGAATCTCCATGTTTTATAAGTGAAACAGCTAAAATAGGAGATAATGTTTATATTGGTGCATTTTCATACATAGGAGATAATGTTGAAGTTGGAAATAATGTTAAGATATATCCTAATTCATATCTAGGAGAAAACGTAATTATTGGAAATAGTACCATCATATATTCAGGCGTAAATATTGCATCTGAAACTATGATTGGAAACAGTTGTACTATTCATTCTGGAGCTGTAATTGGGGCTGATGGCTTTGGTTTTGCACCCAATAAAGATGGTAATTATAGTAAAATTCCACAAATAGGAAATGTTATTATTGAAGATAATGTAGATATAGGTGCCACTACTACCATAGATAGAGCAACAATGGGATCAACAATTATTAGACAAGGTGTAAAATTAGACAATCAAATTCAGGTTGCACACAATGTTGAAATTGGTAAAAACACAGTAATTGCTGCCCAAACTGGTATTGCAGGATCAACTAAAATTGGTGAAAATTGTATGATTGGTGGGCAAGTAGGAATAGTAGGTCATATTACTATTGGTAATAATGTGAAAGTACAAGCTCAAACCGGAATAGGTAGAAATATTAAAGATGATGAAATAATACAAGGTTCCCCTGCAATAGGATATGCCGACTTCAACAAAAGTTACGTTTACTTTAAAAAATTACCCGACCTTGTAGCCACTTTAAATTTATTGGAAAAGGAAATTATAGAATTAAAGCAGAAATATGAGCAATAATCAAAAAACTATTAAGAACGAAGTAACACTTTCGGGTGTTGGTTTGCATACTGGTATTAAAGTTAATATGACTTTGAAACCAGCACCTGTAAATCATGGCTTTGCATTTGTAAGAATTGATTTAGAAGGTCAGCCTGTTATTGAAGCAAGTGCTGAATACGTGGTTAACACACAAAGAGGAACAAATCTTGAAAAAAGAGGCGTTACCGTAAATACTTGTGAACATGTTTTAGCTGCAATTGTGGCTTCAGATATTGACAATATAATTATTGAAATGAATGCACCAGAACCTCCAATTATGGATGGTTCTTCAAAACATTTCATGGAAGCACTTGAAAAGGCTGGTATTGTTGAACAAATTGCTATTAGAGAAGAATATGTTGTAAAAGAAATTATTACTTATAAAGACATGGATTCTGGTAGTGAAATTATTTTAATGCCATGTGATAATTACCAAATTACAACGATGGTTGATTTTGGCACCAAAGTTTTAGGTACTCAAAATGCTACACTTGATTCATTATCCGATTTTAAAACAGAAATAGCTGATGCTAGAACATTTAGTTTTTTACATGAACTTGAAATGTTACTGGATAATAATTTAATTCAAGGCGGAGATTTAAATAACGCCATAGTTTATGTTGATAAAGAAATTTCTGAGGCAACAATGAATAAACTAAAAAAAGCATTTAACAAAGATTCTCTAACCGTTAAGGCAAATGGTATTTTAGATAATTTAACCTTAAGATGGGCAAACGAAGCTGCTCGACATAAATTATTAGATGTAATTGGCGATTTAGCACTTATTGGTGTAAGAATTAAAGGGAAAGTAATTGCAAATAAACCAGGACATTTAGTAAATACGATGTTTGCTAAAAAAGTTCAAAAAATAATAAGACAAGAAAAACGAAATAACGTACCATATTACGATTTATCGCTACCACCATTAATGGATATCCATAAAATAATGAGTATTCTGCCTCACAGACCTCCATTTTTATTAATTGATAGAATTATAGAACTATCTGATAGGCACGTGGTTGGAATGAAAAATGTTACAATGAATGAATCTTATTTTAATGGACATTTTCCAGGAGCACCTGTAATGCCAGGAGTTTTACAAGTAGAAGCTATGGCTCAATGCGGTGGGGTATTAGTATTAAGTTCTGTTCCAGACCCCGAAAATTATTTAACTTTTTTTATGAAAATGGACAATGTTAAGTTCAAACAGAAAGTATTGCCTGGTGATACTCTTATTTTTAAAGCTGAACTTATTACGCCTATTAGACGAGGAATTTGCCATATGCAAGCTTATGGATATGCAAATAATAAATTAGTGGTCGAAGCAGAGTTAATGGCTCAAATAGTAAAAAAAACTGAATAATGAATCAACCTTTAGCATATATTCATCCGGGTTCAAAAATAGCAACAAATGTTGTGGTTGAACCGTTTACTACAATTCACAATAACGTTATTATTGGGTCTGGAACTTGGATAGGTTCTAACGTTACCATCATGGAAGGGGCTAGAATTGGTAAAAACTGTAGAATTTTTCCGGGAGCTGTAATTTCAGCCATTCCACAAGATTTAAAATTTGATGGTGAAGATTCTCTAGTTATTATTGGAGATAATACTACAATTAGAGAGTGTGTTACTGTAAATAGAGGAACTGCTGCGCTTGGTAAAACAGTTATCGGTGATAATTGTTTGATTATGGCATCTTCACATATTGCACACGATTGTATTATTGGTAATAATTGCATTTTGGCAAATGGATCTGTAATTGCAGGTCACGTTTCTATTGGAGATTTTGCTATTTTAAGCGGATTAGTTGCTGTGCATCAATTTATTCATATTGGAGAACATGCGCTAGTTTCTGGAGGCTCTTTGGTTAGAAAAGATGTACCTCCTTACACTAAAGCTGGAAAAGAACCATTATCTTATATAGGAATTAATTCCATTGGTTTAAGAAGAAGAGGTTTTGCAACGGAAACTATTAGAGAAGTGCAAAATATATATAGAATTTTATATCAAAAAAATTATAATACTACACAGGCTTTAGAAAAAATAGAAGCAGAAATGGAAGCTACGAATGAAAGAGATCAAATAATTCTTTTTATAAAAAACTCGCAACGGGGTATCATGAAAGGATATAGTGGCAGTTAAAATAAATTTAATAATATTATAAACATTAAAACAATTTAAAAATAAGAGCTTAGGCTTAAAACCAAATTAAATGGCAACAACATCAGATATTCGAAATGGATTATGCATAAAATACAATAATGATATTTTTAAAGTTATAGAATTTTTACACGTAAAACCGGGTAAAGGTCCGGCATTTGTTAGAACAAAATTAAAAAGTTTATCTTCTGGAAAAGTTTTAGATAACACCTTTCCTGCTGGAAGAAAAATAGAAGATATCCGAGTTGAAACTCATAAATTTCAGTACTTGTATCCTGAAGGAGATATGTATCATTTTATGAATACGGAAGATTATCAACAAATTACATTGCACAGAGATATTTTGGATGCGCCAGACTTATTAAAAGAAGGAGAGGTTGTTACTGTTCAAATTAATACTGAAGATAATTTGCCACTGTCTGTAGATATGCCTTTAAGCGTTGTTCTCGAAATTATACATACAGAACAAGGTGTAAAAGGGAATACAGCAACTAATGCTACTAAACCTGCGACTGTTGAAACTGGTGCAATAATTAATGTTCCCTTGTTTATAAATGAAGGAGATAAAATTAAAGTTGATACGGCAAAAGGTTCTTATTTAGAACGTGTAAAGGAGTAATTATGAATTTTCCAAGGTTACATAGTTTAAAAGAAATTGCTGCTTTTTTAAATATTGAATTTATTGGATCACCCGATTTTCAAATAAAAGGCTTAAATGAAATTCATGTGGTTGAAGAGGGAGATATTGTTTTTGTTGATCATCCTAAATATTACGATAAAGCACTACTTTCTAAAGCATCGGTGGTTTTAATTAATAAAAAGGTGGATTGTCCAAAAGGCAAGGCTTTGTTAATTTCAGAAGATCCTTTTAATGATTTTAATAAATTAACAAAACATTTTGTGCCCTTTTTATCATCTTCAACTTCAATTTCTACAACGTCTATAATTGGACTAAATACAATTATTCAACCAAATGTTTTTATTGGAAACAATGTAAAAATTGGAGATAATTGTGTAATTCATTCTAATGTAAGTATTTATGATGGTAGTATCATTGGTAATAATGTTATCATTCATGCAGGAAGTGTTTTAGGTGCAGATGCTTTTTATTATAAAAAAAGACCAGAAGGGTATGATAAATTAATTTCAGGTGGTGGAATTTTAATTGAAGACAATGTAGATATTGGTGCCCTTTGCACCATTGATAGGGGAGTTACGGGATTAACAACCATTAAAAATGGAACTAAAATAGATAATCAGGTTCAAATTGGCCATGATACAGTAATAGGGGAAAGATGTTTAATTGCAGCGCAAACCGGTGTAGCTGGATGTGTAATAATTGAAGATGAAGTAACTATATGGGGACAAGTTGGTACAAATAGCGGTATTACAATTGGTAAAGGAGCAATTATACTTGGACAAACAGGTGTTACAAAATCAATTGCTGGTAATAAAACCTATTTTGGAACACCCATAGAAGAATCAAGAAAAAAATTGAAAGAAATAGCAGAAATAAAGCGATTAATTAAGGATAAAAAAGAATAATTTTTTCTTTTCATGAGATTGGATAAAATAAAATTGTAGTCATAATCATCATTAAAATTTATATAAATGAGTGTTTTAGTAAACAAAAATTCAAAAATAATAGTACAGGGTTTTACCGGAAGTGAGGGAACTTTTCATGCAACCCAAATGATAGAATACGGAACCAATGTAGTTGGAGGTGTTACACCCGGTAAAGGGGGACAATTTCATTTGAATAAGCCTGTTTTTAATACAGTGAAAGATTCTGTGGATACCGTTGGTGCCGATACGTCTATTATTTTTGTTCCTCCAGCTTTTGCTGCTGACGCCATTATGGAAGCTGCTGACGCAGGAATAAAAGTAATTATTTGTATTACTGAAGGAATTCCAGTTGCAGATATGGTAAAAGTAAAAGCATACATAGCAACAAAAGAGTGTAGATTAGTTGGTCCAAATTGCCCAGGTGTTATAACTCCAGAAGAAGCAAAAGTTGGTATTATGCCAGGTTTCATTTTTAAAAAAGGTCGTGTTGGAATTGTATCTAAATCTGGCACTTTAACCTATGAAGCTGCAGATCAAGTGGTTAAAAAAGGATATGGGGTTTCTACTGCTATTGGAATTGGCGGAGACCCAATAATTGGTACTACTACAAAAGAAGCTGTTGAATTATTAATGAATGATGATGAAACTGATTGTATAGTAATGATTGGGGAAATTGGAGGTCAATTAGAAGCTGAAGCAGCTCGATGGATTAAGTCAACAGGGAATAGAAAACCAGTAATTGGTTTTATTGCTGGTCAAACTGCACCGAAAGGAAGAACTATGGGACATGCTGGAGCTATTGTAGGTGGAGCTGATGATACCGCACAGGCAAAAATGGAAATTTTAAGAGAAAACGGAATTTTTGTTGTTGATTCTCCTGCAAAAATAGGAGCAAAGGTTGCTGAAGTTTTAGGATAATAACTTTTTATATAATTGAAATGCCTTTGAGAATCAAAGGCATTTTTTTATAATGTCATTTATTGAATTATGAGAAAATATTTCACAAAAAAAAATGTATCAAATATTGTATTTGTAATTGCCTTAGCAATATTATTAGTTCCTACTTCTAGAGAATGGGTAATGCGACAAATAGCATTTTCACCATCAGTTTCTAAAGAAGAAAATAGAGAACAATTATCTAGTTATAATTGGAATTTAAAAGGGACAAATACTGGAGATATTGATTTTGAAACTTTTAAAGGAAAGGTGATATTTGTTAATTTTTGGGCTACTTGGTGCCCTCCTTGTAGAGCAGAAATGCCAATGATTCAAAAATTGTATAATGATTACAAAAATAAAATAGTTTTTATTTTTGTAACAAATGAAAATAAAGCAACAGTTGAAAAGTACTTTTTCGAAAATGGTTATGATTTACCTGTGTATGATTCAAATAGCACACCTCCTGAGAATTTCACCAAAACAAACAGTATTCCTGCAAGTTATTTAATTGATAAAAATGGACAAATTATAATTTCAAAAACAGGTTCTGCTGATTGGAGTAGTAAAAAAGTGAGAACAATTATTGATGAACTTCTAAAAGAAAAAAACCTGAAATAGAGATTTGAGGTTTCTTCTAAATTATGAGGATTATGATATGAATAATCTATATCTTCTGAATCTGTCCCATTGTAGTCTTTTTGTATTTAAAAAGGTAATGATGTGAATTTTTTTACTTTGTATTTCTGATAAGTTTTGATTTAAAGTTTTCATGATAAGTATTTTTTTATTATTGGTTATTTACCTAAATGACGGATGTAACTTTAAATTGTTACGCTATTATGTATAACATAATACTAAATTAACAATTTTTTAACTAGTCGACCCATAAAAACCATTTAACAAGCTGATATATAATAAATTAATTTAACCCGCTGGGTGCAATTAATTTTTAACGATGATTTTTCGTCACTTCGAGTGATTTTCGATAGAAAATTGTATCGAGAACAGAAAAAGGATTGTTAAAAACGGTTCTCGATACATTTTTTGTTTCGTTTTACTGCACAAAAAACACTCGAACAGACGTTTTTAATAATTGCACCCAACGGGTTTAATTTAATATTTTTTTATTTAAAACTGCAAGATTTCGTATTTTTATGACGTAAACCTTGCAATTTAAATTTATGTTAGCCAAGTCAAAAATAGAGAATCAATTTAGTTTTTTTTTCACTTTAGAAGATACTTTAAACCAAAAGCATCCCCTTTATATTTTGTCTAATAGGGTTGATTGGCAACTATTTGAAAAAGAATTTAGTTCTCTTTATTGTGAGAATAACGAACGTCACGCAAAGCCAATTCGCTTACTGGTTGGCCTGTTGATTTTGAAATTGGTTCGCGAATTAGAGAGAAATCTAAAACCCGACTCCATTTATCTTGCAGATGTTGAATTATTTAAACGGGTTCTAGCTCAAAAACGAACAAGTAAAAACAAAATTTATTCACTGTACGAACCTGAAACACAGTGCATCTCTAAAGGGAAAGAACACAAAAAATTTGAATTTGGCAATAAAGCATCTTTTGTTTACACCCAAAATACAGGTGTGATTGTTGGAGCAATGGGTTTTAGAAATGAGTTTGATGGCCATACCTTGGAACCAGCATTGGAACAAACAGAAAGACTCGTTGGAAAAGCTCCAAAAAAAGCCGCAATAGAACCCGTAATCGGACATCTTAAAACAGACCATCGATTAGGAAGAAACTTCTACAAAGGAATTGTGGGTGATAACATCAATATTATCCTTGCCGCAGCTGCTTATAACTTCAAAAGGATGATGAACAAGTGGAAATTATCTTATTGCCAATTTTTTCAAAAACTTTATTCTTTAATTAAATTGATGATTTATAAAATATTTTGGCTAAATAAAGCTTTTTAAGGATTGACTAATTAACTTGATTTTCAAAATAGCGAGTATTTTGGTTTAATATGAAAAGTATTAAGATATGGAGTAATCATCCTTTTAAGGAATTCAAGGATGAAACTAATAATGCAATTATTTTTTGATGCAAAAAAGCATTAACAAAGAAAACAATGAATAAACGGTATTAAAACAGCCATTTAATAAGGATATTTAGTAATAGAACGTTCTTGAATCCTAAAAAAAAAATAAGATAATTTGAATATCAAGAACGTTTATTTCTAAGGTTTTAGCATATTAGTTATATTGAATAGCTCCAATACCAGCTTCCCAAAGTTTCTTATTAAATTCAGGAATTGCAATCGTGCTAAAAAAAGTTGCTTCTCCTTTTAATATTTCCCATTGTTTGTCCAGTTCAATTTTTCGATCTTTAGATGATTGATTCACTCTTGAAATTAAATTTTCGGTTTGATTGATTAAGTATATATATTCTGCAGTAAATTTATTTTTAAAATTTTCCACATCGTCATATGCTTTAGATTTTCGTTGAATCATTTTTTCATCCCAAACAGTTAATTTAGTTATAAGTTCATTTCCTTGTTTTACTATATTTTGGTTTTCATCTTTTAGTTTTAGATTACTAATCAGGTTTTTGAGTTGCTCTTGAACTGTTTTTAATTTATTCACTTTTTCATGCATCTCTGTTAGAGATTCTTCCATTGAACTCATGAAATTATCATAAATAGTATAGTTAATAGAATCTACTACATAATTAGGGTTTTCTTCAATAATACCCTTAGTACTTTTAACAGTATTCCCAACTTTTAAGTTAATAGTATAGGTTCCAGGAGGTGTCATATGACCTTTGAAGCTTGCTTCCATATAAGCATAAGGAATTCCAGGCATTATTGGATAACGCATGTCCCAAACAAATCTATTTAGTCCCTCATTTTTTGAAAGTGTTGGAGCTGGAGATGGGCCACCATCATATTCTTTGTAATTAGGATCTTTAATTGAACTTATTGATCTAATTAAATTACCTGCACTATTTCTTATTTCTAAGGAAATAGTATCTGTTTCAGATAATTTTGGAAGCTCATAGTAAATTACAACACCATTTGCAGGATTGACACCTTCAAAAGCATTTGAACCATTAAAGCTGGGATTATTAGAATTTAGAGGACTTTTCCAGCTACCATAAATAGATTTTTCTGGAGTATACAAATTTACCTTATCGATTTCTTTTTTATATTGCGCTAAGAGACCTAGGTCATCTAAAATCCAAAACGATCTCCCAGAAGTTGCAATTAATAAATTTCCTTTATGAACCATTAAATCGTTAATAGGTGTAATAGGTAAATTCAGTTGAAATGATTCCCAAGTTGATCCTCCATTCCAAGAAATGTAAATTCCAGTTTCAGTACCCGCATACAATAAGTTTTTTCTTTTAGTATCTTCTCGTACAACTCTAGTATAGGCACCATAAGGTATTCCAACACTAATATTTTTCCAAGTTTCACCATAATTTATTGTTTTATAGATACTAGGAGTTTTATCATTAAACTTATATCTAGTTGTAGCAATATATGCTGTTGCAGGATCGTGAGGAGAAACTTCGATCGCATTAATAAGACATTCTTGTAATCCTTTAGGAGTAACATTTATCCAATTTGCACCTCCATTTTTAGTTAGATATACAAATCCATCATCACTTCCAGTCCATATAACACCTTTTTCTTGAGGTGATTCTATGATATAACTTAAGGTACCATAATTTTCTGCACCAACAGCCTCATTAGTATATGGACCACCACCATCACCTTGTTTTTCATCGATATTTCTAGTTAAGTCTTGAGAAATTTCTTCCCAAGTAATTCCCATATCTTTTGTTTTTAAAACTAATTGGGCACCATGGTAATAGGTTTCAGATTCATGTTTAGAACGAACTATTGGAGCATTCCAGTTAAAGAGGTATTTCATATTTCGAGCTTCTCTACCTAAGTATTGGATAGGAGCAGCCATTATAGAGGTGCCAATTTTAGATTTCATATCAAGTACTTCAATAGTTCCTAAATAACTTCCTCCGACAACATATCTTGGATCATCAGGATTAAAAGCTAAAAATGCACTTTCTCCACCAGCAGCAGGAGTCCAGTCTTGCTCAGTAATGCTTCTTCTTCCAGTTGATAAACTTGCAATTTTAACTGAAGAATTATCTTGTTGACCTCCATATAAATTATATGGAAATAGATTATCGGCAATAACACGATAAAATTGAGCAGTTGGCATGTTGGATTGTTTAGACCAAGTTTTAGCATAATCAAATGAAACAACTGCACCACCATCATCAGCTAATATCATATTATTAGCATTATTTGGGTTTATCCATAAATCATGATAATCACCATGTTGCCCTTCAATAAGTTCCCAATTTTTTCCACCATCAATTGATCTTAATGCGGGTGCGCTTAAAACATAAACGACATTTTCATTTGTTGGGTCAACAAAAACTTCAGTGTAATACCATGCTCGTTGTGTTAAACGATTGTCGTCACTTACTCTATTCCAATTTTTACCACTATCATTAGAAAAAAATAAACCTCCTAAATCTTTTTCACTATCACTTTCAATTAAAGCATATACTTTATTAGAGTTTGAACGACTAACGGCAATGGCCATTTTACCTTTTTCTTTAGGAAGACCTTCATGAATTTTTTCCCATGTATCACCTCCATTTGTAGATTTATACAGTCCGCTACCTTCACCACCGCTAATAATTTTCCAAGGAGTGCGCTGATGCTCCCACATAGCAGCATAAATTATTTCCGGAAAATTCATGTCCATTGATAATTCTACACCTCCAGTTAAATCATTTACAAAGAGTACATTTTTCCAATTTTTCCCACCATCAATTGATTTATAAATACCTCGTTCTTTTGTTGGACTTGAATAAGCTCCTTGAGCAGCTACAAAAACAATATCAGGATTCGAAGGATGAATTACAATCCTTGAAATTTGTTGTGTTTTTTCTAAACCAATATTCACCCAAGTTTTTCCAGCATCTGTAGATTTGTACACTCCATCTCCATAAGATGTCATAACTCCTCGTATTGCATGTTCACCCATTCCGCAATAAATGATATTTGGATTTGATTCAGAAACCGAAACCGCTCCAACAGATCCTGTTTTAAAGAATCCATCAGAAATGTTTTCCCAACGTTGGCCAGCATCATTTGTTTTCCATAGTCCACCACCGGTGGTTCCCATATAATAGGTGAGAGGATCACCAATAACACCACTTGCGGTAACGGATCTTCCACCTCTAAATGGTCCAATGCTTCGATATTTAAGTGGTTTAAAAAACTGATTTGCTTCTTGTGAAAAAGTTGTAAATACAATTAATAGAAGAATAACAGAAGGAACGTATTTTTTCATTTTAATAAAAATATTGATTTAGTTGAATTCAAATATACATTAAACATGAAAAGACTTCAAATGAAATTTAGTATATCTCTAGTTCTTTTAAAATTTTTGCTATTATACTTGTATAGAAAGATGTAAATTACTCATTATTTCTGAAGGTGCATATGGATAGACAGTACACTATATTAAATTATTAGCCTATTTATTAGATTTTGGAAATATAAAATAAACTCTAACAACAACGCTAAAAGGTTTTACAGTTGAGAATCTTAAGAAAGGACATCAACTACAAGAACTTGGAAAAAGAATTGGTAAAATGGTTATCCAATTTTAAAAATATAATTTAAAAAGTATTGCATTTTTAAGTTTAAATAACGCTATTTAATGATCTTATATTCTATAAATTACATAAATAAATTTACAGTTATTTTAAACTCTATTTAAATTTTTAAATGTTAAATTTTAAAAAAAAACAGACACTTATTATAACAACTGACGAAAGGAGGGAAGTGAAAGCAAAGCCTTGCGATTTTTTAAAACAAATAAGAGTGTGTTAGTAAATTTGTGTGGAATGAATTAGTTCTTCCATTTATAAAATTAATATTATATTTGTCCTCAATGCAAAAGCACAATCACATAAAAGCACTGTTTTTTTTGAGCATTTTCAGTATATTTTTACTGCATCAAGTTGTTCCTCATTTGCATCATCATCACGAAGCTGAGCACATTCATAAAGCTACTTTTCAAGTTGATAAACAAAACCACGATACCCATCATCACGAAAGTCCTAATAAAGAAAACTCTAAAAACGATTTATTTGATTTCTTTATAGAGGTGCATGTTCATTCAATTTTTTCTAATGAAATTATTGTCAGACAAAAAGAAAATTTAAAGCAAACTATTGTTGAAAACAAGGTTTTCCAATCTGTTTTTTTAAAAAATATTGTTATTTATGATTATTTTAGAGATATTGTTAATCTCAAAATTTATCAACCTCCTAACAATTATTTTAACCCATATCTTTTATCACTCGATTCACGAGGACCACCAACTTTAGGTTAATCGTTTAGGAATACTTACCTCTTCGGCAGTAATCCTTTTTATAAATTTAGATTAAACCTAAAAATCATAAAAAATGAATAAACTAATAGTATTCGCAATTTGCGGATGCCTGTCATTTATAAGTGGTTTCTCTCAAACTAAAAATCTAGAGGAATTGCTTTATCAAATAGAACAGAACAATACAGAGTTGAAAGGGTATCAATCCTTTGTTGAAAGTCAAGAACTCGAAAACAAGAGCGTAAATAATTTACCTAATCCAGAACTTTCTGGGTATTATTTGCACTATGGCGATCATACAAAAGATGCTTATATAGAATATCAAATATCACAATCTTTTGAGTTTCCTACGGTATATGTTGCTCGTAGTAAATGGAACGATTTAAAATTGATGGAAATCCAAACGGTCTATGCAAAAAAGAGACAAGAAGTGCTATTGAATGCAAAGGTGTTTCTTATAGAACTTTCATTCTTGAAAAAACAAAAAATTATTGAAACCGAAAGGAGAATTCTAAGTAAGCAGGTTTTCGACCAAATTCAAGAGCTTTTTAATAAAGAACAAGTTGGTATTTTAGATTTGAATAAAGCCAAAATTGCTTGGATTCAAGAGCAGTTTGTTGTTGATAAGGTTGAAAATGATATCCAAATCCTACTCTCGAAACTTAACAACTTAAATGGAGGAAAACCTCTTGATGAACTTTCAGAAACTATAACTTCAATAGAAATAACAAGTATAGAAATTCTTTGGCAAGAAAAAATAACTAGCGACCCTACATTACTAGAATTACATGCTAATGAAAGGGCTTCATTGCAAAAAGTGACATTGGAGAAAAACAAGGTACTTCCAAATCTGGCACTTGGTTACAACTATCAGGGTGTAAATGGAGACAATTATTCAGGTTTTTATGGCGGACTTACTATTCCATTATGGAATAGTAAAAATAAAGTAAAAGCTGCGCAAGCGAACTATGAATATCAGCAATCTAATACACAAGTACTTACAACATCGCTTTACATGCAATTTCAGGAAATATTTATTCGCTATCAATTGATGTACTCTAAATACAAGGAGTATCAAAAAACGATGCGTAATTTAGAAAGTGAGAAATTACTTTTTAAAGCATATATGTTAGGCGAGTATTCGTTTATGGATTACTATGTAGAACTTCAGTTTTACCGAAATGCATTAGATAAAATGTTGCAACTAGAAAAAGAATTACAAATGCTTCAAGCACAATTACTAAGACATCAATTATAAATTTTAAAACATACAATTATGAAATCGAAGATTCACGAATACCAAAACAAATATTTAACCATGAGTAAAATTTCAAAAATAATATTCGCACTAGCTATAGGTTCAATAGTTTCATTTACCTCTTGTGATGATAAAAAAGCAAAGGCAGAAGCGGCAAACGAACTTGAACAAAATAAAGATGCTAATAACATTCAAGATAAGGTTATTGAACAAGAGGAGTTTAATGTGAATGGAGCTTCAGAAAACAAGGAGGAAAATAGTGCATCAAACGAACAAAGCAATGTTGCAACAATAATCGTTAAAGCGAATAAAGCAATTGAGTACAAATTTAAGATTAATCAATATGATAAACTAACCTATGAATGGAAGGCTGATGCTCCTTTACATTATGATTTTCACGGTGATCCAGAAGCTAAACAAGACTATCAAGAAGGATATTTTGAAAGTTATGCTATTGGAAATTCAGATTTCGCAAAAGGTAAAGTAACAATACCATATAAAGGATCTCATGGTTGGTATTGGAAGAATGAAAGTGAGAAGGACATTACAATTACTTTATCGACTAAAGGTAAGTATCACATTGTTGGATTAAAGAAATAAATTATTATTATGAAATATATATATCTATTATTTGCAATGTTGCTGTTGTCTTGTAACGGTAAAGAAAATATAAAAACCGAACTGCAAAACGAGTTAATTCCGCGAAAAGATATGACGCTTTGGACCGACAAAATAGAACTGTTTGTTGAATTTCCAGTATTAGTTGTAGGTAATTCAAGTCGTTTTGCAGCTCATTTTACAGTATTAGAAGGGCATCAACCTGTAAAAGAAGGTTCTGTAACTGTGAGTTTAATTAAAGGCAATAAAGGACTTCGCAATACAGTAGAATTTCCTTCTTCTCCTGGTATATTTTCTCCAACAATACAACCTATAGAAGCAGGTAATTATCAATTGGTTTTTGAGATTACTACCCCAATATTTAGTGATAAAATAATTGTTCATGACATTATTGTTTATCCAACCATAGAAGCTGCTATTAGTGCTTTAGGTGATGCCACTGACGAAGGAGGTATATCATTTTTAAAAGAACAAGCTTGGAAAATTGAATTTCAGACAACTCCAGTAGTTTCTGGAAAAATTTATGATGTTATTACTACTTCGGGCGTTTGGATGCCATCACCAGGGTCGGTAAAAACATTGGTTGCACAGGGTAATGGTGTTGTAGATTTTGCAATAACAAACCTTACTGAAGGTATGGAAGTTAAACAAGGACAGTTATTAATGAATTTAAGCAGTAAAGGATTGTCTTCAAATAACCTAAATACAGAAATTGCTAATGCGAAAACCAATTTTGAACAGGCAAAGTCCGAATATAATCGTAAAAAAGAATTATACGAATCTAAAATTATTCCGAAATCTGAATTTGAAAAAGTAGAAAGGAATTATACTATTGCAAAGTCCAATTATCAAACGTTATCACAAGGATTTTCAGGAGGAAACAAGCAAGTGAGAGCTCCTTTTAATGGTTTTATTACCTCCATAAATGTTGCAAATGGCAATTATGTTGAACAAGGTATTACTTTGGTTACCGTAGGAACCCAAAAATCAAGAGTATTACAATCTCAAGTTGCACCAGCTTACGGTTTAACAATGGAGAATGTACACGGTATTTGGTTTCAAGATAAAGATAATCAGTGGGTTAATATAGCGTCTACTGGAGGTTCCATACTTTCAATAGGTAAGGAAGTTAAAAGTAATAAACCATTAATCTCCTTATATGCACAAGTAAATGAAGCGGTTGATTTGCCCGAAGGAAGTATTACTCAGGTTCAAATTGCTTGGGGTAATGCCAACCAAAAAGTATTAATACCTGTTAATGCTTTGTTAGAAGACTACGGAAGCTACTCTGTTATTGTTCAACTTTCAGGAGAAAGTTTTGAAAGACGACCTGTAAAAATTGGCAAGCGTAATGGTGAAAATGTAGAAATTGAAACAGGATTAAAAGTTGGAGAAGTGGTAGTTACAAAAGGAGCCTATCAGGTTAAAATGGCTTCAATGTCTGGTACTACACCTGCTCACGGTCACGCACATTAAAAAAGAAGAAAATGTTAAACAAAATATTATCAATTTCACTTCAAAACAGATTATTCATTTTATTGATTGCTGTTGCATTAAGTGTGCTGGGTATTTATTATGCCCGAACAATGAATGTAGATGTGTTTCCAGACCTTACGGCACCAACGGTAACCATTCTTACAGAAGCACATGGAATGGAATCTGAAGAAGTAGAAAAATTAGTGACCTATCAATTAGAAACTGCATTAAATGGCTCGCCCAATGTAAGAAGAATTCGTTCTTCTTCAGCTGCAGGAATTTCAATAGTTTGGGTAGAATTTGATTGGGGTACAGATATTTACCGTGCCCGACAAATTGTAAATGAACGTATTCCAATGGTTCGTGAAAACTTACCAGATGGAATAACAGCGCCAACAATGGCGCCTATATCTTCTATAATGGGAGAAATTATGTTATTGGGTGTTACTTCAGATAGTTTATCGGCAATGGAACTAAGAACATTATCCGATTGGACAATTAGACCTCGAATTAAAGCTATTGGAGGGATTGCAAACGTAGTTGTTATTGGAGGTGATTATAAACAATATCAAGTGTTGGCCAATCCTGAAAAGATGAAACATTACAATGTAAGCCTTCAAGAATTAGTTAAACACGTAAAAGAAGCCAATATCAATGTTCCTGGCGGAATTATAAATCAATATGGTAACGAATATATTATAAAAGGAAGTGGTAGAGCCTATGCTTTGGAAGATTTACAGGAAGCGGTTTTAAAGCAAGTAAACGGACAAACCATAAAAATAAAAGATGTTGCAACGGTACAAATAGGAGCCGCTGATAAAATAGGCGATGGATCGTTAAATGGAACCCCCGCGATTATTTTAACAATCTCAAAACAACCCGATGTAAATACGTTGGAGTTAACTCAACGTTTGGATGAAGCTATCGCAGATTTACAAAAAACCTTGCCTCAAGGGGTGAATATTAAAAACCATATTTTTAGACAATCTGATTTTATTGAGGCTTCCATAAGTAATTTGAATCAAACCTTGTTGGAAGGAGCCTTTTTTGTGCTTGTTGTTTTATTCATTTTCTTAATGAATTGGAGAACAACTGTTATTTCATTATTGGCAATTCCTTTATCGTTATTGGTTTCAATCATCATATTAAAATGGTTGGGATATACTATTAATACAATGAGTTTAGGAGGTATGGCAATTGCTATTGGGGCTTTAGTGGATGATGCTATTATTGATGTAGAAAACGTTTATAAGCGACTTCGTGAAAATGTTAAAAAACCAATTAGCGAAAGGCAAACAACCTTAACAGTTGTTAGAGATGCTTCTTTAGAAATACGAAGTTCTATAATAATTGCAACGTTAATTATTATAGTTTCATTTATTCCTTTGTTCTTTTTGGGTGGAATGGAAGGACGTTTGTTACAGCCTTTAGGAATTGCATTTGTAACATCGGTTTTAACTTCATTAATTGTAGCAGTTACCGTAACACCTATTTTATGTTCGTATTTATTAGGTAACGAAAAACGTTTAAACAAAAGGGTAGAGGGTACACGTGTAGAGCGTTGGTTGCAAAAACAATATGGTACTATTTTACAACGATCCCTAAAAGTACCGAAAACCGTAATTGGAACAACAATCATAGCTTTTATTATTAGTATAGTGGTCTTAAGTCAATTAGGAAGAAGTTTTTTACCTGAATTTAATGAAGGTTCGTTGGTACTTAGTGTTGTTGGTCCTCCGGGAATGTCGTTAGAAGAAAGCAATAAAACCGGAAAATTGATTGAGCAAATTTTATTAGACTTACCAGAAGTTGAAGTTGTTACAAGAAGACAAGGTAGAGCAGAGCTTGATGAACATGCACAAGGTGTTAATGCATCCGAAATGGATATTCCTTTTGTACTTACAAATAAAACCAAAGAAGAATTTTTTGAGGAAGTACGTACTAAATTGAGTATTGCACCAGGTGTAAATATTACCTTAGGTCAACCCATTGCACACCGTATAGACCATATGTTGTCTGGAACAAGAGCAAATATTGCCATTAAAATATTTGGTTCAGATTTACAAGAACTATTTGAAGTTGGGAAAAGTGTAGAGGATAACATTAGAAACATTGAAGGATTGGCAGATGTTGCTGTGGATCAACAAATTGAAGTTCCTCAAATACGAATTAAACCAAAGCGACAAATTTTAAGTGCTTACGGAATGACTGTTAGCGATTTAATGGAGCAAGTTGATATTGCTTTTGCGGGGGAAGAAGCAGGTGAAATTTATGAAGGTCAACAATATTTTGATTTGGTAGTACGCTACGAAAAACCATTTAGAAATAATATTGAAAACATTGGTAATACCTTAATAAGTCTTCCTAATGGCGGGCAAACCATATTAGGAGAATTGGCAATCATTCAATCGGTGAGTAGTCCAAATTCTATTAATCGTGAAGATGTTCAACGAAAAATAGTGGTTGCAGCTAATGTTCAAGGTAGAGATTTACGAGGTGCGGTTAAAGAAATTAAGGACGTTATAGCTACTAATGTGAAACTTCCAGAAGGGTATAGAGTGCAATATGATGGGCAATTTGAAAGCGAAGCAAAAGCATCTCAATTACTTTTAGTAACCGCTGTTGTAGCAATTTGTATTATATTTCTTTTGCTATATTACGAGTTTAATGATATAAAGTTGGCTTTTGTAGTACTTATAAATTTACCATTGGCATTAATTGGTGGAATTTTAATTGTATACTTTACTTCTGGAATTATTAGTATTGCTGCAACAATTGGTTTTATTAGCTTATTTGGTATTGCAACACGAAATGGGATATTACTAGTATCTAGATATGAGGATTTACGAAAAGAAGGATTTAATGGGTATGAGCTCATTAAAAAAGGTGCTTTAGACAGATTAAATCCAATTTTAATGACAGCTTTTACAACAGGTTTAGCATTAATTCCGTTGGCCTTAAAAGGTGACGAACCGGGTAGTGAAATTCAAAGCCCAATGGCCGTAGTTATTTTAGGCGGCTTGCTAACGGCAACTGTTTTAAATCTAGTAGTTATTCCTTGTGTATATCAATTGGTTATATCAAAAAAAACGTAATTAATACTATTATTTCAACAAATTAAAAAAAGGAGCTTTATGCTCCTTTTTCTACTTAAAATAAATTTATTAGCTTAAGAATAATTCAATTGCAAATACTATAGTTTCATTTCTAACTAAAAAGAACACAACTTTGTAGTTTATTCGAATAATTTAGTTTTGTTATCTCCTGATAGTGTTTTACGATGCAAGACTTCTTCAGGGAACGGGAATATGATAGTTGAGTTGTTTTCAGCCGCAATATTAGATAAGGTTTGATATAAGCGTAATTTTATAGCAGAGGGGGATTGATCTATTAATTTACCAGCTTCTAATAGTTTTCCAGCTGCCTGTTCTTCAGCCAATGCCAAGATAATACGGGATCTTCTAGAGCGCTCTGCTTCCGCTTGATTTGCCATCATTCGTTTCATGTTTTCTGGGAGTTGAATGTCTTTAATTTTTACATCGTTAATTTCAATGCCCCATTCACGGGTTTGTTGCTCTACAATATTTTTTATGTTTTTGCCCATTTCTTCACGTTTAGAGAGTATGGTGTCCAATTCTACTTTTCCACAAACATCTCGTAAAGCAGCCTGAGCCAATTGTGTAATTGCAAATTTGTATTCTTCAACTTCTAAAACAGCTTTTTCAGGGTTATTTATTTTAAAGAATACAACGCCATCAATGCTACAAGGCACATTATCTTCCGTCATGACTTCTTGTGAAACAATATTGATAGTGATAACGCGAATATCAACAATTTGTATAGAATCTATTATTGGAATAATCCACCTAAAACCAGGTTTAAGGGTTTCAATGTATTTTCCAAATCTAAATTTAAGAGCTCTTTTATATTCGTATATAATTCGAATACCGGCGAAAAAGAATAGCACAATAATAGCGCTAAATAACATCAAAGGATTCATGATAACTTGATTTTTTAATTATTTTAATTGAACGTAAGGCAATAGGTTCTACGTTAATCTGTTTTAAAAAAGTATACAAAAGAGAACCCATTTATAATAACTAAGCTCAAAACTACCTGTTTGGTATATTTTGAAATTATTAGAGAGCCATTACAAAGTACAAAAAATAGACCATATATCATAATGAATTTTAAAAAAATAACACATGTAAAGAGCTATTTTATAATTAATTATATTTATTTTAGTATAAAATGATACTCAAAAGGCTGGCAAATTATTAACATAAATACATACGAAATAGACCTAAAGGCACTATATCTACAATTATGTGTAAATAGCCTGAAAAACAGCTATACAGTAATTACTATTTATTTGTATTATAGTGTTAGCGTGGGGCCCGTCCTGAGCTTTTGGCCGAAGGGTTACTTTGCTTTGCTCACTTCCTTGTTATTTTATAAATAGGAGTTTGCGAATACCGTAAACTCCATTTGGTTAAAAGAAGGGCAGAGCGTCTAGAAAAGGACTAGTAGACCTTTTTAGCGATTGAGCCAGCTATCGCATGGCAATACTATAGTTTATTGAAAAGTTTTATACTAAAAAGTTTCTTTTGCAATGTTAATGAAACCGAGGAATGAGGTTCACGAACTCTTATTTAAAAAATAAAGGAGTAGCGAGTAAACACTTTTTATGAGACTCTGTAGGAGGGAAGCATAATGGGTGTGAAATGAATTACTTTCAATATTAGTTAATGGACGAACGAAAATCTTTAGGTGAAAAACCAACTTTTTGTTTGAATAATCTACTAAAATGCTGTGGGTATTTGAATCCTAGTTCATAAGCAATTTCACTTACTGACTTATCAAGTTCAAAACTTTTTCCTTAGCTACTTGAACAAGCTTTGTTTGTATATACTCTTGAGCAGAAATCCCTGTTTCTTTTTTTACTAAATCTCCAAAATAATTAGAAGATAAATGCAAATGGTCAGCAAAATAGCCAACAGTTGGCAATCCATGTTTTTGTGGCTTGTCTGAAGCAAAATAATCGCTTAAAAGCATGTCGAATTTTTCCAAAGAACTTTGATTCACAAACTCACGTGTGAGAAACTGTCTGTCATAGAAACGCAAACAATAATCCAAAAACAGTTCTATGTTGGCCACAATCAACTTTTTACTATGCTTATCTAAATTTTGCTCCAATTCGAATTGAATTTTATCAAAAACACTCAATATAACTTTACGCTCCTTGGTTGAAAGGTGCAAAGCTTCATTTGTGGAATAAGAGAAAAAACAATACTGATTCATTTTTCTTGCCAAATCAGTCCCCAATAACAAGTCAGGATGAAACAATAATGCATATCCTTTTGGCACGAAGTCAGGTTTGTAACCGCCATATTCTATAGTTTGATTAGGGCTAATAAAAACAAGCGTGCCATCGTCATAGTCATATGGTTTACCTCCATACTTTATTTTACATCCTTTGGCATCTTTTAAAAAGATAGCATAACACTTAAAGTGAAAACCATCATGTTTTTTGTTTACATATCCTTCTTCATTAACGTTTTCAAAATCGATTAAACTAACCAAGGGATGCAGTACCTCTTGATTTCTAATACTACAATAATCTGCAACTGAATTGATGTTCAAAAAATTATCCATAATCCAACTTAATTTTTATTAAAGATAAGGTATTGTTATACTATTAATCAAATAACATAGCTTAAATCAGTAAAAATGGTATGCAATTCTGTAATCTTGGTATAACACAGATGATATTGATTTTGTAATTTTGAAATATGGTATTGAATCAATTCAGAATTAAGTGCAGAATAGGAATAAGAAAAATGGGGTTAATAGTAATTCTACTTTTCTTGTATAATTGTGTTTTGGCACAAAATATATCAAAAAATATTACAGCAAAATATATTAATTCAACAATTGAAATAGATGGATTATTTGAAGATATTTGGAAAACCGCTGATACAGGCGAAAACTTTGCTCAATATTTCCCTAATGATACTATAAAAGCTGCACATGATACAAGTTTTAAAATCTTGTATAACGAAACAACTCTTTATGTGGGAATTAAAGCAATGGCTCCAAATAAGGATTATGTGGTTTCTTCTTTAAAGAGAGATTTTAATGCGCTTACAAACGACAATGTCTCTTTGCTTTTTGACACGTTTAACGATGGTACCAATGCTTTCTTTTTTGGAGTCACACCTTATGGCGTGCAAAGGGAAGGATTAGTTTCTGAAGGAGGTTCTAATTTTAACAATAACTGGGATGTTAAATGGCAGGCAGAAAGTATTCAATACGATGATTTTTATATTGTTGAAATTGCCATTCCTTTAACTTCACTAAAATTTAAGGAAGGCGCTACTAAATGGCGCATGAGATGTTATCGTTGGAATATTCAAACCAATGAACAATCCACTTGGGTGAAAGTTCCTCAACAGCAACTATTATCCAGCCTCGCCTTTATGGGAGAATTGGTCTTTGAAAAGCCACTTGTCAAATCAAGAACACCTATTGCTGTAATTCCTTATATCAATGCACTTTCAAAAAAGGATTTTGTTACTGATAACTCCGATAATGATTTAAAATTTGGTGGAGATGTTAAAGTAGCTATTGGAAATGGTATGACCCTCGACCTCACAGTCAATCCAGATTTCAGTAATGTTGAAGTTGATGATATTTTTACAAACCTCACTCGTTTTGAACTGCGATTACCAGAAAAACGTCAGTTCTTCATAGATAATAGTGATTTATTCGATTCTTTTGGAAACTTATTTAGTGAAGCACGTCCTTTTTTTTCCCGAAGAATTGGATTAGCTAGAGATAAGACTGGTAATTTAATACAAAACGATATTATTGGAGGTGCGAGATTAAGCGGTAAACTCAATCAAAATTGGCGATTAGGATTTTTAAATATTCAAACAGCAGCAGATGAAGCCAATGAAATTCCATCTAATAACAATATGATGTTTGCTTTGCATAGGAAAGTTGCTAGTCGTTCTAACATTGGTGCATTTATTGTAAACAGACAAACCGTTGGTGATTATGATTTTGTTGATGACAATGAAAAATATAATCGAGTGATTGGTATAGACTATAATTTAGCTTCATCAGATAATGTATGGACAGGTAGGTTTTATACTCATAAATCACTGCAACCAGATGATACAAAAGGTAACTTTTCGGCACAAGCCGTTGGACAATATAATAAAAATAAGTGGTTGTTAATATCAGATTGGGTGTATGTAGATAATGATTTTGAAGCCGATTTAGGCTTTGTGCCTCGAAGCGATATTTTTAAGGTAGGCAATTCTATTCAGCGATTTTTCTTTCCTAAAAACAGAAATTTTATTAACAGATATAGTGCGCAATTACTGTTAATTAATTATTGGCGACCTACATTAAAGCATAAGCTAACAGATCATTTATTTCGTGCGAGCTGGGTGATAGACTTTAAAAACCAAGCCAACTTAACTACGCACTTAAGCAATCAAAACATATATCTTACAAATAATTTTGACCCGACTCAAACAGAAGGAGGTATTCCACTTTCAGGTGATGAGGGTTATACTTTTAATCAAATCAATACTGTCTATACATCAAATAATACAGGTTTGTTCACCTATTCTTTTGGTACAACATTAGGCGAATTTTTTAATGGTAATATATATTCAGTTGGAGGTACATTGGCTTATAGAGTTCAACCTTGGGCACAATTTAGTCTCAATGTTAATTATGATGGTATTCGATTGCCTGCACCACACCCAAGCACAGATTTATGGTTAGTAACACCAAGAATTGATATTACATTCAATAAAAAATTATTTTGGACAACAATTGTACAATATAGTAACCAAAGGGATAACCTTGGAATTAATTCAAGATTACAATGGCGTTTTGCGCCTTTATCTGATTTATTTTTGGTTTATAATGACAATTATTTTACGGAAACTTTTGAACCAAGATTTAGGTCAATTAACTTAAAACTCACATATTGGTTAAATTTATAAATTAAAAACAGAGAAAATGAAAACAGCAATAAGTCTAATATTATTCTGTTCATTTATAACAATGAACGTTTTAAAAGCTCAAGAATTAATCTTATTACTTAGTTAAGAATTTAATTGAATTTCTGGAAGTATTTCATTTAAAGATTCAATAATAATATTACAACCTTCTAAAATTTCATCTTTTGTTATGGTTAGTGGTGGAGAAATTCTTACCGCTTTTTCTTCGAATAACAACCAATATAATAGTAGGCCTTTTTCCAAACATCTTAGAATAATATTGGATGCCAATTCACCTGAATCTACTATTATAGCAAGCATTAAACCTTTGCCTCGAATTTCTTTAATTAAAGAATGCTGTAATGAATCTCTAATTAGTTTTTCTTTTAATGGGATGGTTGCCATTAAATTTAAGTTAAGTAAGGTCTGAATTGTAGCTACTCCTGCTGCAGCAATTACTGGGTGACCACCAAAAGTTGTGATATGGCCCAATTTTGGATTTTCTTTTAAGCAACTCATAATTTCTGTAGAAGAAATAAATGCTCCAATTGGCATTCCACCCCCTAATCCTTTTCCAGAAACAACAATATCTGGTACAACATTGTAATTTTCAAATCCAAAAAAAGTACCAGTTCTTCCAACTCCAGTTTGTATTTCGTCTAAAATTAATAACGCACCAACTTCATCGCAACGATTTTTAACTTTTTTAAGATAGTTATTTTGAGGTTCAATAAAACCTGCACCACCTTGAATAGTTTCTAAAATAACCCCAGCAGTTTCAGTAGTTATATATACTAAATCATCGGTATTGTTAAACTCAATAAATTTAATTCCAGGAATTAATGGTCTAAATGCACTATTTTGTTTTTCTGCTCCACAAACACTCATTGAACCTTGTGTATTGCCATGATAAGCATTTTTTGCAGCTATAATATTGGGTTTTCCAGTAAATCGTTTTGCAAGTTTTAATGCACCTTCAGTAGCTTCAGTACCAGAATTTGTAAGGTATGTACAGTTTAATTTATCGGGATAAAATTGAGCCAATAATTTGGTTAATTTCAATTGAGGTTCTTGGATAAATTCACCATAAACCATTACATGGGTATACCTATCAATTTGATTTTTAATAGCATTATTTACAGCTATGTTGTTATGACCTAAGGTGTTGGCAGAAACTCCGGCAACAAAATCTAAATATTTTTTTCCTTTTATATCAAATATATAACATCCATTTGCGTGTGAAATTTCAATTGCTAAAGGATGTGGTGATGTTTGAGCTTGGTATTTTAAAAAATCTATTTTCAATTTTTAATGTTAACAGGTGTTTTTTCTTTTGGATCAATTACAACTTTATCATGGATAAAAATAGCATCTTTATTTATAGGGCGTTCACTTTCTCTCCAAATAAAACCTTTCAGGAGTTTGTCATTTTCTTTTATTTTAGACGGAGGATAGGTTTTTCCTTCAGGTTTTTTATTATAATCAATGGTACTAATTTCATTATTTTCGAAGCGAATAAAAATGTTATTACTGCTTCTCATTTGAGAAATTCCAATTAGATTTTGAACTTCATCTCGGATATAAAAGAGCACCTCACTGTTGGATACTACATGTAAAGAAATAAGCTTATTATCCTCGAATTTTCCAAACATATTTTTACCCTTTAACTGACTAAAACCAGCGGAATCTTTTTGAATCATGAAAGCATTATTCAATATTTTTAAAGAATCGAGTGTTTCTTTTTGAGTATTAGAAATTAAATGAATAACATCTCCAGTAATCTGATTTCCTTGTGCCCACATAATAGGATCTTTAATGAACTTAGTCAACCCAATTTTTTCAAATGAAACTAATGAATCGCATTTTCCTTGTAAATCTGATTTAAAATATTTTACATTTTTGAATGCTTTAAATGTTCGGTCTTCAACTTTTCCTGTAATCAGTAATTTATCGCCATGAATGTATATTGAATCATTTTCAACTTGAGAAATAGCAACGGCTCTATTTATTATAAAAATAGAATCCTTTAATTTGTAATATTCGGCATAGCCCCCTTTTATAGTGGTTTTATTAACAGTATCAATTACTTTGATATTGCCTGTTGCAGTGGCAAAATCCTTATTTCTGTTGTAAAACAAACTATCACCAGAAATAGTTCTGTCATCATAATAAATTTTTGAATTTTTTAGAAAATGAGAAATGTTGGTTTTTGTATTATGCTTTCCTTTTTCTGTATAGATAGAATTTTTAGCGTTTGTAATAGTTGAAGGTCCAAATAATTCTGCAATTCCTGTATTGGTATAATAATCTAAATGATTGGAAATTAATTTACTTGATTTATTGGAAACGTCAACATTTGTAAAAGCTTGAAATTTATCTTCTCTTAAATAATAATTTCCAATTTTACTTTTTAGAACATTCGTGGTATCTTTAATAGTTCCTCCACTTTTATAAAATAAATGTTGATTTTCTCTGTCAAAACGAAGAGTATCGGTTTTTAATTCCATTATCTCGTCTTTTAACACTACATTTCCCCAAGAAGTAGCAATTTTAGTAAATCCATTATAATCTGAATATTTACTATATTGAATTACTGTATCTCCTTGATTTAAAATAACATTTCCTAAAGCCTTTACTAATTTCAACTCTTGATAAATATATGCCTTATCACAGCGTAAAGTTGCACCATCATGTTCTACAAAAACATTACCGATGGAAATAGTAGCTCCTGGAAATTTAGGATCAACATATGTATTATCGGCTTGAAGAATATTAATTTTTTTTGTTTGAGCTATCCCGTTGAAACAAGTTAACACAATTGTAATGAATAATATTTTTTTAAAAGTTTGTTGCATCATTAAATAACCATGGTAATCTGGTTTAAATAAAAAGAATTTATTACTTTGAATTATACTAAAATGGTTTGTTTTCTATCTGGACCAACGGAAATTATTTTTACTGGAACTTCAACATAATTTTCAATGAACTTTACATATTCTAAAAGTTCAATTGGTAATTTTTTCACATCTGTCATAGTTGTTAAATCGCTCGCCCATCCTTTAAATTCAGTATAATTTGGTTGAACATTGTGCTCTTCAATATTAAAAGGAAAGTGCGTAATTTCTTTACCTTTATAGTTGTACGATGTACATGCTTTTAGTGTTTTAAATCCTGAAAGAACATCACCTTTCATCATCATTAATTGTGTTACTCCATTAACCTGAACAGCATATTTTAAGGCAACTAGATCTAGCCATCCACAACGTCTAGGTCTTCCTGTTGTTGCACCAAATTCGTGACCAACTCTTGACATAGTTTCCCCATTTTCATCAAAAAGTTCAGTAGGGAAGGGGCCAGAACCAACTCTAGTAGTATATGCCTTAAAAATACCAAATACCTCACCAATTTTATTTGGTGCAATTCCTAATCCAGTACAAGCACCTGCTGCAGTTGTATTTGAAGAAGTTACAAATGGATATGTTCCAAAATCTATGTCTAACAACGAGCCTTGAGCACCTTCTGCTAAAATGGTTTTATTATTTTTTATAGCCGTATTTAAATATTCTTCACTATCAATAAATGTGAGTGATTTTAATACATCAACCGCTGCACAAAATTCTAGTTCCAATTCTTTTAAATTAAACTGAATATCAACTTCAAAGAAAGCGAGCATTTTTAAATGTTTTTCAGTCAATGCTTGATATTTTTCTTTCCAATCGCTCATTTCTAAATCACCAACCCTCATTCCATTTCTACCTGTTTTGTCCATGTAGGTTGGTCCAATTCCTTTTAATGTTGAACCAATTTTTGCTTTTCCTTTTGCAGTTTCACTGGCAGCATCAAGCAATCTATGAGTAGGTAATATAAGATGTGCCTTTCTGGAAATTAATAATTTAGATTTAAAATCTAGGTTATATTCTTTTAAGTTTTCCAATTCTTTTCTGAAGATAACTGGATCAATTACAACCCCATTTCCAACAATATTTATGGCATTTTCATGAAAAATTCCAGAAGGAATGGTATGTAAAACATGTTTTCTCCCATCAAAAATTAGAGTATGTCCAGCATTAGGTCCTCCTTGAAATCGAGCAATTATATCGTAATTTGCAGTTAACACATCAACTATTTTCCCTTTACCTTCATCTCCCCATTGTAATCCAAGTAATAAATTTACAGCCATTTGTTTTGAACTATATTTAATTATTTTTTATTTTTTTTGTTCCATAAAAATACAGTGAATGATGCTGAATTTCTATTTGAAACGTATCTTCAATTGTTTTTTTAATAATTTGAATTCTAGGATCGCAAAACTCAATTACTTCTCCTGTATCGGTCAAAATAATATGATCGTGCTGTTTGTCAAAAAACGATTTTTCGTAATGTGCTTGATTTTGACCAAATTGGTGTTTTCTTACTAAACCAGATTCTAAAAGTAATTCAATAGTATTGTATAAAGTAGCTCTAGATACACGATAATTCTTGTTTTTCATTTGAATGTATAAAGATTCAATGTCAAAATGAACTTCCATATCATAGATTTCCTGTAAGATTGCAAATCGCTCCGGCGTTTTTCTATGATTGTTTGATTCTAGGAAATTAACAAAAACTGTTTTTACAATTTTTTGATTTTCATTACTCATATCAATACCTATTTGAGTGTAAAACTAATTCACAAAGTTAATTCTAATTTTTTAATATGAACCCTAAGTTTATTATACTTATCAACTTTAAATGTGGATAATTAATGCTTATAAATTCGCTCTACAGTTTCAATTCCTTCAATTTTTTTAATGCTTTCACTTAATTTTTGAAGTTGCGATTTATTTTTAACGCTCACCATTATTTTTCCCTCAAAAATGCCATCTTGCCCTGAAATATTTAAGCTTAAAATATTTACACCCATATTTTTTGAAATTATTTGGGTAATTTCATTAACCATACCAACATGGTCTGAACCATATAATTTCAAAATTGCATTAAATTCCTGTTTTGTAGAGTCTATCCATTTAGCAGTCATAATTCTATAAGCATAATTAGCTTGCAGACTAATAGCATTCGGACAATCTTTTTTATGAATCTTTATTCCCTCATTTATAGTCACAAAACCAAAAACTTTATCGCCAGGAATAGGATTACAACATGGCGACATTTTATAGTCTAATTGCTCTTCATCCTTTCCAAAAACGAGTGAATCATAATTATCATGTACTTCATCTTTGTCTACATTGCTTTGTGATGTGTTGCTTCTTTTTATCCTACTTTTAAAAAAGTTCATAAAAGCGTTAGACCTAGATGATACATAACTTTTTAACTGAGCATTTTCAATTGAGCCTACCCCAAACCTATAAAATAAGTCTAAACTAGTTTTAAGTTTAAAAAACACTACTAATTCATTTACAACCTTTTCATCTAAATTAATTTTTAAATGCCGTAATTTCCTAATAAGAATTTCTTTTCCCTCTTCTGCAATTCTTTTTTGATCTTCTTTCAGAACGTTTTTTATTCTAGTTCTTGCTCTAGCAGTAACTACGAAATCTAACCAACCAATATTTGGCTTTTGGCTTTTGGAAGTAATAATTTCTACTTGGTCACCACTAAATAATTCTTGGCTAATTGGTTTTAATTTTCCATTAATTTTAGCTCCTCTGCAATTCATTCCAACTTCTGTGTGAATAGCAAACGCAAAATCTAAGGCTGTAGCATTTTTGGGTAGGGCTTTTAGGTCACCGTTTGGAGTGAAAACATAAATTTCTTTAGCATATAAATTTAATTTAAAGTTTTCTACAAAGTCAACAGCACTACTATCGGAGGCTTCTAAGGTCTCTTTTATTTTGTTCAACCAATCGTCTAAACCATTTTCTTTCTCAAGGTGATTTTTATATTTGTAGTGTGCGGCATATCCTTTCTCGGCGATTTCGTTCATTCGTTCAGATCGTATTTGCACTTCTACCCATTTTCCTAAAGGTCCCATTACTGTAATATGTAGAGATTCATATCCAGTAGATTTCGGTTGGCTTATCCAATCTCTTAGCCTAATTGGGTTAGGAATAAAATGATCTGTTACAATAGAGTATATTTTCCAAGCATCAAATTTTTCATTCTTTAAATCGGAATTGTAGATTATTCTTATGGCGAATTTATCGTAGATTTCTTCATAAGAAACCCCTTGGGATAACATTTTTTTTCTAATAGAATAAATAGATTTTCTTCTTCCTTTAATAATATATTCAAACCCTTCTCGGTCTAAAGATTCTTTAATAGTATTGGAAAACGCCTCAATATATTTATTTTGTTCCTCTTTACTTTGGGTAATTTGATCAAAAATTTCTTTATAAGTCTCTGGTTCTGTATATTTTAAGCCTAAATTTTCTAATTCAGTTTTTATGTTATATAAGCCCAATCTATGTGCTAATGGTGCATAAATATATAATGTTTCAGAGGCAATTTTAAGTTGCTTATCCAATGGCATGGCGTCCATTGTTTGCATATTATGCAGCCTGTCTGCAATTTTAATTAGAATAACGCGCACATCATCATTTAATGTGAGTAGCATTTTTCTAAAATTTTCCGCTTGAACCGAAGCGGTTGGTTCTTTTTTTAAATGAGAAATTTTAGTTAAGCCGTTTACAATGGTCATTACATTTTTTCCAAACATTTTTTCAATGTCATCTAACGTATAGTCCGAATCTTCAACAACATCATGCAATAAGGCTGCAGTAATAGATGTGGCATCTAACCCTATTTCGTAAGCAACAATTTTTGCCACCGCAATTGGGTGGTAAATATAAGGTTCGCCAGTTTTCCTGCGTTGTTTTTGGTGAGCTTCAACGGCAAGTTCAAAAGCTTTACGAATTTCTTTTTTGTTTTCAGTTGTAAATGTTTGATAGGCACCTTTAAGCAAGGCCTTGTATTGCCTTGCAATTTCTTTACTTTCTTCTTCTATTGTTAAATTATATGCCATGTCCTAAAAATAATATTTTAATTGAATTTAGCACTATTTGTAACCTATTTTTTTAAATTTTTTATACGTTGAAAAAGAGTAGGGTGCGAATAATTCATTTTCACATAAAACGGATGTGGTGTTAAATTACTCAAACTATTTTTTGATAATTTTTTTAAAGATGTAATTAGTGGTTCTGCTCCAAAATTGTTTTTAGCAAAATTATCTGCTTCATATTCAAATTTTCGAGATAACGAATTCATAAATAAACCTGTTATTTCAGAAATAGGACTGTATAATATTGAAAATGCAATTAAACCAATATGAAAACTTGTTGAAGCAACTCCGAGTGCTTCTGAAAGCATTGAACTTCCAACCAATAGGGATAATATAAATAATGTAAAACCCATTGAAATGGTAGATAATACTAGATTATAAATAACATGTTTTTCTTTATAATGACCAATTTCATGTGCCAAAACAGCAACAACTTCATCTGTTTCTAAATCTTTTATAAGCGTATCATATAAGGTAATTCGTTTTTGAGATCCAAAACCAGAAAAGTAGGCATTTGCCTTTGTCGATCGTTTAGAGCCGTCAATAACATACACATTGTTTAGTTTGAAACCAGTTTTAACAGCAAAAGATTCAATGGCAACTTTTAATTCACCTTCTTCTAAAACAGTTTGTTTATTAAATATTGGAACGATAAATCTCGAATAAAAAAAAGTAATAAATAAACTTATAATTGTGATTAAAGCCCATGCATAAAGCCAAAATAAATGAGCTGTTTTTTCATAAAAAACGGTAATTAAAGCTAAAAGCCCACCTCCAACTACGATCATTATTATCCATCCTTTCAATTTATCGAAAATAAAGGTTTTAAGGGTTGTTTTATTAAAGCCAAATTGTTCTTCAATTACAAAAGTTTTATAATAAGAAAATGGCAGTGATAGTAAATTACTTCCAAATAAAATAATTCCAAAAAATATTAAAGTAACTAAAATAGTATTTGAAGTACTATTTTTGGCAATTTCATCGACAAATGCAAAGCCATCAAACAAAAAAAACAGTAATGTAATTGTTATTGAAAATAAGCTTGTAATTAATGAAAATTTATAATTAACAAGTTTATACTTTTGAGATTTTGAATATTCTTCATCATTATAAATTCCATTTAATTCAGAAGGAATTATGTCATTAAAATGTTTTGCATTAAGTGCATTTACAAAAGAATCCCATAAAAAATTTGCAATTAATATAAAAATAAGGATATAAAAAAGTAGGGTTGAAGTCATACTATTAATTTGAATTTAATTAAATGGAACGTTGCCTAACCGCTTCAAAGAGAATAATTGCTGCGCTAACTGAAACATTCATCGAATCAATTTTACCATGCATTGGAATAATAATATTTGTAGTTGAATTTTCTAACCAAGTAGTTGACAGTCCAACATCTTCAGTTCCAACTACAATGGCACTTGCTTTATTAAAATCAATAGTGCTGTAAACATTTGAAGCTGTTAAAGCAGCGCCGTATATTTCAATGGTATTTTTTTTTAAGAATGAAATTATTTCATCAGTGCTTCCAGTAGCTATTTGGTTTGTAAAAATACATCCAATACTTGAACGAATAATATTGGGATTATACATATCTGTTTTTGGATTTGCAATTAGCACTGCATCCACCCCTGCGGCATCCGCTGTTCTTAATAATGCTCCAATATTTCCTGGTTTTTCAGGTGCTTCTGCCACTAAAATTAGCGGTGTTTTAGTTTCAAAAGAAATAGCTTCGAGTTCTAATTTTTTTGAATTAGCTATTACTAAAACACCTTCTGTTGTATCCCGATGAGCTAATTTTTGATAAACTGTATTTGAAATTTCAATAATTTCAATTTCAACTGAAATAGCACTTAATAGTTGTTCAAAAATCTGTTTATCAGCTAATGAAAAATCAACTAATAGTGTTTGAAATATATAATTACCTTGAATTGCCAAAGTTATTTCACGAACACCTTCTATCATAAAAGTATTCGTTTTTTTTCGATTTCTGGACTTCTCTTTAAGCTGAAATAGCTCTTTGATAAGTGAATTATGTGTGCTTTCAATTTTTTTATACATACATGCTACAATATGGTGCGAAGATACTAATAATTAGGATGTAACTTTTTAATTTGAAAGTATTGAACAAAAAAAACTCCGAATTAATTTTCGGAGTTTTTTAATTATTTAATACCATATTTTTTCGAATATCTGTCTGATAATTCGGTTTGGTGGGTTTCAAGACTAATTTTTCTACCTTCAATAAAAGCATGAGTTAATTTATTTGTTCTCATATCTAGGGCATCACCTTCAGATATAAATAATGTAGCAAGTTTACCGACCTCTAATGAACCAACAATATCATCAATACCCAAAATTTTGGCTGCATTTAAGGTAATTAATTTAAGTGCTTCATTTTTACCTAAACCATACGCAGCATAAGTACCTGCATAAAAAGGTAAATTTCTCGCACTCATTCTTCCTGTATCTCCAATACAAACTGTAATTCCTTTTTCAACTAGTAATTGGGCATTTCTATAGGGTAAATCAAAATCATCGTCGTTATGGTCGGGTGTTCTATGTGATTTATCAACTATAACAGCAATATTATTTTCTTTAATCAAATTTGCTACTTTATAAGCTTCATTGCTAAAAACTAAAACTATATTTTTTATTCCTAATTCATTACAAAAAGCAATGGCATCTGTAATTTCTTTAGCTTTTTCAGCGGCAATAAATAATTTTTTAGAGCCATTAAATAATCCATTTAAAGCCTCGAAAGGTAGGTTTTTTGGATTTTTTGAACTTGCTAAATATCGTTGTCCATCTAATAAATAAGTTTTCAATTTTTCAACTTC
Source organism: Lutibacter sp. (assembly GCF_030692605.1). GTDB lineage: Bacteria > Bacteroidota > Bacteroidia > Flavobacteriales > Flavobacteriaceae > Lutibacter. The sequence goes on from NZ_JAUYUD010000049.1 coordinate 110,143, forward strand.
ATTTGAATATTCTTTATTAGGCTTAGCTCCGGCATCTTCGCCCATCCACCATCTACCTCTGGTTAAACTTTTTGGCCAATTTAAATGAATTCCAGCATCTGCTTTTATTGCAGCATCTTCCCAATTCCACGCATCAAATTGGACAATAGATGAAGTACCAGAAATTACACCACCTTGAGGTGTGATTTGCCCCATTAAAACCCCATTTGGTCGCATACTCTCAACCACTTTAGATTCTGCATTATAGGCAATTAAACTTCTTATATGAGGCAACATAGTTCCAGTTTCTTCATCATCTATTGTTGCTTTTACAGCATCTATTTCTCCTAATCCTAATGTTGAATTTGCAACAATAAAACCTGGATAAACATGAAGATTTTTACCATCAATCACAGTTCCTATTCTGGCTATTTTCATTTCAGCTTTTCCAACAAATTGAATTTTTCCATTTGAAAACATAATTAAGGAATTTTCTATAATGGTACCATTTCCAATATGAGCGGTGGCACCTTCAATACTATAATCTGTTGATTGCTTAGGTGCTGGTGTTTGTTGAGCTAGAATGGTGTTTCCAATAAATAGGAAACAAACTATTTTGAATATAAATTTATTTTTCATTTCTGTATTTTTAAAATTTTAGTAATGCAATACGGTATCACAATGGAAATCTTGTTCTGGTTTTTTTCTAACCGACTGTGTTTCACCTCCGTTACTTTTTTCATTCAACATTAAATTAATTAAATTGTTGCGTTCTTCTTTAACTTGGGTTCTGAGTTCTAAATCTTTTTCCATATCAAAATAGATTACGCCTTCAATAATTGTTTTTTCAGCTTTTGCATAAACAGATAATGGATGGTCGCTCCAAAGAACAACGTCAGCATCTTTTCCAACTTTGATACTTCCAACCCTATGATCTATATGAAGTAATTTAGCAGGATTTATGGTTACAAAATTTAAAGCATCAATTTCGCTTACATTTCCATATTTAATTGATTTTGCGGCTTCTTGGTTTAATCTTCTTCCCATTTCTGCATCGTCTGAATTAATTGCAACTGTTACACCTACATTGTGTAATATAGAAGGATTTTGAGGAATAGCATCAACTACTTCAAATTTGTACGCCCACCAATCTGCAAATGTAGATGCTCCCACTCCATGTTCTTTCATTTTATCGGCAACCTTGTAGCCTTCTAAAATATGTGTAAAAGTGTTGATCTTAAAATTGAATTGTTCAGCAACTTTCATTAACATATTGATTTCACTTTGAACATAAGAATGACAAGAAATATAACGTTCACCATTAATAATTTCGGCCAAAATATCTAATTCAATATCTTTTCTAAATGGTTTTCCACTTTTCTTTAAAACATCGTATTCTTTTGCTCTTTGGAAATAATCAATAAAAAGTTGTTCAACACCCATTCTAGTTTGTGGAAAACGAGTGCCATTGGTGCTTCTCGATTGTTTTACATTTTCTCCCAAGGCAAATTTTATAAACTTAGGAGTATTGGTATATATAAGGTTTGTTGCATTTTCACCCCATTTCATTTTAATAATTGCTGAACGACCTCCAATTGGATTGGCTGATCCATGTAAAATTTGTGCAGATGTTACACCTCCAGCCAAATTTCTATAAATTTTAATATCGTCAGGATTTATAACATCTTCAATACTCACTTCAGCGGTAGAATTATGTCCTGCTTCGTTAACGGCATCTGTTCCAATATGGGTATGTTCATCAATAATTCCTGCGGTTAAATGCTTGCCAGTACCGTCTATAATTGTTGCTTTACCACCGTTTATATTTGACCCGATTTGAACAATTTTTCCACTTTTTATTAAAATGTCGGTATTTTTTAAGATTCCCTGATTTTCACCTGTCCAAACTGTAGCATTTTTTATTAAAAGTTCAGTTTGTTTTGGTTTTTCATTAAAACCGAAAGCTACATTTGGAAAAGTTACTGGAATAAATGATTCTACAACTTGGCTTTTGTCTGGTTTTTCTTTTGTTATTTTTTCTTTATCATTTTCAGATTTTTTAGCTTCCCAGTTAAAAGTATTTCCTTTTTCATCAATTCCATTACCCGATAAATCCGATGAATTGGCTTGGACCCTTGACGAAAGTTGTACATATTTAGTAGAATCAATTTCACTTTTTACTTGTAAATAAATCCAATTGTCTTTAAAAGAAAATTTAGATGCTACTTTTGCTTCTCCCTTTTTCAAGGTTGCAGTTTGTTTATCAGCTTTACCTGTTATGGTTAAATTTAATTGAGAATTGTTAAATTTTAAATCATAAGAACCTGTTAAATCCTTAATATCCATTGAGTTTATGCTATTTTTTTTACCTTGAACCCAGTTTTCATAAATAATTGTATTTTTATCGAACAAGTCTCCAGAAGTAATTAAAAAATTGGCATAAGATCCATTTTTTAAACTGCCAATAAGGTGAGATTTCCCTAAAATAGCTGCTGGTACAGTTGTTAAAGCTTCTAAAGCAGCAGTTTTGTTTAAACCAACTTCAATTGCTTTTTGTAAATTTTTAGAAAATTCTGAAACCGATTTTAAACTGTGCATTGTAAAAACAAACGGGACGCCATTTTCATTTAAAACCTTAGGATTGTAAGGCTCTTGATTCCATTTTTTTAAATCACTCAAATCAACATCAGCTGCTAAAAATGGATCACTAACGTCATATGCCTTTCTGAAGTTTAAAGGTAAAATAAAAGTTGCGTTTGTGTTTTTAATTTCTCGAATATTTTCATATTCATCACCACCCCCAACAATCACATATTGCACTGCAAATTCATCACCAACTTTATCAGCTCTTAATGCATTTAATTTAGAACCAGCTTCAAAAATTTGAGGAAGATTTTTGTTTTTATTGAGTGCTTCTAAACTTAAGTCTTTGTTTTTCGTCATTCCTTTTGCGTACCAATCGGCATCTAAATAAGTTTGTCTTATTAGAGCCATAGCGCCCATTAATGAATTAGGATACATTTGACGAGATTGCGAACTTTTTTGAAAGGATAAATATTGAGCAGAGTTAGTATCGATAATTCTATAAGAATCATTTGAATTAGGATTTAGAGCTATTAAAACTCCATTCCCTCTAATTATCCCATCTTGAAAATGTGTATTTACAGTTCCAAAACCTTCCTTTAAATAGTCTGAAACTAATTTATCATCAAATTTAAAATGGTCTAATCCTTTGGTTTCTGGACGTATATGATCGTTCCAGTAATAACCAGACCTTGTTGCATCGTATTGTGCATTATTAAAATTTTGCGGTTCTCTCTTAGGTTTTTCCATTCCAAAGTTTGAATAAATATCTATAAAAGATGGGTAAATGGATTTACCTGAGACATCAATTACTTCGGCATTTTTTGGAATAGTTACCATTGTGCCAGAAGCAATAATTTTTCCATTTTCAATGAGTAAAATACCATTGTTAACCACCGTTGTAGGTGTAATATAAATTTTGGCGTTTTTAAAGGCAACAATATTATTTGAAGATACTTTAACCTCTGTATTTGCTGGAAAATATTCCTGACCATAAGTAATACAGGATAAAAGCAACAAAACCACACTAAAAGTTTTTTTCATGATGTTAAGTTTATGTTAGTTAGGTAAAGTTAAATTTCTAAACTTCTTATATAAAATTTAGAGAAATTTTAACAAAAATTTAAGATAATAAAAAATGAAGAAGTTATTGCCTGAAAACGAATGAAGTTTAGTTGAGTTTTTCTTTTTTATGATAATTAATGAGTAATGCAACTACTTTATTGTATTCTTTCATTCCATCTTTTTGCTTATTAAATTTTAAAAAATAATCGTAAAAAGTTTTGAAATATTTTTCTGACCAATTCTGGTAAGATTGCCAAAAGTCACTACTGTTTTGCATATCTTTTAAAATACCACTATTAAGTTTAGTAATGGTATGTTTAAAAATTTCTTCATCATTTTTGAATATTTCAGATAAGCAATAATTTAAGGCCATTATGTAGCCAGAATAATTATAATAAAGATCATTATAATTAGTTGCAGCCAAATAACCTACAAAACTAGCTTCGCTTTCAGATGCAATACCAGCTTGATGTGCAAGCTCATGGCAAAGTGTAGCAGGATAATTATTTTTAGGAATTAATCCATTAACTTGAGCTTCATTGGTAAACGGGTTTAAATAACCTGCAAATCCCATGTACGTGAGTGGCAAGCTAAAAATGGAATTTTTTACCGAAGCTGTTTTAAATGTAAATTGAGGAAATTTTTGAGCTAATGAGATATAACTATTTTGTGCTTTTTCTCTAATTTGTTGTTTGGATAATTGATTTTCAACAACATCATCAGCCTTGGTTATTTTTAAATGAAGCTCATTCGTTTTTACAATAAGTTCATTTGTAAAAAGTAATAAATCATCTTGTGTGTAGGTGTTATTTTCTAATTGAAGGGTATCAAAAAGTCTTAATCGCTGATAATTTAAACCCCAATTTAAATGAAATAGGAAAAACAATACAGATGCAAATGCTCCAAATTTGTAAAGGGTATTTTTTAAGGTAACACCCTCTTGTTTAACATATTGAAATAGCCAATATCCTAAAACAATAACCATTCCAACATAAAACAAATCACCTATTGAAAAGGGAATCCATCCAAAAAGGAATCTAAATAAAAAAGCGATGATTGGATAAATACCATTTGAATAATAATTTTCAATAATAGTAGGAAATTGAGAAATTAATTTGATAAATGCCCATTGCATAATCAAAATTAAGGTCAAAATTTTAAAGATTTTTTGATGCTTCATAAATCAAATTTAACAATTTTATTCGTTTGAAAATTTAAAAAATTAGTTGTTAACATTTTAGCCACTTATTAACAACAATTGTGAAAAATAAAATCGAAAAAATAGCTCATATTGGCTATTAAAATTTACATTTGCTTTAGTTGAAAATCCTTTAAAAAATATTAAAAAAAAAATATCATCGAGTGAAAAATTTACAATCCGTACAATCCATTAGCACCAAAAGAACTTCTGTAATTAACTTGGAAAAAGGTAAAATTCCACCGCAAGCTATTGATTTAGAGGAGGCTGTTTTAGGGGCTATGCTGATTGATAAGAAAGGAGTAGATGATATTATTGATATTTTACACTCCGATGCGTTTTATAAAAAATCAAATCAGCTAATTTATCAGGCGATTTTTGATTTGTTTCAAAATTCACAACCGATAGATTTACTTACGGTATCTAATCATTTAAGAAAATCAGAGAATTTAGATGCAGTTGGAGGCGATTTTTATTTGGTTGGTTTAACTCAAAAAGTTGCTTCATCTGCTCATATTGAATTTCACGCTCGAATTATTCTACAAAAATACATTCAACGTAAATTAATTTCTATTTCATCTGAAATTATTGAAGAAGCGTATGATGAAACGGTAGATGTATTTGATTTGTTAGATAATGCTGAAACCAAATTATTTGAAGTTACACAAGGAAACTTAAAGAAGGGTTCAGAAGATGCACAAGGTCTTGTTAGTCAGGCTATTAAAAAAATTCAAGAAATTGCCAATAAAAAAGGAATGAGTGGAGTTCCAACAGGATTTACACGGTTAGACGAATTAACATCAGGATGGCAACCTTCAGATTTAATTATTTTGGCAGCTCGTCCAGGTATGGGTAAAACTGCGTTTGTAATGTCTATGGCAAAAAATATGGCGATAGATTTTGATATTCCTGTGGCTATTTTTTCTTTAGAGATGTCTTCAGTTCAGCTTATTACTCGTATGATTTCGAGTGAAACAGGAATTTCTTCAAGTAAATTAAGAAAAGGAAATTTAGAACGACACGAATGGGAGCAGTTGAATGTAAAGGTGAAGAATTTATCAAATGCGCCTATATATATTGATGATTCACCATCACTTTCTATTTTTGATTTAAGAGCAAAAGCAAGAAGGTTAGCATCCCAATATGGTATAAAAGTAGTGGTAATTGATTATTTACAGTTAATGACTGCTGGAACTTCCCAAAAAGGAGGTGGTAACAGGGAGCAAGAAATTTCTACTATTTCGAGAAACTTAAAAGCCTTGGCAAAAGAGTTGGCAATTCCAGTTATTGCACTTTCTCAACTTTCACGTGCTGTAGAAACTAGGGGAGGAAGCAAAAGACCGCTTCTTTCAGATCTACGTGAATCTGGTGCAATTGAACAAGATGCAGATATTGTTTCATTTATATACAGACCAGAATATTATGGTCATCAAGAATGGGATGATGAAGAACGAACTCCTTGTGAAGGACAAGCTGAATTTATTGTTGCAAAACATAGAAATGGAGGCTTAGATAATATTAAGTTGAAATTTATAGGTCATTTAGCACAATTTACTAACTTGGATGATAATTACGGAAGTGAATTTCAATCAAAAATGAATGCAGTTCCTCAAAGTGCAAATGTAATTCCACGAGACGCTTTTGGGTTACCAGATAATTTAGATGAAGATGATAGCCCATTTTAAAACTTATTTTAAAATTGAAAAGCACATAAAATATAGCATTTATTTACTTTGTTTTTTATGTAGCTTTTCTAGCTATGCTTCTTTTATATTAATTCCGATGGATGATGTTTCACAAGTAAATCATTTAAAAGCATATGGAATAACCTATTGGTCTCTTCAAAAAGGAAATAAAGCAAAATGGCTCCTTAATTATCAAGGTGGATCTTTTTTGTTAGAAGATGATGAACCTACTCGTAGAGAATGTAAAATTAGAGGAGTAAGTTATCAAGTTATTTCAGACACAGCTGCATTTCAAATCTTAGAAGAAATAAGCAGTCCTTCTAAAAATATGGAAGCGGTAGATTTAGAAAAAGCACCAAAGATTGCAGTTTATTCACCTAAAGCAAATCTTCCATGGGATGATGCTGTTACAATGGTTTTATCTTATGCAGAAATTCCCTTTGATGTAATTTATGATGAAGAAGTTTTAGAAGATCAGTTAATTTTATATGAGTGGTTACATTTGCACCACGAAGATTTTACTGGACAATATGGTAGATTTTATGGAGCTTATAGAATGGCGCCATGGTATATTGAGCAGAAAAAAGAAGCTGAATTACTGGCATCTAAATTAGGATATTCAAAAGTTTCTCAACAAAAACTAGAAGTAGCTATTAAAATTAAAAATTTTGTAGCCGGAGGTGGTTTTATGTTTGCAATGTGTTCAGCAACAGATAGTTTTGACATAGCTTTGGCTTCTCAAGGTGTTGATATTTGCGAATCAATGTTTGATGGAGATATTTCAGAAATAAATTATCAAGAAAAAATTGACTTTTCCAAAACTTTTGCTTTTAAAGATTTTACTTTAGTTAGAAATCCCGAAGAATACGAATTTTCTTCAATTGATATGACTCGTAAACGAAACATTACAAGAACTGCAGACTATTTTTCTTTGCAAGAATATTCCGCTAAATGGGATCCAATTCCTACCATGTTATGTCAAAATCATACCTCAATGGTAAAAGGGTTTATGGGCCAAACAACCTCTTTTGATAGAAGTACAATTAAGTCGGATGTTTTAGTTATGGGTGAAAATAAATCAAACCAAGAGGCCCGATATATTCATGGCGTTTTTGGAAAAGGATTATTTACGTTTTATGGTGGACACGATCCAGAAGATTATCAGCATAGAGTAGGCGATGCTAAAACAGAATTGGACTTGCATCCTACTTCACCGGGTTATCGGTTAATTTTAAACAATGTATTATTTCCTGCAGCTAAAAAGAAAAAGCAGAAAACTTAATAATTGTTAATAACCGGGAAATAAAATGATAGTATAATCTATGATTTCAAAATTCAAAAACCTTACTTTTGCCCATAAATTATCAAAAAATGCCAACAACAAAGCAATTACAAGATTTTGCACAACAAGTGCGGAGAGATATTATTAGAATGGTTCATGCAGTACAATCAGGACACCCTGGAGGATCACTAGGTTGTAACGAATTTTTAACCGTTTTGTACCAAGATATAATGGACTATAATTCTAATTTTTCGATGGATGGTAAAAATGAGGATTTATTTTTCCTCTCTAACGGGCATATTTCACCTGTATTTTATAGTGTTTTGGCTAGAAGTGGATTTTTTCCAGTAAGTGAATTGGCTACTTTTAGAAAATTAAACACACGTTTGCAAGGGCACCCAACTACGCATGAAGGGTTGCCAGGTGTTAGAATAGCATCTGGGTCTTTAGGACAAGGAATGAGTGTTGCCATTGGTGCTGCTCAAGCTAAAAAACTAAATGGAGATTCTAAATTAGTGTATTGTTTACATGGAGATGGTGAATTGCAAGAAGGGCAAATCTGGGAATCAATGATGTATGCCGCTGGTAAAAAAGTAGATAATTTGATTGCCACAGTTGATTATAATAAAAAACAAATTGATGGTTCTACCAATGAGGTAATGCCATTGGGCGATTTAAGAGCAAAATTTGAAGCTTTTGGCTGGGTTGTATTGGAAGTTATAAAAGGAAATGATATTGAAAGTATTAAAGCAAGTTTAATGGAGGCTAAATCACTAACAGGAAAAGGGAAACCAATTTGTATTTTACTACATACTGAAATGGGGAACGGTGTTGATTTTATGATGAATACACATGCTTGGCATGGAAAAGCGCCTGGAGATGCTCAATTAGAATCAGCATTAGCTCAAAATCCAGAAACACTAGGAGATTATTAAAAATTAGTTAAAAGTTAAAGGTTATAAATTTTGAAAGACTATGGATCAACAAAACTTAAGTCTTATTTCTCAAAACTAAATGCCTAATACAAAATACTTGATACCAAATACTAACTGCTAAATTATAAAAATGAAAATAGGAATAGTTTGTTATCCAACATTTGGCGGAAGTGGAGTGGTAGCCACCGAATTAGGGATGGCACTTGCTCAAAGAGGTCATCAAGTACATTTTATTACTTATAAGCAGCCAGTTAGACTGGATTTTATTTCAAATCAAATTCATTTTCATGAAGTCTTTGTAGAAGAATATTCATTATTTCATTTTCAACCTTATGAACTTGCATTGTCGAGTAAAATGGTTGAAGTTGTTGAAGAATTTGATCTTGAAATTTTACATGTACATTATGCAATTCCACATGCCTATGCTGCATATATGGCAAAACAAATGCTAAAGGAAAAGAACATTGATGTAAAAGTAGTAACAACCTTACATGGCACCGATATAACCTTAGTTGGAAGTCATCCAAATTATAGAACTGCCGTTGAATTTAGCATCAATAATTCTGATGCTGTAACTACTGTCTCTGAAAGTTTAAAACAAGATACTCTACGTTTATTTTCAATAAAAAAAGAGATTCATGTAATACATAATTTCATTGATTTTAATCAATATCCTGAAATTAATTCTGAGGAATGTTTGCGGCATACTATTGCAAAGCCAGAAGAGCGAATTATAACTCATATTAGTAATCTTAGACCTGTAAAAAGGGCGGTGGATGTGATTAAAATATTTGATAAAATTCAGCAAAAAATACCTGCAAAATTGTTGCTTGTAGGTGAAGGTCCAGATAAAGAAAATATAGAAGGACTTGCGAAAGATTTAGATATTTTTGATAAAATTCTTTTTTTAGGAAATAGTAACGATGTAAATAAGTTATTATGTTATTCAGACTTATTTTTATTGCCCTCTGAAACGGAAAGTTTTGGATTGGCAGCATTGGAAGCAATGGCGGCTAGAACTCCTGTGATATCAACAAATGCAGGAGGATTACCTGAAGTTAATGTTCAAGGAGTAACAGGTTTTTTAAGTGATGTAGGTAATATTGATGAAATGGCTCAAAATTCACTATTTATCTTAGAGGATGAAGAGCGTTTACAGAATTTTAAAACCAATGCACTAAATCAAGCAAAGAATTTTAGTTTACAAAATATTTTACCAAGTTATAAAAATGTATATAGAAATGTAAAAAAAGATTGTTGTTAAGCGTTGTAATAATCTAAGGCTTCAATAATTAGTTTGTTACTAGCTTCACAATCTAAATTAAACTTCTCAAAGTCATTTAATAATACAAATTTAACAGCACCACCTACATTCTTTTTGTCATGAATTAATAATTCCATTATTGGTTTATAATCTTCCTTAGAAATATTAACAGAACCATAAATATTGAGAATTATTTTTTTTATCAATGCTACTTTTTCTTCTGCAAAATTTTTCAATTTCATAGATAGGAAGCTTTCAGTAATCATTCCAATTGCAATTGCTTCGCCGTGTGTTAAGTTATCTTTTAAGTCATTTTCTAAAAAATAGGATTCAATGGCGTGGCCTAAAGTATGTCCAAAATTTAAAATTTTGCGTAATCCAGCCTCTTTAGGATCTTTTAAAACAACTTCATTTTTAATTTCAATTGAACGATGAATTAATGAACTTAAATTATTGGTATTAAATTCTTTATATGACATTATTTCATTCCAAATATGAATATCATAGGTGAGTCCATATTTAATAATTTCTGCTAGTCCAGATATTAATTCTCGTTTTGAAATGGTTTTTAAAAATTGAGGATCTATAACAACTAATTCAGGATTAGAAAATAACCCAATTTGATTTTTTAAAACACCCAAATCTATACCAGTTTTACCCCCTACAGAGGCATCAACCATACTTAATAAAGTAGTTGGAATATTTACAAAATCTATTCCTCTTTTAAAGGTAGATGCAACAAATCCTCCAAGGTCGGTTATTACACCACCTCCTACATTAATAATTAAACTTTTTCTATCACAACCTAATTCAGTTAATGCATTCCATACTCCAGAACATGTTTCAATGTTTTTAAATTTTTCACCTGCTTCAATTTCAATAATTTCAATAATAGTTTTTGTTTCAATTTGTTGCAAGACTATAGGTAAACAATGTTCATGTGTGTTTTCATCAACCAATAAAAAAATTATTGACGGACGCTTTGAATGAATATATTTATTTAAAGCTTCGTACGCTTCATTATTAAAAAAAATGAAATAATTATTGGATAAAATAGGTGTCATTTTGGTTAAAATTTGGTGCAAAATAAGAAGAAAAAAAATAAGAATGAAATGGTTTGTAAGTATCTTTGTAGAAACTTATTTAATCCATGAAAAACTTATTTAATAATACCGAAGTTGCATTTGCGTTAAAGTCAAATTCTGAGGTAGATAGAGCATATTATTTATTTGAAATGATAAAGCGCGAACCTCTTGTAAAAATTGGCACAGCGGTTACCAGATTTGCGTTAAGAACACACTTACCTGTTGAAGGAATTATTAGAGCCACCGTTTTTGATCATTTTTGTGGAGGTATTAACGAAAAGGACTGTATGTCTGTTATTGAAAAAATGTATACTAAAAATGTACATTCTGTTTTAGATTATTCTGCAGAAGGGAAAGAGGTAGAAGAGCAGTTTGATTTAGCAATGGAAAAAACATTGAACACAATTAAATTTGGGACAGAAAAAACTAGCATCCCATTTGCAGTATTTAAACCAACTGGTTTTGGAAAAATAAGTATCTATCAAAAAATTACAGAGGGTAAAGAATTAGATGACCATGAAAAAAATGAATGGAAACGTATACAAGAGCGATATAATATTGTAAGTAAAGCAGCTTTTGATAATAATGTTCCATTGTTAATTGATGCAGAAGAAACATGGATGCAAGGTGCTGCAGATGATTTAATTGAATCAATGATGGAAAAATACAATAAAGAAAAAGTAATTGTATTTGGAACCTTACAATTATATAGATGGGATAGAATGGTTTATTTACAAGAATTGCATAAAAGAGCAAAAGAAAAAGGATTCAAAGTAGGTATGAAATTGGTTCGTGGAGCATATATGGAAAAGGAACGTGAAAGAGCCGAGGAAATGAATTATAAAGACCCTATTTGTGAAACCAAAGAGGCTACCGATAAAATGTTTAATGATGTTCTAAAATACATGATAAACAATATTAACGATATGGCTGTTTTTGCAGGCACTCATAATGAAGAAAGTTCTTATTTATTGATGGATTTAATTGAAAAAGAAAATTTGGATAAAAACAATAAAAGAATTTGGTTTGGTCAGTTGTACGGTATGAGTGACCATATTAGTTACAATTTGGCAAAAGAAGGTTTTAACGTTGCTAAGTATTTGCCATTTGGACCTGTAAGAGATGTAATGCCTTATTTAATTAGACGAGCAGAAGAAAACACATCTGTTGCTGGGCAAACAAATAGAGAATTAGAACTTCTAAAGAGAGAGAGAGAACGTAGAAAAATATAATATAGTTGTAAACATAGTGTTATAAAAAGAGCTGAAATTTCAGTTCTTTTTTATTTGATTGATTTTCAATTTGTTAATTTTAAATCTTATTTTTTTATTTATAGTAATTATAAATATAAAACGACTATTTTTGCACCTCTCAAAAAAACAAACATGCAGTCAATTAGAAATATTGCCATTATTGCCCACGTCGATCACGGTAAAACTACCTTGGTAGACAAAATTATAGATCAAGCTCATATTTTAGATGATAGGAAAGTTCGTACAGATTTGTTATTAGATAATAACGATTTAGAACGTGAAAGAGGAATCACTATTTTATCAAAAAATGTATCAATCATCTATAAAGATGTAAAAATTAATATAATTGATACTCCAGGGCACGCCGATTTTGGAGGTGAAGTAGAGCGTGTTCTTAAAATGGCTGATGGGGTTTTATTATTAGTTGATGCTTTTGAAGGGCCTATGCCTCAAACTCGTTTTGTATTAGGAAAAGCTTTGGAACTTGGGTTAACGCCAATTTTAGTGGTGAATAAGGTTGATAAACCAAATTGCACACCAGATATTGTACATGAAAAAGTATTTGATTTAATGTTTGCGTTAGACGCAACAGAAGAACAACTAGAATTTAAAACAATATATGGTTCAGCCAAACACGGTTGGATGAATTATGATTGGAAAGAAGAAACAGACAATATTATTCCTCTTTTAGATTCAATATTAGCAAATATTCCTGAAGCTCCTAATTATCAAGGAACAGCCCAAATGCAAATTACTTCATTAGATTTTACTTCTTTTGTAGGAAGAATTGCTATTGGACGAGTGTACCGAGGTGAATTGTTAGAAGGAAAAGATTATATGCTATGTAAAGCAGACGGAAGCTTTAAAAAAGTAAGAATAAAAGAATTGCATACTTTTGAAGGATTAGGAAAGGATAGAGTAGATTCAGTAAGAAGTGGAGATATCTGTGCAATAACAGGTTTAGATGATTTTGAAATTGGTGATACAATTGCTGATTTAGAAAATCCTGAAGCATTACCAAGATTAAAAGTAGACGAACCTACTATGAGTATGTTGTTTACAATTAACAATTCTCCCTTTTATGGTAAAGAAGGTAAATACGTTACTTCTCGTCACTTGCGAGATAGATTGTATAAAGAAACTGAAAAGAATTTAGCATTAAGAGTTGAAGATACCGATACTGAAGATAAGTTTAATGTTTTCGGACGAGGAATTCTTCATTTATCAGTTTTAATTGAAACAATGCGTAGGGAAGGGTATGAAATGCAAGTGGGACGTCCCCAAGTAATTATAAAAGAAATTGATGGTGTTAAATGTGAGCCGTACGAAATATTGGTAATTAATGTTCCTGAAGAGTCTGCAAGTAAAGCTATTAATTTAGTTAGCCTTAGAAAGGGAGATATGTTGGTGATGGAGCCTAAAGGAGATTTACAGCATTTAGAGTTTGATATTCCATCAAGAGGTTTAATAGGGTTACGTAATAAAATATTAACAGCTACGCAAGGAGAAGCTATTATAAATCATAGATTACGTGGTTTTGATGCTTATAAAGGAGATATTTCTACTTCAAACAATGGTGCAATTGTTTCTGCAGAAACAGGAAAAGCAACGGCCTATTCAATAGATAAATTGCAAGATAGAGGTAAGTTTTTTATCGATCCAAATCAAGAAATTTACAAAGGACAAGTGGTTGGAGAAAACAACAAGCAAGAAGACATGGCTGTTAATTTAATAAAAGGTAAAAAATTAACAAACGTTCGTAAATCAGGAACTGATGATAGTGTTAAGATTGCACCAAAAGTTGATTTGTCATTAGAAGAATGTATGGAATATATTAAGGATGATGAATATTTAGAAGTTACACCACTTAGTTTACGTATGCGAAAAATTGATTTTAGATAAATTTTAGTACTTAAAAATCTTAAATCGCTTCTCAAAAAGAAGCGATTTTTTTTTGAAATAATGCTAATTTTTGTGAATAATTGATCAAATAACAGTCTAATTTTCATATAATAACAAAAGTTATTAACAATTTTTGTGATTAAATAATTAGATATTTTTAATTATTTTTAAGATAATACTAATGAATAATTATTTCTTTAGAAAAGGGTGTAGTAGAGGTATTGATAAGCTATAAGCCTTGTAAATAAAGGGTTTTATATAGTTTGGCTAATTCATTTTATTTTATTTATAGGTATCATTTTATTTATAGATTAATTGATTCCCCTAATAATATACTATAAGATGTTTTGAAGTTTTCAACAAAAAAATTTGGTAATTATAACATTTGTATATACATTTGTTGTCTATACAAAAGTAGTATAGATAATTGTTGTCCCCCCGAAGTTGAAAAAAATAGATAAAAAGGATGAGTTTAACTTACCTGATTATACAATTGAAAATATATTGCATACAGGTAATTGGATGAATGAAAAGTTTTCAGATCATTTAAAACAATATGGATTATCAATTCAACAATTTCAAGTATTACGTTCATTGAGAGTATTAGAAGGAGCACCAGCAAATCTTTTAGAATTACAGGCCGAGATGGTGAGCAAAAATAGTAATACAACTCGTTTAGTTGAAAAACTACGATTAAAAGGTTTAATCACTCGCAACCAAAATGAAGATAATAGGAGGATGGTTGAGATTAGAATTACAGAAGCCGGTTTAGCTCTTTTATCTGAAATAGAATTAGTACACACGTCATTTGAACATGGTATTGTACAAAATTTAAGTTTAAAGGAAATTAATACACTCAATCTATTATTGGAAAAAATAAGGAGTAAATAAGTCAACCCCAAAGATGAATAGTATTCTATAAAAATTTAAACCCCTAATTTTTATAGAATACGTTCAAAAATTAAAGTAAGAATTAAAGTAAGAATTAAATTAGAATTAAAATGAAAGAGTAAAAGTAAAAATAAATCAACCCTATAGAGGTAGTTTCACCGTAATCACATACTTATTTAGAGCAATTCGAAAATGCTTTTCAATGGTTAGATGGTTAGTAAGAACCTTGATTCTACCTCTTCTTTAAAAAGAAATTAACAAGAATAAATAAATCAACCCCAAAACCCCAAAACCCCAAAATGAATACAATAATTACCCCAATTATTTGTCTTCCTACATCTATCAATTTTTTTGATAGGTTATTTCAAAGCAAAACTAGCCCTTATGCATTTGAAAATAAAGACGTTTTTAGTTTATCAAATTTTAAAATGAGGGTTTTAAAATTAGTAAATAAAAAACGCATCATGAAATCAGCCGCAAATCAATTATTTCTGCCACCTTTCCCACAACGGTATGCACGAGATTTTTGTTGCGGCTGTATTTTATATATAGTTTTTTAAAAGTATAACCCCAAAATAACCCCAAACAATGAAACCCTTTACCCCAAAACTAGCCTTATTTGTGTTTGTAAGTATTTTGTTAACTTCATGCGCACCCGAAGATGATGGAATTTATTTTGAAAAAATAAATGAAACAAAGCAGACATATTCTAATATCGAACTTGATATTTTTGAATTGATTAATAATTATAGAGCTTCCAAAGGTTTAAATAGATTGGAAGTGTTGAATATTATTTCTTCTGTTGCTCTTACACATACTTCATATATGGTATCAACGGGAAAAGTAAGTCATGATAATTTTGCTTCTAGAAACGAAAATTTGGTCGAAAATGCCAAAGCAATAAGCGTTGGAGAAAATGTAGCCTATGGTTTTAGTTCCGCCGAAGGTGTCGTTAACGCCTGGCTGAATAGTGAAGGACATAGAAAAATTATTGAAAATGAAAATTATACTCATTTTGGAATTTCTACCGAAAAAAATGATAAGGATAGAAATTATTTCACACAAATGTTTATTCAAAAATAGAACCTTAAATCCCTACAATTATGTTTTTAATTAGAAAAGATATTAAAAAAACGAACAAGTTTAGTGTTAACACAATCTATATAAACACATTAATGCCATATTTTAAATATAAAAATAAAGATGGCAAATATGTAGAGCCGTTACATACAGGAATCGCATTATAAGTTGAGAAGTACGTTGTCCCCATGAAAAAAACAGTTGTAAATATCTTTAAATTGTCGTCCCCACAACGGTAGTATAGTAAAGAATTTATTTTACAACTGTTTTATTAAAACACAAGTGTTACTATTTAAAACAGTCGCAATAACTTGAAAAAAACTGTCGTCCCCACGATAATTTCTATGAACACAAGTATTACGACTGATAATTTTAAACCTATTTTTTTAACAAAAAAATAGGTTTTTGTTTTTTGTTCTTGAACTTAAAGGTTGTGTAAAAGTAGAATATATCTTTTTTATTTCCAATACTTTTTAATTATTAATGCGAATTAAGGGTTAACAATTGGCTTTAAAAAACAAGCAGCAAGTTTTCCAAATATATGTACAATTAAACCTTTAAACGACCTGACTTTACTTGCATTTTGGATTTGAGTTTTTTCATTTATCCAATTAAAA
>NZ_JAUYUD010000050.1 GCF_030692605.1 Lutibacter sp.
GATTAATCATGTTTTTTATAATGTTTGAAATTCACTATAAATATACTGATTATCAGGCTTTTATGCAAATATTTTATTGCTTTTTATCATAAATTTTTTGCTTTTTTCTTGTGATTTTTAACCCTTAATTCGCATTAGTAACAAAACTATAGTAATGCAACTATTATTTTTATGACTTAAATCAGTTAAAAAATTCGAAGCAATTTAATAAAAAGATTCTAGAGTAAATAAAATAAAAAAGGAAACTTTTTTGAAAAAATGACAAATATTTTAAGAAAAGTGTCTATTTTAAAAGACAACTCTTGCAAAGTAAATACTTAAGAATACTGCTTAAGAAAAGTAGCGGTTTTAAAAGGTGAATTTGAAGCAGAAGTTGCACTAACAACAAAGAATATCCTGATTAAAAATGTGGAGAAGATGGGAGTCGAACCCACTACCTCTTGACTGCCAGTCAAGCGCTCTAGCCAGATGAGCTACATCCCCGTTAAACTAGATTACAAAAATAACTAAAAAAGCTTCGCTACCTAATAGGAACGAAGCTTTTTTCAATATTATTTTAATATTTCTAATATCTGTAATATTCTGGTTTGTATGGTCCCTCAACTTCAACACCAATATATTTAGCTTGATCTTCACGCAACGTTTCTAACTCAACACCAATTTTTGCTAAATGCAAACGAGCTACCTTTTCATCTAAATATTTTGGCAACATATAAACTTCGTTTTTATAAGCATCTCTGTTATTCCAAAGTTCCAATTGCGCTAAGGTTTGATTTGTAAAAGAATTACTCATAACAAAACTTGGATGTCCAGTTGCGCAACCTAAGTTTACCAACCTTCCTTCGGCCAAAATAATAATTTCATTGGCACCAATTGTATAAATATCTACTTGAGGTTTAATTTCAACTTTGGTGATTCCATAGGTTTTATTCAACCAAGCCATATCAATTTCATTATCAAAATGACCAATATTACAAACAATTGTTTTATCCTTCATTTTTAAAAAATGTTTCTCCTGAAC
Source organism: Lutibacter sp. (assembly GCF_030692605.1). Taxonomy (GTDB): domain Bacteria; phylum Bacteroidota; class Bacteroidia; order Flavobacteriales; family Flavobacteriaceae; genus Lutibacter. The sequence continues at coordinate 1,022 of NZ_JAUYUD010000050.1, forward strand.
GATATCCTTATTACCTGTAGTAGTAATAATAATGTCCGCATTACCAACAACGGTATTTAATTTTTTTACTTCAAAACCATCCATTGCCCCTTGTAACGCACATATTGGATCAATTTCAGTAACTGTCACAATAGATCCAGCGCCTTTAAAAGAAGCTGCTGTACCCTTTCCAACATCACCATAACCGCAAACTACAACGCGTTTTCCAGCTAACATTACATCTGTTGCTCTACGTATTGCATCTACCGCACTTTCTCTACATCCGTATTTATTATCGAATTTAGATTTAGTCACAGAATCATTTACATTTATTGCAGGCATTGGTAATGTTCCAGCTTTTACCCTATCGTATAAACGGTGAACACCAGTAGTAGTTTCTTCAGATAAACCATTAATTCCTGCTGCTAATTCAGGATATCTATCTAAAACCATATTAGTTAAATCTCCACCATCATCTAAAATTAAATTCAAAGGTTTTCTATCTTCACCAAAAAACAATGTTTGTTCAATACACCAATCAAATTCTTCTTCATTCATCCCTTTCCAAGCATAAACTGAAACTCCAGTAGCGGCAATTGCCGCAGCAGCCTGATCTTGTGTTGAAAATATATTACAAGAACTCCAAGTTACTTCAGCTCCTAAATCAATTAATGTTTCAATTAAAACAGCTGTTTGAATGGTCATATGCAAACAACCTGCAATTCTTGCTCCTTTTAAAGGTTTTTTACCTTTATACTCTTCTCTTAAACTCATTAACCCTGGCATTTCTGCTTCAGCTAATTGAATTTCCTTACGTCCCCATTCAGCAAGATTTATATCTTTTACTTTATATTGCACGTAAGTTGATGTTTCTGTACTCATAATTATTAAATTTGTTGGTTCATTTAAAATAACTGAAATTTTGTTATTTTAGATTTCGCAAAAGTACAAAATCCATTTGATAAACTAAATGCCTTTATTTAAAACTACTAAACCAAATAAATATACTTCAATTTTCATATGGAAAATTGAGGAGTCATTTGATGCTTTATCAGAAAATATAGCGCTCTCAGCCAATAGTAAAAAAAGATTGCTTTCTATGAAATCTGAATTACATAGGCGTGGATTTTTAAGTGTTCGCCATTTATTAAAAGCTGCTGGGTATACAGACTATGATTTATTTTATACTGATACCGGAAAACCTCACTTAAAAAATGGTAAGCGTATTTCAATAACACATTCATTTACTTTTTCAGCAATAATAATTAGTGACTTTACAGTTGGAATTGATATTGAAAAAACAAGAGAAAAAATTAAAATTATCCAACACAAATTTGTCAACTTCGAAAGAGGATTTATTCATAAGGACGATGATTATATTGAACAACTTACTGTAATTTGGGGAGCAAAAGAATCACTTTATAAAATTTATCCTCATGGTGGATTAACATTTAAAAACGATATTGATATCAACTCATTTAAAATTGCTGATAAAAAAACAACTGGTTATATAAAAGTGAAAAATTGGGATAAAAATTACGATATTCATTTTGAACAAATAGAAAATTTCACCCTAGTTTATGCCATAGAGCAACTTTAATAATGGATAAATTAATTTTAGAACACATACACTCTTCCATTAAAAATAAAAAAAAGCTTCTTGCTATTTTATTAGATCCCGATAAGTGTACTTTAGACGAAATCCCTGCGACCGTTGAAAGAATCATTAAATTAAGTGCTGATTTCATTTTTGTTGGTGGAAGTTTTGTTGAAAATGGTGTTACTGCTATTTTTGTAGAAACATTAAAAAAGAATACAAACCTTCCTATAGTTTTATTTCCAGGCGATTATTCTCAAGTAACTAATCATGCTGATGCCATTTTATTTTTATCGTTGTTATCTGGTAGAAATCCAGAATATTTAATTGAACAACAAATAAAAGCAGTTCCTTTTTTAAAAAATTCAACCCTAGAAATTATTCCAACAGGTTATATTTTAATAGATGGAGGAACAAATTCATCTGTTTTAAAAATTAGTAATACCTTACCTATTTCTCAAAATAATTTTGAATTAGCAGTAAACACAGCAATTGCAGGTGAGTATAAAGGTAAAAAACTAATTTATTTAGAAGCTGGAAGTGGGGCTAAAAACCTAGTTAATATTGATATAATTAAAAAAGTAAAAGAAAATATTTCCATTCCATTAATAGTTGGAGGAGGAATTAAAAATAAAATTCAACTCGAAAACGCATACCAAAATGGAGCTGATATTGTTGTTGTGGGTACAGCTTTTGAAAATAAAATAGACTTTAAAAACTAACCTTTTGAATGAATTAATTCACTTTTTTACAGAACCTTATCAAACCGCTTCAACCCTAAACATTTTATTAGAATTGATTGCAGCTTTATTTGGCGTAATAAGTGTTTTTTATGCCAAAAAAGAAAATATTTTGGTGTTTCCTACAGGAATTATTAGCACCGCAATTTATGTGTATTTATTGGCTCAGTGGAATTTGTATGGCGATTTAATTATAAATATTTACTATACCATTATGAGTTTATATGGTTGGTATTTGTGGAGCAAAGTTATAGATGATAAACAAAATCACATTCCAATATCAAGAACAAATACACTTGATAAATTTAAGGCTTTTGGTATCTTTTTATTTACATCTATTTTTGTAATTATGGTGTACAGGTATTACAATGTAATGCCAAATAATTTAAACTTTTCTGAAAGTGTAAATTATGCCTATACAAATATAACTTCAGGTAATTTAATTGATTTTAGAAAAATTACACCATTTTTAGATACCTTTACAACAGGCATCTTTTTTGCCGCAATGTGGCTTATGGCCAATAAAAAAATTGAAAATTGGACTTTTTGGATTGCTGGAAACATAGTTTCAATTCCGTTATACTTTGTTAAAGGATACGGTTTTACAGGAATTCAATATAGCCTATTTTTAGTATTAGCAATTTTAGGATACATGTCATGGAAAAAGCACTTGAACAAGAGCCAATTAATATCGTTAAAGTAGTTCTATTTGGACCCGAAAGCACAGGAAAAACAACACTTTCTAAACAACTAGCTCGTTATTATAATACTGTTTGGGCTCCTGAATTTGCAAGAGATTACCTGCAAACCAAATGGAATAATGAACGAAAAACGTGTGAACATTCCGATTTAATCCCTATTGCTATTGGGCAAATGAAATTGGAAAATGACTTAGCAAGGAAAGCTGATAAAATTCTAATTTGTGATACCGATTTATTAGAAACTAAAGTGTATTCTGAAGAATATTATGGTGGTTTTGTAGAGCCAGAATTAGAGAAAGCTGCCGTTAAAAATACCTACGATTTATATTTACTCACCTACATCGATACTCCTTGGGAAGAAGATGATTTAAGAGATAGGCCAGGTTTACGATTAAAAATGTTTAATGCATTTGAAAATACGTTAAAAAAATACAACAGGCCTTATATTTTATTGCGAGGAAATAAAGAAACAAGATTTGAAAATGCCGTTTTTGAAATTGATAAAATTTTGAAGGAAAAAACCAATTTAATAAGCTTTTCAAAAAATTTAGGCGACATCGATTTACATTTTTTACACCATCAACAAACGGATTCTAATATTGGTTATAATGATTATTGAAAACCTATTAAAGGAACTTGGTTTTAAATTTATTCGAAGTAGTGGTTCTGGAGGTCAGCACGTTAATAAAGTTTCATCAAAAGTAGAATTAACATTTAACCTTCAAAATTCAAATGAACTAAATGATGAAGAAAAACAACTACTATTCAAAAATTTAAGTTCAAAACTTACTAAAGAAAACGTGTTAATTTTAACTTGTGATGAAAGTAGAAGTCAGCATAAAAATAAAGAAATTGCTATTTCTCGTTTTTTAAACATTATTGTAGAAGGATTAAAAGTTCCTAAAAAAAGAAAAAAATCGAAACCAACAAAATCGAGCATTGAAAAGCGATTAGAGAAAAAGAAAAAAATAGCCTATAAAAAAGTGTTCAGAAAAAAACCTGAAATTTAAACGGACTCCCTAAATCTAAAAATCATCTGTTAAACAACTTAAAATATGTTTATTTCTCCTTTTCAAAATATTTCAAAACCTTCAGAAAAAAAACTAACAATCATATTGCTTGTTTCTTTGATTATTATGTTTTTAACCATGCGCTATTTTGACGCTCCTTTAAAAAATACTGAAGCTCCTTCTGGAATAATATCATTTGAATTCGCTAAAGACTTGTCGAAATCTGAAGCAATCCTAAATTCTTGGAATGCTTTAGCTAAAACTTCTGCTGGAATGAGTATGGGTTTTGACTTTTTATTTATTATTAATGCGAATTAAGGGTTAACAATTGGCTTTAAAAAACAAGCAGCAAGTTTTCCAAATATATGTACAATTAAACCTTTAAACGACCTGACTTTACTTGCATTTTGGATTTGAGTTTTTTCATTTATCCAATTAAAA
>NZ_JAUYUD010000062.1 GCF_030692605.1 Lutibacter sp.
TTTTAATATTTCTAAAATTTTGTCGTAATTTGATTTAAAGTTGTTCATATATTTAATTGCTTGATATACAAATAAATATACGACTTTATATAGTCAATGAACAACTTTTATTCCTGTTTTTATAAATGCACAACGGGTTAAGGTATCTATACGATAGTTATTTATCAATTTTATTTAAAAAAATATCGTTTTCACCTATAAATGACATTTATAAACCATCATAATTACAAATAAATAGTTTATTTATATTAACAAATGGTAAATATATTAAGTTAATAAAAGGGTGATTTTTGCCTGTTTTAGGCTAAAAAATGTCATTTTTATAAATAAACGGTATGTTAAAAGCAATAAATGGTAAAATTTATTTGGTGGTTTAAAATATATTTTTTACTTTTACTAAACATTTAGAGGAAATTAACAATTTAAGTCCCCAAGATTATGAAAAAAATAGCCCTAACAATTTTATTTTTATTAGCAATCATTCCGTTTTCTTATTCTCAAGTTTCAGATTCAGAAAAAAATGCCTTAATTGATTTGTATGATTCAACAAATGGTGAAAAATGGAATACTTCTTGGAATTTAGAAAATGATATTACTACTTGGCACGGTGTTACCGTTACAAATAATAATGTAACTGAACTTAATTTAAATATGAATAACCTAGAAGGAACTATTCCTTCTTCAATAGGCAATTTAAAATCGTTAAAAATACTAAATTTAAGTTTTAATAAAATTAATGGAAAAATTCCTTCAGAAATTGCTACAATTAATTCTTTAGAAATTATTCAATTATTTATGAATCAATTAAAAGGTACTATTCCTTCAAATATTGGTGCATTAACTCATTTAAAAGAATTAGTTCTATTTAATAATTTCATTAGTGGAAATATACCAAACTCACTATATTCTTTGGTAAACCTTGAAGTTTTACATTTAAGTAGTAATTCTTTATCTGGAATGCTTTCATCTGATATTTCAAATTTAAAAAATATAAAAGTTATAAGCTTTTTCGACAATTCAATGTCAGGCTTTATTCCTGCTCAAATAGGAGATTTAAGTAACCTAAAAGAGCTTTCATTATCAAATAATTTATTTGAAGGTGAAATTCCAACCGAATTAAATAAACTTTCTAAACTTGAAACCCTATTATTAAACGACAATAGATTAGTTGGAAAAATTAATGTGTCAATCAAAAATTTACCAAAATTGATAAATTTTGAATATGGCAATAATCCAAAAGTAATTGATATCCTATCAAACCCTATTACGCAATCAAACGTATTGCTCCAATAGTTTAGCCTAATTTTTCCAAAAAAAAAAAGAGATTGTAACCCCACCAATCTCTTTTTTTTGTGATTTTAAAATTGGTATAATCCCTTCTAAAAAGACAGTAATCAATTTCTTTTTTCATATATTGAAATAGTTCAATTAAACCATTCAAAATAACTTCTACAATTTTCTAAAATAAGATAGCTTTAAACCTTTTAAAGTTTACAAAATCAATTTACGTTAAGTACTTTTTATTATATTTTTTTATAAAAAAAATTACAAAAAATTGAAATCGATTTCGTAAATTTTGAATAAAAAAAAGTGTGTTGTTGTAATTACTATTTAATTTTGCACTTGAATTTAAAAAACAAAATATGTTTGATTGGTTACACAGATTAATATTACCTGCAGAAAATCCCGATGTAGTTCAATCTATTGTGGTTATAATGTTAGTTATTGCTGCTGGTGTATTTGTAGGAAGATTGAAGCTGGGTAAAATTTCTTTTGGGGTTTCGGCCGTTATGTTTGTTGGTCTTTTATTTGGACATTGGGGCTATAGAATTCAAGGCGAAATACTTGATTTTATTAGAGATCTAGGGTTGATTTTGTTTGTTTATGGAATTGGTATTCAAGTAGGTCCCTCCTTTTTCTCCTCTTTTAGAAAAGAAGGACTGCGTTTAAATATTTTGGCTGTATCAACTGTAATTTTAGGTGGTGTAATTACGTTTTTATTATACAAATCTACAGGTTTAGGAATCGAAAATTTAGTGGGTATTATGTCTGGTGCTGTAACAAATACACCTGGTCTTGGAGCTGCTAAAAGCACATTGGCTGAGATTCAAAATCAATTCCCAACTAAAATGTTTGATGACCCAGCAATTGGTTACGCAATTACATATCCTCTTGGTGTTTTTGGTATTATTGGAATCATTATTTTTTCAAAAATAATATTAAAGGTAAATCCAGAATTAGAGTTACGTAAATTTAGGTTGTTAAAAATTAATCGTGAATTTCCGCCGGTTTATAAAAAATGCAGAATTACTAATCCTTCTGTTATTGGAAAATCTCTGGGTGATGTTATAAAAGAAAGTGGTCACGAAGTGGTAATTTCTAGAATTAAACATAGTCAATCAGATACTGTTTTTTCACCAAGTTTAGATAAAATACTTCGTGAAAATGATGTTATTATGGTTGTTGGCTTAGACCCTGATGTTAACGGATTTATTGAAAAAACAGGAAGAATTTCTAAAGATTTATTAATTGAATCTGATAAGGATATTCAATACACTAATATCTATGTTACTAATAAAAAAGCTACTCATAAAAAATTAAGCGAATTAGATTTATACACCAATTTTGATTTAAAAGTGACACAGGTTTTTAGGGCAAGTAAAGCAATGTTAGCAAGACCTTCTTTAGAATTGTTTTACGGTGATATTTTACGTGTAGTAGGAACAGAAGAAGCCATAAATGAAGCCAAAAAAGTAATAGGAAATTCTGAAAAAAAATTATTAGAACCTGATTTTTTATCAATTTTTGGAGGGTTAGTTTTAGGTATTATTTTAGGATCTATTCCAATTATGATTCCTTCTTTACCTGTTCCTATTAAATTAGGGTTTGCTGCTGGACCATTAATTGTGGCTTTATTAATTAGCCGATTTGGAGGAATAAGCTTTATTCATTCTTACGTAAATACAGGTGCAATCTACTTTATGAAGGATTTAGGAATTTGCTTGTTTTTTGCTGCTGTAGGGGTACACGCCGGCGAAAAATTCTATGCAAATTTTATTGAATACAATGGATGGTTGTGGATATTGTATGGTTCTGCAATTACTTTTATTCCTTTAATAATTATGATTTTAATTGCAAAAATATTTATGAAATTGAACTTTTTACAATTATCTGGATTAATGAGTGGTACCTATACAGATCCTGCGGCACTTTCATTCAGCACATCTTATTTAGATAGTGATATCCCAATTCAAACATATGCAACCGTATATCCATTGGTCACAATTACAAGGATTTTTGTGGCACAAATGTTAATATTACTACTTGCTTAGCATAGAAAAAAAATATTTCAAAATAAATTTTTATAAAAATCCAACGTTAATGTTGGATTTTTTAGTTAAAAAGGTGTTAGCTAAAATAATATAAACTTTAATCAAATTTTAACTTAGTTGCATATGCAACTATAATTAACAATTCTATATTTGTAAAAATTATAACCATTAGTAAAAATTTTGACTAGCAATACCGACTTTAATGAAACTTTAGCACCTTGGATTGGAAAAACTGCCAAAATGATGAGTTCGTACATTTCTGAGGTTTTAATTAAGCACAATTTTAAAGTTACAAAAGAGCAATGGGTTGTGCTAAAAATTCTACACGAAAATAATAATGGTATAATTCAAAATGACTTAGCTTTTTTAACCGAGAGAAACAAAGCATCACTTACACGTTTAATTAATTGTATGGAAAAAAAGAATTTGGTTAAAAGAATACATTCTAAATCAGATGCTAGGAAAAATTTAATATTTGTAACATCCGCTGGTAAAAACTTATTTGAAGATTCAAAAACTTTAATGCTGAATAGTTTTAAATCACTTCAAAAAAATATTTCAAATGAAGAAGTCCAACAATTAATACTCACACTAACAAAAATTCAAGATAATTTAAATACTTCAAAATAAAATAGCTACACTTAACCATTATGAGAAAATATATAATAATAATTTTATCAATTGTCCTTGTTGGAGGATCTTTATTTATTGCCAAATACTTGATAGATAACAAGAATAAACCAAAACCAAAAACTGATAAAATTGTAAAGACAGTTTTTACTGAAATTGTAAATAACACATCTATTCCTTTAGTTATAACTACAAACGGTAATTTAGTCGCTAAAAATAAAATTGAATTGTATGCTGAAGTTCAAGGAATATTAGAACCCACATCAAAAGAGTTTAAACAAGGAACATCTTACAATAAAGGTGAAACTATTATTAAAATTAATAGCGACGAGTTTTATGCTAATTTACAAGCTCAAAAAAGTAATTTATTCAATGCAATTACAGCTGTTATGCCAGATATTCGATTAGATTTTCCATCTGAATATCAAAAATGGCAAAATTATCTTCAAAATTTTAATAGCAATAAAAGTCTTCAAAAATTACCAGAAACAACTTCAGAAAAGGAAAAGTTTTTTATCTCAGGGCGTGGTATAAATACAGTTTACTACAATGTTAAAAACCTAGAAGTTAAATTAAATAAACATAATTTAAGAGTTCCTTTTAGTGGAATACTAACTGAAGCCTTAGTGAATCCAGGTACATTAATAAGAGTTGGACAAAAATTAGGTGAATTTATAGATCCTTCGGTTTATGAAATAGGTGTTTCTGTAAAATCTGAATTTAGAGATTTATTACAAGTTGGAAAACAAGTTGAACTATACAATTTAGAAAAAACCAAAACTTGGACTGGAAAAGTAATTAGAATAAATGGGAAAGTAGATGCTTCCACTCAAACTATAAAAGCTTTTATTCAAGTTAGTGGAAAAGATTTAAAAGAAGGTCAATATGTTGAAATTGCCTTACAAGCAAAAGCTGAAGAAAACGCATTTGAAGTTTCAAGAAATTTGTTGATTGAAAACTCTAAATTATACATTGTTAAAGATTCCGTTTTAGATTTAGTAACCGTGAATCTTATTTTTGAAAATGAGAAATCGGTTATTATTAAGGGTTTAGCAAACGGAACAATACTTTTATCTAAACCTGTTCCTGGTTCTCATAAAGGTATGCTTGTTAAAATTTCAACTGAAAATAAAAAACAATGATGGAAAAAGTAATATCTTATTTTATAAAATTTCCAGTTGCAGTAAATATATTTATATTGGCATTTTTTGGTTTTGGTTTAGCGGGTTACTTATCCATGAAATCGTCCTATTTTCCTTTAACCGATTCACAAAACATTTCTATAAGTTTAAACTATCCTGGTGCTTCTCCTGAAGAAATGGAAGAAGGAATTGTACTGAAAATTGAAGATAATTTAAAAGGAATTGTTGGTATTGACCGTGTTACATCAGTTTCTAGAGAAAACTCAGCCATTATAAATATTGAAACATTAAAAGGAAAAAATATTGATGTTGTTTTAGCAGATGTTAAAAATGCTGTTGATCGAGTTCCTTCTTTTCCTTCTGGAATGGAGCCTCCTATAATAGCTAAAATTGAAACAGTAAATCAAACTATAAGTTTTACGGTTAGTGGTGATAACATTCCATTAGCAACGTTAAAACAATACGCAAAAACCATTGAAAACGATTTAAGAAGTGTTGATGGAATTTCACAGGTAAGACTTTCTGGTTTTCCAGACCAAGAAATTGAAATTGCAGTACGAGAAAACGATTTACGTGCGTATAATTTATCTTTTACTGAGGTTTCTAACGCAATAAGTAAAACTAATTTATTGATTTCAGGTGGAAATATTAAAACCGATGATGAAGATTATTTAATAAGAGCTAGAAACAAAAATTATTTTGGTAATGAGCTTTTAAATTTAGTGGTAAGAGCTGATGCTGGGGGAAATATAATTAGACTTCGTGACATTGCTGATGTTTCTGACACTTGGTCAGAAAACCCAGATAGACTATATTTTAACGGAAAAAATGCTATAAACATTAATATAAGCAACACCAATAGCGAAGATTTACTTTCCACTGCAGATAATGTAAAAGAATACATTAAAACGTTTAATCAACAACAAGATAATGTTCAAATAGATATCTCAAGTGATAATTCAATTGCACTAAAACAACGTACAGAATTATTAATAAAAAATGCCGGAATGGGAATATTATTAGTGCTATTTTTCTTGGCATTATTCTTAAATATTCGTTTAGCTTTTTGGGTTGCATTTGGTATTCCAATCGCATTTTTTGGTATGTTTATTTTTGCTGCCAATTTAGGTGTAACCATAAATGTGCTTTCATTGTTTGGTATGATTATCGTAATCGGTATTTTAGTTGATGATGGTATTGTAATTGGTGAAAATATTTATCATCATTATGAAAAAGGAAAAACACCAATACAAGCTGCAATTGATGGCACATTGGAGGTAATACCTCCAATAGTTTCAGCAATATTAACTACCATTATTGCTTTTTCTACATTTTTCTTTCTAGAAGGAAGAATTGGAAACTTCTTTAGTCAAGTATCATTAGTTGTAATTTTAACATTGACTGTCTCATTAATTGAAGCATTAATTATTTTACCTGCTCACATTGCACATTCAAAAGCTTTAGAAAGAAAAGAAAAAAAGAGAAATAAATTAAATACCTTCTTTTTTAATGTAAACCAAAAGGCTGAAAAAGGGCTCTTCTATTTTAGAGATAATTTTTATGCCCCTTATTTACGGTTTTTTTTAAAACATAAATTATTTGGATTTGCCATTCCTATTACCCTATTAATTTTAAGCTTTGGAGCCCTTGGAGGAGGGATTGTTAAAACTTCATTTTTCCCTTCTATTGCCAGTGATCGAGTTAGCATAGATTTAAAAATGCTTCAAGGAACTAATGAAATGATTACCGATTCTATTATTTCAAAAATTGAAGGTGCCGTATGGGAAATAAATGATGAATTTACTAAAAAACAAACTGGAAACATTTCAGTAGTTGAAAATGTAATTAAAAGAATTGGCCCTGGAACTTCAATTGGTAGTTTAACCGTAAACTTACTTCCAGGAGAGGCTCGAGATTTCTCTTCACCTGAAATAACAAATGCAATTCGCGAAAAAATTGGCATTGTAAATGGTGTTGAAAGTTTAACATTTGGTTCAGGAGGAAATTTTGGTGGAAGCCCTGTTGCTGTTTCTTTGTTGGGAAATAATATTGAAGAATTGAAAGCTGCAAAAGTTGAATTAAAAGAGCTTTTAGCGAAAAACTCACTATTAAAAGATATTGCTGATAATGATCCTGCTGGTATTAAAGAAATTCAGATTAAATTAAAAGACAACGCGTATTTATTGGGATTAAATTTACAAACCGTTATGAACCAAGTCCGTTCAGGATTTTTTGGTGTACAAACACAACGTTTTCAGCGCGGACAAGATGAAATTAAAGTTTGGGTGCGCTATAAAAAAGAAGACAGATCATCTATTAAAGACTTGAATGATATGTGGATTACCACTCCTTCAAACGAAAACGTTCCATTATCTGAAATTGCTACGTATGAAATTAAACGAGGTGATGTAGTCATAAATCATTTAAGCAGTAAGCGTGAAATTCAAGTAACTGCAGATATGAAATCTCCAGGGGAAAGTGCTACTGATATTTTAGATGATATTAAAACAAATGTGATGCCTGAGATTACTTCTAAATATCCAACAGTTTCAGCGGCTTATGAAGGTCAGAATAGAGAAGCGAATAAAACAGTTGATTCATTTAAAAAAGTTGGATTCATTATTTTAGCTCTTATTTATATTGTAATTGCTTTTACATTTAGATCTTATGAGCAACCAATCCTACTTTTATTAATGATTCCATTTAGTTTAATTGGTGTTATTTTTGGACATTGGGTACATGATTTTCCAATAAATATACTTTCTTGGCTAGGTATTATAGCTTTATTAGGAATTATGGTAAATGATGGACTTGTGCTTATTGAAAAGTTTAATGGTTACTTAAAAAAAGGTATGAAATATGATGAAGCGCTAATACAAGCTTCTGTATCAAGATTTAGAGCCATTTTATTAACAACACTAACTACAATTGCAGGTTTAGCTCCGTTATTACTAGAAAAAAGCAGGCAAGCCCAGTTTTTAAAACCCATGGCTATTTCCATTTCGTATGGTATTGCCATTGCAACGGTTTTAACATTGGTTATGTTGCCTTTAATGTTATCTGTTTCAAATTCTCTTAAAGTATTTATTAAATGGCTAATAACAGGTAAAAAAGTTACTAGAGAAGAAGTTGAAAGAGCAATTATTGAAATAAAAAGTGAAAATAATGAATAAATATATAACAACAATTTTTGTACTAATTGCAACTTTTGCAACTAGTTTTGGGCAACAACTTTTAACTAAACAAATGGCAGTTGATTTGGCTTTAGAAAATAACTATGGTATTAAAATAGCAAAAAATAATGTTGAGATTTCTAAAAATAATGCCGAGATCTTTAATAGCGGTTTTTTACCAAGAATTTCTGCCAATGCTGGAGCCACGTACAATAATAATAATTCTGAATTTACAACACAATCTAATGTTTCATCTGAAATAAATAATGCTGAAAGCAAATTATACAACGCTTCAATTTCTGCCAATTATACATTGTTTGATGGTTTTGGAAGATCTTATAATTATAAAAAATTAAAAGAAAACTATAATTTAACAGAGCTCGAGACCAAAACAATTATTGAAAATTCCTTGTTACAAATTTTTACTGTGTATTTTGAGGTAGCACGCCTTACTGAAAACAATTCTAATTTAAAACAATCTCTTGCTATTTCCAAACAGCGATTAGAGCGTTCTAAAATTGCTTTTGAATATGGTCAAAACACCAAATTACAGGTTTTAAATGCCGAAGTTGATGTAAATAATGATAGCATAAGGGTTATCACTTCTGAACGTCAATTATCAAATTCAAAACGAGATCTAAATTTATTTTTAGGAAGAAATGTTTCAAGTCCTTTTTTGGTTGAAACTGCTGTTGATTTTAAATTTTTATTCAATTACACTACCCTTTTAAAAAAGGCAAAAATCCAAAATACGAACCTTCAAAAAGCACAAAAAAATATTGAAATTAGTGCCTTCGATTTAAAAATTAATGAATCTGATTTGTTGCCTACATTAAGTTTATCGAGTTCTTATGGTATCAACAAATACGATAACGATGCAACTTTTAACTATGCAAATCAACTTTCAAAAGGGCTCAACGCTGGTCTAAACTTAAGCTGGAATATTTTTGATGGTGGAACTACCAAAACAAGGATTCAAAATTCAAAAATTATTTTAGACAATGTAGAAATTCAAAAAGAACAACTCGAAAATGAATTAGAGCGCACTTTAGCTAATTCATTAGAGTTGTATAACAATGCTTTGTTCGTTCTAAAATCAGAAGAGAAAAATGTTGAAACAAACATTCGTAATTTCCAGAGAACAGAAGAGCAATTTAAATTAGGACAAATAACATCCATCGAATTTAGACAAGCTCAAATTAACTTATTAAATGCCCAATCCAATGTGAACGAAGCTAAATATGATGCGAAAAATGCTGAATTAAAATTATTACAACTCACAGGTGATTTGTTAACTATTGAATTTTAAAATTCCGTTACATAAACTTTAACAGAATTACATTGAACTGAAAGGTATTTTAAAAAATGAAACTAAAATATGGAACTCATTGTTAAGGCTCAATTTTATTTAATTTTAGGTCTAAAATAAACACTATTTCGTTTTCGTAACTTTTTAATTATACAGCCCAAAACTCCGAATCTAATGATATTAGTCATAATGATTTAAATACAAAATTCTTATCTTTGCAAACTATAAAAATTAAAAATTAACATAAATTACATATTATAATGGATAACTTACAAAAAGTCAAAAGAGTTTACAAATTTGGTGGTAGTACTACTGATGGAGATAAAACTATGAAAAACCTTATTGGAGGTAAAGGTGCTAACCTTGCCGAAATGTGTTTAATAGGTATCCCAGTTCCTCCAGGATTTACAATAACTACAGATACATGTACTGAATATAATAAATTAGGTAAAGAGGCTGTTGTTGCTTTATTAAAAGAAGAAGTTGAAGCTGCAGTTGCCAATGTAGAAAGTATTATGGGAACTAAATTTGGTGATAATGAAAACCCTTGTTTACTTTCTGTCCGTTCTGGAGCGAGAGTTTCTATGCCAGGTATGATGGATACAGTTCTTAACTTAGGTATGAACGATAATTCTGTTGAAGGTTTAATTGCAAAAACAGGAAATGCTCGTTTTGCATGGGATTCTTACCGTCGTTTTGTACAAATGTTTGGTGGTGTTGTTTTAGGTGTTGGTGCCTTATCAAAAGATGACCACGATCCATTTGAAGAAATTATTGATAAAGCAAAAGAAACAAAAGGTGTTGAATTAGATACTGATTTAGAAGTTGCTGATTTAAAACAAATGGTAAAAGACTTTAAAACTGCTTGTGTATCACAAACGGGAAAACCTTTTCCAGAAAATCCTTGGGATCAACTTTGGTCATCTGTAATTGCAGTATTTAATAGCTGGAATGGAGATAGAGCTGTTTACTATAGAAATATGAATGGTTACCCTTCAGATTGGGGAACTGCTGTAAACGTACAAGCAATGGTATATGGTAATATGGGTTCTAATTCAGGAACTGGTGTTGCTTTTACAAGAGATGCTGCCACTGGGGAAGACGTTTTTAATGGTGAATATTTAATAAATGCACAAGGTGAAGATGTTGTTTCTGGTGTTAGAACTCCACAACAAATTACGTTAGAA
The DNA here is from genome assembly GCF_030692605.1 of Lutibacter sp. GTDB lineage: Bacteria > Bacteroidota > Bacteroidia > Flavobacteriales > Flavobacteriaceae > Lutibacter. Next base: position 10,774 of record NZ_JAUYUD010000062.1, read on the forward strand.
GGTTCAAAAAAATGGGCTGTTTTAGCTGGTGTAACTGAAGAAGATAGAAAAGCTAATTATCCTTCGTTAGAAGAATTAATGCCCGTAATTTATCAAGAATTAAATGCAACTCAAAATAGACTTGATAGACATTATAATGATATGCAAGATTTAGAGTTTACCATTCAAGAAGGAAAACTTTGGATGTTACAAACTCGTAATGGTAAACGTACTGCTGCTGCAATGGTAAAAATTGCAATGGACTTATTAACAGAAGGAAGAGTTGATGAGAAAAAAGCAATTATGATGCAAGATCCTGCAAAATTAGATGAACTTTTACATCCTGTTTTTGATGGTGAAGCGATTAAAGCTGCTAAAGTATTAGCAAAAGGATTGCCAGCATCTCCAGGTGCAGCAACCGGACAAATTGTTTTCTTTGCTGATGAAGCTCATAATTATCCTGTTTCCATTTTAGTGCGTGTTGAAACATCTCCTGAAGATTTAGAAGGTATGAACATTGCAAAAGGTATTTTAACTGCTCGTGGAGGTATGACATCTCACGCGGCTGTTGTTGCAAGAGGAATGGGTAAATGTTGTGTTTCTGGAGCTGGAGCTGTAAAAATCAATTATAAAACTAGAGTAATGACCATTGAAGGAAAAGAATTCAGAGAAGGTGACTGGATTTCATTAAATGGTTCAACAGGTGAAGTTTACGAAGGAAAAATTGGAACTAAAGATGCTGAATTAAGTGGCGACTTTGGTAACATTATGAAACTTGCAGATAAATACAGAACACTTGGTGTTAGAACAAATGCTGAAACCGAAAGAGAATGTAAAGTTGCCGTTAAATTTGGTGCCGAAGGAATTGGTCTTTGTCGTACAGAACACATGTTCTTTGAAGGTGAACGTTTAGTACGTATGCGTGAAATGATTTTAGCAGATGATGAAGCTGGAAGAAGAGAAGCTTTGGCTAAATTATTACCAATTCAACGTAAAGATTTTAAAGATGTATTTGGCGCAATGGCAGGTTTACCTGTAACAGTTCGTTTATTGGATCCACCATTACACGAATTTGTGCCTCATGAAGAAGAAAACCAAAAAGAAATGGCTGCTGAAATGGGAATTTCTGTGGAAGCAATCAAACAAAAAGTAGAAGATTTACACGAATTTAATCCTATGTTAGGTCATAGAGGTTGTAGATTAGGAAATACATATCCTGAAATTACTGAAATGCAAGCAAGAGCAATTATTGAGGCTGCATTAGAATTAAAGGCAGAGGGTGTAAAAACATTCCCTGAAATAATGATTCCACTTATTGGTACTGTTCAAGAGTTTAAATTACAAGAAGAGATTGTAAGAGGTGTTATCAATGAAGTATTTGCTGAAAAAGGCGAAACTATTGACTATTTAGTTGGTACCATGATTGAAATTCCAAGAGCTTGTTTAGTTGCAAATCAAATTGCTGAAGTTGCTGAATTTTTCTCTTTTGGAACAAACGATTTGACTCAAATGGGCTTTGGTTATTCTAGAGATGATGCTGGTAAATTCTTACCAATTTACATCGAAAAAGGAATTTTAAAAGCAGATCCATTCCAAGTTTTAGATCAAGAAGGTATTGGTCAATTAATTGATATGGGAGTTACAAAAGGCCGTTCAACAAATGCAAAACTTAAAATTGGTATTTGTGGTGAGCACGGTGGTGAACCAAGTTCAGTTGAATTCTGTCATAGAGTTGGAATGAATTACGTGAGTTGTTCTCCGTTTAGAGTGCCAATCGCTCGTTTAGCTGCTGCACAAGCTGCAATTAGAGAATAAACTAAACACTCAGATATTTATTATATATTAAATTCCGTCTTTTTTTAAAGACGGAATTTTTTTTGTAATTCATTTCAAGTATCTTCGTGTTATGATAAAAGTAGTAATTATTGGTGGTGGAAATGTTGCTTTTCATTTAACAAATCAACTGTTAAAAAGCAATGTTGTTTCTATTGTCCAAGTTTATAATAGAAGTATTGAAAAAATTAATTATTTAAAATCTAAAACTTCTATAACCAATAATTTAAATCAACTTTTAAAAGCAGAAGTATATATTATAGCAGTTTCAGACAATTCTATTTCTGAAGTTTCATCAAACATAAAAAATCCAAATTCATTAGTTGTACATACATCAGGAAGCGTAAGTTTAAAAGATCTCACCAATTTATCTAGAAAGGGTGTCTTTTATCCAATACAGACATTTTCAAAAGAAAAAAAAGTAAATTTTTCTAAAATTCCAATTTGTATTGAAGCTACTAATGAAAAAGATACGCTCTTACTTGAAATAATTGCAAAATCAATTTCAAATTATTGCATTCGAATTAATGAAGAACAACGTAAAAATATTCATGTAGCAGCTGTATTTGTGAATAATTTTGTGAATCATTTATACCATATTGGAAATGAAATTTGCACTAAAAATAACATTTCATTCGAGATTTTAAAGCCGTTGATCATTGAAACCGCTTCAAAAATTAATACCTTAACGCCGTTTGAGGCACAAACTGGACCTGCAATTAGAAATGACACTAAAACTATCGAAAAACATACCGTTTTATTAAACAAAAATCAACAAGAAATTTATACATTACTAACTAATTCTATCTTACAATTTCATGGAAAAAAGCTATAAAGAAATACTGCCTCAAATTACCACCTTTATTTTTGACGTTGATGGGGTTTTAACAAATGGTTTAGTAACTATTTTTCCAGATGGAGAAATGATTAGAAATATGAATATTAAAGATGGTTATGCCTTAAAATCAGCTGTTAACGCAGGCTTTAACGTTTGTGTTATTTCTGGGGGAACCAATGATGGAGTTCGTACCCGATTAGAAGGGTTGGGAATTACCGATATTTATTTAGGAGCTCATCATAAAATAAATCAATTTGAAGCCTATTTAAAAAAACATAAAATTATTCCTTCAGAAGTGTTATACATGGGTGATGATATTCCAGATTATCCGGTTATGATCAAGGTAGGCTTACCTTGTTGTCCAAAAGATGCGGCTCCCGAAATTCAAAAAATTGCTAAATATATATCACATAAAAAAGGTGGTGAAGGTTGTGTAAGAGATATTATAGAACAAGTATTAAAAGTTCAAGACAAATGGAATGGTCAATTTGATGCTAAATTCGACTGAATTTTAATTAAAATACAATAACTAAATTCAATATAAATTAAGTTATAAATGAAAAAATATAATATCATCGCTCTTTTTATTTTTGTATCAGGAATTTTATCGACCAATGCTCAAACTATAATTGGAAAATGGAAAACCATTGATGACGAAACAGGAAACGAAAAATCTATTGTTGAAATTTTCCAAGAAAATGGAAAAGTATATGCTAAAATTATACAACTTTTAGAAAAAGATAAAGAGGATAAATTATGTGATTTATGTTCGGGTAGTAAAAAAAACAAACCTGTAAAAGGAATGACTATAATTGATGATTTAACAAAAAATGGCAATGAATGGAGTGGAGGGAAAATTTTAGATCCAAAAACTGGAAAAGAGTATAAATGCTATATTTCTCTTGAAGGTGCTAATAAATTAAAAGTTCGTGGTTTTATTGGGTTTGCTTTATTAGGTAGAACTCAATATTGGCATAAAGTAAATTAGAAATTTATTTTTAATAAATGGCTGTCTAAAATTATAATTTCGGCAGCTTAATTTTTTTCTTTTAATAAAGGAACAAATCTAAATTTTCCTAATTCATGTTTTTCAAAATCTTTTTCACCTGTTCTAATGTACAATGTCATAGTTTGAATATCATCTCCAATAGGAATCACCAACCTACCCCCTATTTTTAGCTGAGCCAAAAGTGCTTTTGGAACAAAAGGTGCACCTGCAGTAACAATTATGCCGTCAAAAGGAGCATTTTCTTTCAACCCAATATACCCATCACCAAAAACTAACTTTTTAGCTTTATAACCGATTTTTGGTAAAAATAATTTTGTTTTCTTAAACAGCTCTTTTTGTCTTTCAATTGAATATACTTTTATGCCTAATTCTATTAGTACAGCCGTTTGATACCCAGACCCCGTCCCAATTTCCAACACTTCCATCCCTGGTTTAAGTTGCAATAATTCAGTTTGATAGGCAACTGTATAGGGTTGAGAAATGGTTTGTTCAGCCGCAATAGGAAACGCCTTATCTTGGTATGCAAAATCTTCAAAACCAGAATCCATAAATAAATGACGAGGTACTGCGGAAATTGCTTTAAGCACGTTTTTATCGGTTATTCCTTTAGCAGCAATTACTTTAACTAATTGATTTCTTAACCCTTGATGTTTATGCGTATCCTTCACTTAATAATATAAATTTGAGAGGTTAAAAATAGGAATAAATGATTAAAGATTGTTACTTTTGTTAAGATAAAAAAACAATCTTATGATGCTAAAGGCAGGAGTATTAGGAGCGGGCCATCTCGGTAAAATACATTTAAAATTATTAAAGCAATCTGAAAAATATGACTTGATAGGTTTTTATGATCCTATAAAAGAAAATGCTTTAAAAGTAGCACAAGAATTTGGTTATAAATCTTTTGACACCATTCAAGAATTGATTGATGCTGTGGATGTTATAGATATTGTAACGCCAACTCTTTCCCATTTTGATTGTGCGAAATATGCTATTGAAAAAGGAAAACATGTTTTTATAGAGAAGCCTATTACAAATACAGTTGAAGAGGCTGAAGAGTTAATAAAACTTACAAAAAAATATAATGTAAAAGGACAAGTTGGACATGTAGAGCGTTTTAATCCAGCATTTACTGCTGTAAAAGGGTCTATTACAAATCCAATGTTTATTGAAACGCATCGATTGGCAGAATTTAACCCTAGAGGTACTGATGTTCCTGTGGTCTTGGACTTAATGATTCATGATATTGATATTATTTTAAGCGTTGTAAAATCTAAAGTGAAAAATGTGAGCGCTAGTGGCGTTTCTGTAATAAGTGATACACCTGATATTGCAAATGCAAGAATTGAATTTGAAAATGGTTGTGTTGCAAATTTAACGGCGAGTAGAATTTCATTAAAAAATATGCGTAAAAGTCGATTTTTTCAAAAAGATGCGTACATAGCTGTAGATTTCTTTGAAAAAGCAACCGAAGTAGTTAAAATGAAAGATGCGCCTGAGATTCCTGGAGATTATGATATGATTTTACAAAACGCTGAAGGCATTAAAAAACAAATATATTTCGAAAACCCAACTGTTGAAGCCAATAATGCCATATTAGATGAATTAGAAACTTTTGCAGACGCAATCAACAATAATACAACACCCATTGTTTCATTAGAGCAAGGTACAGAAGCCTTACGAGTTGCACATATGATTATAAACAATTTTTAAGATGATAATTTATCAGGTTGATGCATTCACAAACCAACTTTTTAAAGGAAACCCAGCAGCTGTTTGTCCATTAGACTCTTGGATTCCTGATACATTAATGCAATCCATAGCTGAGGAGAATAACTTATCAGAAACTGTTTTTTTTGTAAAAAATAAAGAAAATTTTGACATTAAATGGTTTACACCAACATGTGAAGTTAATCTATGTGGACATGCAACATTAGCTGCTGCTCATATTCTATTTACTGAATTAAATTATACCCAAAAAGTAATTTCATTTCATTCTAAAAGAGGAATTTTAACCGTTAAAAAAAACATTGATTGGTATACTCTTAATTTTCCTTCAGATGCAGTTGTTGAAATTAAAATTCCTAAAATTTTAGAAGAAGCACTGCAAATACCCATTTTAAAATGCTTTAAATCCGATTTAAAATTATTGGTAGAAGTTGAATCTGAAGAATTAATAAATCAATTAAATCCAAACTATAATTTATTACTTCAGTTAGAAGAAAATGATATTATTGTCACATCAAAAGGAAATTCAGTTGATTTTGTTTCTCGTTTTTTTGCTCCGAAAATTGGAATTAATGAAGACCCTGTAACTGGATCTGCTCATTCAATGCTTATCCCATTTTGGGCAAGTAAGTTGAACAAAGATCATTTAGAAGCGCTTCAACTATCAAAAAGAACAGGTTACTTAAAATGCACTAATTTAGAAGGCAGAGTTGAAATGAGTGGACAAGCCATAACTTATTTAAAAGGAAAACTAAATTTATAAAAACATATAAAATGAAAAATATAGCTGTTATTGGGGCAGGCACCATGGGAAATGGAATTGCCCATGTTTTTGCTCAAAATAATTACAAAGTAAATTTAATAGACATCTCACAAGATGCTTTAAATAGAGGAATAAACACTATCACTAACAATCTTGATAGATTAGTTGTAAAAGAAGTAATATCTGAAGCTGATAAAAGCAACACTTTAAATAATATTACCACATATACAAGCATTAAAGAAGGTTTGTCTGGTGCTGAATTAGTTGTTGAAGCTGCCACAGAAAATATAGATTTAAAACTTAAAATTTTTAAACAATTAGATGAAGAGGCTCCTATAAATGCCATTCTAGCCACAAACACTTCCTCCATTTCGATTACAAAAATTGCGGCAGTTACCAAAAGACCTGATAAAGTGATTGGAATGCATTTTATGAATCCTGTTCCTATTATGAAATTGGTTGAAATTATAAGAGGTTACAACACCTCAAACGAAGTAACTAAAACCATTATGGAACTTTCAGAAAATTTGAAAAAAGTACCTGTTGAAGTAAATGACTATCCAGGTTTTGTTGCTAATAGAATTTTAATGCCAATGATTAATGAATCGATTGAAACGCTTTTCAACGGCGTTGCTGGAGTATATGAAATTGATACCGTTATGAAATTAGGAATGGCACACCCAATGGGACCTCTTCAACTGGCCGATTTTATTGGTTTAGATGTTTGTCTTTCTATCCTAAATGTTATGTTCGACGGCTTTAAAAATCCAAAATACGCACCTTGCCCATTGCTTGTGAATATGGTACAGGCCAGAAAACTCGGAATAAAATCTGGTGAAGGTTTTTACGATTATTCCAATTCAAGAAAAGCAGAAATTATTTCTAAACAATTTAGATAAAAAAAACCGCTATGTAGACTGCCCCCAAAAAGTTAGACACTATTTTGGGGTATTATTATGGAAAGAAAAGAGAAATATGATTACACTTATAAACTTGAATGTGTAAAATTAGTATTAGAGAAACATTATTCATGTTTATTAGTTTCAAAGCAGAAAGGTCCTAACGAATCAAACATTCGTAAATGGGTTGGGTTTTACCAAACATATGGTAAACAAGGTTTGATCCCAAG
>NZ_JAUYUD010000070.1 GCF_030692605.1 Lutibacter sp.
TTTTAAATTAGATAGCAACTAAAACCAACAATTAATAATGTCAAAAAAAGTAGTATTTATAGCATTTGTAGTTTCTTTAGGAGGTTTTTTATTTGGATTTGATGCAGGGATTATTTCGGGCGTCATGTCCTATGCAGGTCCAGAATTTAATTTAAACGATGCTCAGACAGGGTGGGTGGTTAGTTCACCATCTTTTGCTGCCATGATTGCCATGCTAATTTCGGGAAGATTGAGCGATGTTATTGGGCGAAAAAAAATATTGATTGTTGTGGCGTTTTTATATGCAGTTTCAGCGTTGGCTTCGGCGTATGCAACTTCATATGAAATGCTGTACATAGCTAGAATGATTGGCGGCTTGGCATTTGGAGCGGCACTTATTTTAGCACCAACGTATATTGCTGAAATCTCTTCCGCTGAAAATAGAGGAAAACTGGTTTCCATTCAACAATTGAATATTGTACTTGGTTTTTTCGCAGCTTTTTTAAGCAACTATTATTTTAATAAATTAAATACGTCTGGTGATTCTTTTTTAACCGATGAAAATGTATGGAGATGGATGTTGGGTGTTGAATTTATTCCAGCAATATTGTACTTTATATTTATGTTTTTTGTACCAAGAAGTCCACGTTGGTTGTATTCCAAAGGTAATGTAGCAGAGGCTAAAATAGTATTGAATAGTCTTCACGGTGAAGAATTAGCACTAGTTGAAATTGAAACTATTGAGAAAAATGTAAAAGAACACAAAAGGGGTGATAAAGTTTCAATGTTAGAACTTTTAAAACCATCGTTGCGTTTTATATTAATTGTTGGTTTGGTGCTTGGAGTATTGCAACAAATAACTGGTATCAATGCTGTTTATTTTTATGCAACATCAATTTTTAAACAAACAGGTATTGGAACAGATGCTTCATTTGCTTCGGGAATATTATTGAGTACAACGACTGTAATTTTCACTATTATTGCCATATTCTTAATTGATAAAATGGGAAGAAGACCATTATTATTAGTTGGAATGGCTGGGATAGCGATTAGTTTATTAACAATTGCCTATGGCTTTAACCAGGCAACGTACAAACTTACTTCAGAAGAAATTACACAATTTAAAAATATGGATAACAGTAAATTAGACCCTTTTACAAATAAGCAATACGACAATGATATCGATTTTAAAAACGATATGAAATTGGCTTTAGGAAATCAAGTTTACGCAAAAAATGAAGGTGCTATTTTAGAAGCGGCAACCAATATTAATGCAACACTAGTTTTAATAGGAATTCTTGGGTTTATTGCCTGTTTTGCGTTTTCACTAGGACCGGTAATGTGGGTAATGCTATCAGAGTTATTTCCAAATAGATATAGAGGATTGGCGATAGGTGTAATAGGCTTTGTGAATTCATTTATAAGTTGGGGAGTGCAACAAGTATTTCCTTGGGAATTATCAAACCTTGGAAATTCAATGAGTTTCTTAATATTTGGAGTCATTGCCTTATTTGGGTTCTTTATTTTATTAAGAATATTACCTGAAACCAAAGGGAAATCATTAGAACAAATAGAATTTGATTTAGTAAAAAATTAAGTATAAATAAGTAAACTTAACAATGAAAAAAATAGCTACAATTTTAATGTGTTTGTCCCTTTTTGTGGGGTGTAACGCAAAACAATCAATACATCAACCAATTAATAAATACACGCCTGCTAAAGTTGAATTAAAAAACAACGATGGGCAATTTCAATTGTATGTAAACAATAAACCTTTTTACATTAAAGGTGCTGGTTTGGAATTTGGAAACATAGCGTCAGTTGCAAAGCACGGAGGAAATTCTTTTAGAACGTGGAGAACTGAAAACGGTAAGCAAACGGGTAAGGAAGTTTTAGATGAGGCACATAAATATGGGTTAATGGTAACTATGGGCATTGAAGTTGCCAGAGAACGCCATGGTTTTGATTATAATGATGA
>NZ_JAUYUD010000074.1 GCF_030692605.1 Lutibacter sp.
TGATTAATCATGTTTTTTATAATGTTTGAAATTCACTATAAATATACTGATTATCAGGCTTTTATGCAAATATTTTATTGCTTTTTATCATAAATTTTTTGCTTTTTTCTTGTGATTTTTAACCCTTAATTCGCATTAATAAGGGGTATTAAAATTACTTTTAACACCCCTATAAATTAGTTTAACAAGAAACACATTTTATCTAGCCCACCAAACAGATTCAGTTGGGGCCTTACGATTTGCCAATACATTTGTGCTGTTTCTATTTAATTCGATTGAAGGGTAGCTAGCTCTTCTAAACCACAAACCTTTGTATTCATTACTTTCTGTAAGCAATTCTTCTCTAATTTTTAAGCCTTTAAATACTTGATTCGAAAAATTATAGCGTCTAAAATCTACAAATGCCTCAGGATTCAAGAAATTATGAATATATTTTTCTTTCATAATATGTTCAAGTTTCAATCCCGCTGTACCAACATTAACAGAAGCATCTGCCATGTAATTTGTACCATTAACTCCATATTTACTCATACTTGCCGCAATTCCACTCATATATGCTGTTTGAGCTGTGCTTGTAGACCCAATACTTGTTGGAGTTCCGCCATTAACTATAAATGCAGCTTCAGCCTTTATAAACATAGCTTCAGCATAACTTATTATTACTAATGGTGAATTAATACTTGTGTAATAACCATTTTCAACAAAGAAAGTGTTTGCTGCGGTTCCATCTGGAGCTTTTCCACTACCACTAACAAATCCTTTCCATGTTGCAGCACCGTTATTGGTTGCAAAACGCGGTAATCTAGGATCAATTACTAATAATCCACTTTGAAAAGGAAAATAATCTCCGTTCATAGAACTAACTAACTGACTTGCAATATCTCGATGAAAATTACCTGTGTTTCTAGCTAATATTTCACTTGAGTACCAAGGGTTAATTTTTTTAGCATCATAAAACATTTGAAAATCATCTGAATTTGAAGTAAACCCTTTAGCAATTGAAGCTAAAGCATTGGTTGCAGCAGCTGTCCCATTTATTTTAGTTAAATGCAATTGATATCGAGCCTTAATAGTATAAGCAGCTCTTAACCATTTTGCTTTATCTCCTCTATAAACTAAATCTTCTCTACCTATTTTAATACCTGAATTATCGACACTTTCCAATGCTATTATTGCACCATCTAACAATCTAAAAATTTCAGTATAAATAAATTCTTGGGAATCAAAGGCTGGGAACAGATTTTGAGGTGCTTGCGTAGCTTGAGAATAAGGAATATTGTCCCAAGTATCCGTTGCAATCCCAATATTTATGGCTGTTAAAATATCTGCTACAGCACCATAATGTATGGCTCCTTTTACCACAGCTTTTTCCTTAATAACTTTTAAGTTAGGTAAAATATATAAATATACCTGAGACCACAGTCCAGCCGCTTCAGTTTCACCTGCTGCACCACCACCTTGGCTCACAAAATTTTGCACATAATTTCCAAATGTTAATTCTGCTGATAATTGACCTTCAAAACTACTGTGAATTACGGGCGCTAATAAATCATTCATTCTTAGTTGATCTGGTTGCGCCGTACCTGAAGGAGTATTAACATCAAAATACTCATTGCTACAAGCAGTAATTCCAACCACTAGCAATGATATAATTATTATTTTTATTATAAATTTTTTCATCATTTTCTGTTTTTAAAATCCCATTTTTAAACCTACCGAAAAACTCTCGCTAATTGGAGTACTTAAACCTGTAAAACCATACACATTGCTACCAGCGCTGTATTGATTCCCTTCAGGATCATATCCTTCAAAAGGTGTCCATAATAAAATATTATTCGCATTTGCAGAAACAGATAAATTATCCATACGTAATTTTTCTAAAACTGTTTTTGAAAAATTATAAGTTAGCCCAATAGAACGAAGTTTTATCCAAGAGGCATCTTGAACTAGAATTTCTGAGGCTCTATTGTATTGATTAGAATTTCTGTAATAATTTTGATCAATTAAACCTTCTTTTGTATTGGTTACAAACCCACCGCTTCCATCATCCATTACACCTTCTAAAACAGCTTTTTCATTTCTGAATTCAGTAATTTCTAAAATACCATTTCTAATCGCATTTCTTATTCCAGAATCGTAAAGGTCACCACCTTTTTTCCATTCTATTAAGAAATTAAAACTTAAATTTTTGTATGATAAATTATTACCCAACGAAGCTACAAATTCAGGGAAAGCATTACCTACAATTTGTTTTTTAGTTAAATCAATAGTAGGCAAACCATTACTTGCTATATAACGCTGTCCGTTTTCATAACGCCATTTATAGCCATATAAGGTTCCCATTTTATCACCTTCTCTAATTTCCGAAGTTACACCTGCAAAACCTGAATCTGCAAAAATTACCGATTCAATATCTTCTGGTAGGTCTAAAACTTTTCCTTCACTGGTAGACCAGTTCATAAAAACTTCCCATTTAAAGTTATTGTTTTTAAGAACTTCTCCACTAATTAATAATTCGTGTCCAAAAGTTTCAAAATCACCAGCATTTCTTGTAATGTTAGATAAACCTGAAGAATATGCGGTTCCTACTCCAAAAATTTGGTCTTTAACTCTAGTTTTATAATAAGCATAATCTAAACGAACACGGTTTTTAAAAAACCTAAAATCTGAACCAATTTCATACGATTGATTTCGTTCAGGAACAATGTTAGTATCTCCAAGAGCGGTGCCAGATCTATATCCTCCAGCTCCACCAAACGGGAAATCACCATCCACAATAAAATAATGTCCAATTTTACCAAAAGTAGGGCCTTTACCTACTTCAGCCCAAGAAGCTCTTAATTTTCCATAGGAAAACACATCACTATCTTTATCAAACAAATCTTTAATGTCATATGCTAAACTTATAGATGGATAAAAGAAAGATCTGTTTTCTTCTGGAAGGGTAGACATCCAGTCGTTTCTTCCTGTAATTGTTAAAAACAATTTATTTTTATAATCCATTTTTAATTCACCAAAAACACCCATATTTCTTTGTTGATTAATGCTATTACCTGCAAAAGTGTTGATAGTGTTGGCTAAATCATTAATACCGGGTACATTTAATGTTTCACCCCTAATCCAAGAGTAATCATTTTTAGCGTCAGAAACCTGATGACCTATAGTTAATGAAGTACCAAAGTCGGTTGACCAATCCTTTGTAATAGTAGCCAATAAATTAGACTCTAAGCCTAAAAAATTAGTGTTTTCGTTTACAATAAAACCACCAACTTGTGTACCAGTGTCTAAATCTGGTGGGACAAAACGATTTCTTTTATCAGAAAAATTATCAATCTGTGCGGCGTAAGTAATTGCTAACCAATCTTTTGGATTCCAATTTAAAACAACGTTACCAATCCAACGATTTACATCGTCTTTTAAATTACTTTTTTCAAGAAAATATCTTGGGTTGTCGATAACTCCAAAAGAATAATTTCTTTGGGATCCATCGGCATTCTGCCAGTCGTTAATAGGAAAAGTTGCAGAATAATAAGAAAGTGAACTCATAACCGATTTATCACCTCCACTTGCTCTGGCTCCGCCAGAGTTAGTATAAGAAATTGAAGAGTTTACGTTAAATTTATCAGAAATGGTATAACCACCTTTAAATCTAAAGGATGATTTGTCGTAATACGTATTTGGCATAATACCATCTTCTTTTTCATTCCCAACAGAAAATAAATAGTCTATTTTTTCAGATGCACCACTAATATTAAAATTAACCTGGGTGTTTATACCAGTAGCGAACAATTCGTATGGATCATAAAAAAGATCATTCGATAAATCAATTACAGTACCATTAGTAAGGGTGTAAGAATTATCGGAATATTTTGGGCCCCAAGAAGAAAATGGAGCACTTGTTGATACTCTGTTAAATCCAGATTCTGTTTCTGGAGCATATAAAGCTCTTGGAATTCCGCTAAATCCTTCACGATACGTTTTTTGTAAAGAAGGAGTAGTTTTTATTTCTCTAATGGTAGTTGAAGCCGAAAACCCAATTTTTGCCTTTCCTTGTTTTCCTTTTTTAGTTGTAATAATAATGGCACCATTGGCAGCTCGTACACCATATAACGCAGTTGCTGCTGCTCCTTTTAAAATATTAAAACTTTCGATGTCGTCTGGGTTAATATCAGAAGCTCTATTTGTAAAAGAAAATTGTTCTGAACTACTAGGAGAGTTGGAACCGATACTTGGCAGTACATTTCCAGAGAAGGTATCATTATTTAAAGCTAGACCATCAATAATTATAAGAGGCTGATTGTCTCTTTCAGGATTCACAGAGGTAACACCTCTAATTAAAATATCAACCCCACCTCCAGAGGAACCAGAAGTTCGATTAATTTGCAAACCAGCTACACGACCTTGAAGTGCTTCAACAGCATTTGTTTGTCCTGTAAAATTTAAATCATCTGATTTGATTTGTGTAACAGAATAGCCTAATTCTCTGGTTTCCTTTTTAATTCCGAAAGCAGTAATTACCACTTCATTTAATTGTTTAGAATCTTCTGTTAAAGATACGTTTAATGTAGATCCTGTAATTGCAACTTCTTTAGTAAGAAACCCTAAAAAAGAAAACACTAAGATGTCTTTTTGCGCTGCTGATATTTGATATTTCCCATCAAAATCAGATGCTGTTCCTGTTTTTGTTCCTTTTATTTGTATGTTTACCCCTGGTAAAATAGTACCACTAATATCTGTAATTTTACCGCTAACCATTAAGTTTTGGGCGTAAAGAAAAGAAAATGTTGTGGTAATCAATAAAATAAAAAAAATCATAATTTTTTTTCTCATTTAAATAGCTATTAAAATTAATTAGAGTAAATATAACTTTATTTTTCAAGAATACTCAAAAACATATTTTTCTTTAATCAATAGAATTCCCCGAGGCTCTGCCTCGGGTGTTTCGTAAAGATATGTATATTTGTTGATATGAGTGAGCATATCCACAAGAGTCATAATAAAAGTTTGCTTCTGTATCATTTTGTATGTCCGATAAAGTATAGGCGTAGTGTTTTGACCGCATCTGTTTCAAAGACTTTCAAAGAGATTTGTCTACAGATAGAACAACGATATGAGATAAATTTTTTGGAAATAGGCCTTGATGGGAATCACGTACATTTTTTGATACAGGGTGTTCCTAATGATGCGCCGAAAAAAATTATTGGAGCAGTGAAAAGTATTACATCGAAAGAAATTTTCAGGCTTCATCCTGAAGTAAAACAGCAGCTTTGGGGTGGAAAATTTTGGACAAGTGGCTACTATGTTAATACTGTTGGACAATATGCCAATGAGGATGTTATAAGGAAGTATTTACAGAATCAAGGGAAATCAGATTATGAAATGTTACATTCAGGTCAACTAAAACTGTTCTAATTTTGATACCCCGATGGCTCTGTCTCGGGGTAGTTCATTATTGTAAATATTGTTACTTAAAACATTTTAATTTCTTTTAAATTTGCACTTTTAATTAAAACACAAAATGACGAATAAAATAGAAGTTAGTTGGAAAGGCGGAATGCTTTTTGAGTCTGTAGCACCTGAAGGAAGCATATTAATTGAAGCATCAGAGGAAGTGGGGGGAACTGGAGTTGGCTTGCGACCAAAAGCAATGATGCTTACGTCTTTAGCAGGTTGTACAGCTATGGATGTTGCTTCATTATTAAAAAAAATGCGCGCTGAGGTAACCGATTTTAAAATAGATGTAGAAGGAGAGCTAACAGAAGAACATCCAAAATTCTATTATAAAGTAAAAGTAATTTATAAATTTTACGACAAAGAGTTTCAAAAAGATAAAATTGAAAAAGCAGTTAATTTATCGGTTGAACGTTATTGTGGTGTTATGGAAATGTTCCGTAAATTTTCGGAAGTAACAACCGAAATTATTTATATACAACAATAGTTAATTTAAAATAGGTGTCAAAACAAATTTCAATGTAGCTTTATGTTGAAATTTGTTTTTTTTGTGTAGTCATAAGTAAAAATTTCAATAAATTTTTACTTACATTTGATAAAAAACTATGCGATGCGTTGGACTCTAAAACCAAAGCCAAATCCTGAAACTTCCTTATTTTTAGCCAACGAACTAAATGTAGATTTATCAATTGCTAAATTACTAGTTCAACGCGGAATTACCACTTTTGATGAGGCCAAATCATTTTTTAGACCAAATCTAAAAAATTTACACAATCCATATTTAATGAAGGATATGGATAAAGCGGTTGAACGCATAGAAACAGCTATTTTAGCAGGTGAAAATATACTCGTTTATGGCGATTATGATGTTGATGGCACCACTTCAGTTGCTATGTTTTCTTCTTATTTAAAAACAATTCATTCCAATGTTGCAACCTATATTCCAGATAGATATGCTGAAGGATATGGTATTTCTTATCAAGGAATAGATTTTGCCTTTGACAATAATATTTCACTAATAGTAGCTTTAGACTGTGGTATAAAAGCCATTGACAAGGTGAAGTATGCAAAAGAAAAAGGAATCGATTTTATTATTTGCGATCATCATAGGCCAGGAAACGAAATTCCAAATGCTGTTGCGGTTTTAGATCCAAAAAGAGCCGATTGTGAATACCCATATAAAGAATTATGTGGCTGTGGTGTTGGGTTCAAACTTATTCAAGCTTTAGCTGAAGAAAGAAATCAAAATATAAGTGATTTAACCTCCTATTTAGATTTAGTTGCAACTGCCATTGCAGCAGATATTGTTCCTATTACTGGAGAAAATAGAATTTTGGCTTATTATGGGTTGCAAGTAATAAATTCTTATCCAAGAACTGGAATAAAAGCAATGATTCATCAAGTTAAAAAATCGGAATTTACCATTACAGACGTGGTGTTTATAATTGCGCCTAGAATTAACGCTGCCGGAAGAATAAAACATGGAAATTATGCTGTTGAATTATTAACAGAATTGGATTTTGAAACAGCGGTAAAATTCGCTTCAGAAATAGAAAATTACAACAATGAAAGAAAATTATTAGATAAATCCATTACAAATGAAGCACTTCAACAAATTAAAGACCATCATGAAGAACAAAACTTTTCAACGGTTGTTTATACTGAAACTTGGCATAAAGGTGTTATTGGTATTGTGGCTTCTAGATTAATTGAAACCTATTTTAGACCCACCTTGGTATTTACAAAAAGTGGCGATTTTTTAGCCGCTTCGGCGAGATCAGTTCCTAACTTTGATGTGTATAATGCCATAGAAAAATGTTCAGAATTTATTGAACAATTTGGCGGACATATGTATGCAGCCGGACTTACCATTAAACCTGAAAATTACGAATTGTTCAAACAAAAGTTTGAAGAGGTGGTTAAAGCAAGCATTACAAAAGAAATGTTAACTCCAGAAATAGTAATAGATGCCGAAATTAATTTAGATGAAATTACACCTAAATTTTTTAGAATTCTAAGTCAGTTTGAACCTTGTGGACCTGAAAACATGAAACCTGTATTTTGCGCTTCAGGTTTGCGAGATAACGGTTATGGAAAAGTAGTTGGCGCAGAGGAACTTCATTTAAAACTTAATTTATTTGAAGGAACAAATCAAAAAACGTATCCGGCCATTGGCTTTAAATTAGGCGATAAAATGGGAATAACCAAAAGCGGGGCTGCCTTTAATGCCGCTTTTTGCATTGATGAAAATAACTGGAATGGGTATACTAATATTCAATTGTTATTAAAAGATTTACAAGTGGAAAGTGTTTAATTTTATTAAATGTTGAGTGAAATTTGATAACCAATGAAAAATTTTAAATTAAAAACAAATCCAGAAGTTGAATTGGTTTTCGCTAACTATCCCGATTTTATTCGAAATAAATTGTTGACAATGAGAGAGTTGGTAATTGAGACAGCTAGAGAAATTGATGGAATAACAAATCTGGAAGAGACGCTAAAATGGGGAGAACCAAGTTATTTGACAAAAAGCGGAAGTACCATTAGAATGGATTGGAAATCAAAGTCTCCCACTCAATATGCAATGTACTTTAAATGCACAAGCAGATTAATAGAGACTTTCAAGATGATTTTTAATAATTCGTTTAACTTTGAAGGAAAGAGAGCAATTGTTTTTAAAATAGAGGACAATATTCCAAAGAATGAATTGAAATCTTGTATAAAAACAGCATTAACATACCACAAAGTAAAACATTTAGCAACATTGGGAATTTAAATAATAATAAACGGCTTACGGTTACGTGTATGAAACGTTTGGCATTTCGAAGCACTAAACTTTCGGTTAAGTACAAATTTAATACGAGCTAAAAGCCTTAAATTTTATTACCAATTCGCCTATTTTTTATATACAACTTTGTTAGCCACAGTTATTTCATTTTTTTGTCTATGATTGTTTTTAAAGCATAGAAATTCATTTCAAAGCAAACTCTACCAAGTAAAATAGCAGGATTAATGATAAATTTATCTCCTAACTCTATAATTTTATCTTCGTTTAATGGCAAATGATTTTTAATAATTTCATCCCATATTTCAGGTGATATAAGTTTTTGTTGAGCAAAATTATCAGCTTCTTTCTCGCAGTTATCTATCTTTTCTTTTTTGGTAAATTCTAAAAACATTCTGTCTTTATTTTCTCTAAGATGTAAATCAATATGTGCAATTTCGTGCATAATAGTAAATGCAAAATTATCAATTCGACTATGTCTCAATGTAAGTGCAATTACAGGGTTATTTTCAGACCAAAAAGAAAAACCGTCAATCGGAGTTTTTTCTAGTTTTTGAATTAAAACTAATTTTATTCCATATTGATTTAAAGTTTTCTTTACTTTATTAATAGTGTCGACGTTTTCATAAAAAACTTTATTTAATTTTAAACAAAGTTGGTTGATATTATCAAAATTAAATGTGTTAACTTTTTGGGTTTTAGCTTCGTATTTTGCTAAAGCACTCCAAGCAAACATATTCTTTTCATCGATTTTTAATTTCTCTGATTTTCTATAAAAAGATAATTTATTATCGGCAAATGTTGATATTAATCCATCAATTGTGTCTATATTATAAATTGATTTAATTGATTTAATGTCGTCCTCTAAATTACCTTTTAAATAGCCAAATTTTTTAAAATACTTAACAGGAACATATTCTTTTATGATTGTCCAAATTTCAATATTTTTTATTCGTTTAATGTTTTTTTCTTTTATTCGAGCTAAATCAATTTCGTATTGAGATTGAAATTTCATCCAATAATCAGCCGGAATTTCTAAAATCTTTTCTAATAAGATTGCAATATCGGCTGTAACAGGTCTTTTCCCTTTTATTATTTCATTTAAGAAAGAAGGAAGAACTCCTAATTCTTTAGATAAATCTTTTTGATTTATATCTGGTCGAGCATCTAGCTCATCTTTAATTAATATTCCAGGGTGTGTTGCTTCAAATGGTATTAATTGGGTTTTCGTTGCCATACGTTTGCGATTTTACTTGTAATGATTGCTTAATTCAATAATTGAACAAATTGTTATTGTATCAGGTTCATCTCCTTCAATAGCTGTCTTAAATTCTATTCGATATTTTTGATCTACTCGAACAGATTCTAATCCTTTTTTGATTCCTATTAATTTTTTATAATTTAAACTCTTGATAGGAAATAAATCCTCAATTTTTGTTGCAACTCTTAATTTGTCAATTGTTTGAACGTATTTTTCAATAACGTTTTTTTGGAATCTATATTTTTTATTTTTTGCTTTACCGTTCTCATAAAGCTCTGAGAGATATTCTTCTTCGAAAATTATTTTCATAGGCATTTATTTTCATACTGCAAATGTATGTATAAAATTTAAATAATTCACTAATTAAGTGAAGTATTATTTGTCTAATTGTGGCTAATGGGAGTCTGCGCACAAACTCATTTTTTAAAAGTTAAAGATATTAAAATCTCGAACAGAAAACATATTAATGTGTTTTAAGCCGCTATTTTTTTGAAGTCATCATTTTGCGTTGATAAAAACACGCACATTACAGCCCTTGAAAAATTGCTCCATTGAACTAAAAATGTAAGTCCAGCCATTTTTAGTAGATTTTTTAAGGATTTGACACTCAAAATAGCCATAACCCTTTTAAGTTTGCAATTTATGTCCATCTTATTATCGTTTAAGTTACTGTATAAATGTGTCCTTGCTGTGGTTCACCTTTGTTTTTACGAACAAGGGTTGGCTTAATCCAAATTAATTTTCGTTCTTGTCTATCTTGTCCAACTGCTTGATTTCTCCAATGTCCTCGTCTCCAATGTGCCGAAAGTTCTTTACCTGTGTTTGTAGTATCACTATTGAACTCACTGCTAATTGTTTGTCCACATATTTTGATTTTTGTATAGCCACTTCGTTGTAGTTCCTCTTCAACTTTTTCCCGCTCATTGGGTTTTTTAGCTTTTTTTAAGCGGTCAATTAAGGTTTTTGGAGGATTGTTAGTGTAAGAGGTTGTAACTTCCTTTTCGTCATAAGTCAGATAGCAAATAGAGTTGAAAATAAGCTTCGCTATATCTTTAAATTTATCAGCATTACTTACAACTCGTTTCAATCTCTTTTGTCTTTCGGGATGATTGTTGCTAAGTGGATTTGTTGGGATATTTTCTCCGTCAATTTCAACAGACTTAGGTGTATCTTCCCATTTTTTGAAATCCGCTTTAAACTCATCAATAAATCGGTCAACTGCTTGAACAAGTTTCTCTTCAGAGTTCTCAAACTCCAATCCAAAAAACAGTATCAGGATATTTAAACCAATTGGTTTCAGTATTGTAGTCACGGTCAAGGCGAACCGATGTTAAACGAATTGATAAAACTTTGTCGTCTATATGGTCAATATATGCACCGTCAAAATAATAACCAATGTTGTCTTCAAAACCAATGTCAAACTCGGTTTGTGCAAAGAAAGCGAGATAAAATGTAGTGTAAGGGAATTTAATATTTCCAATTGCAATATCATTTACATCTGTCTGCTTAAATAAACTTGAAATGCCGGATGGGAAATAAAAAATATTGTTTCCACGATGTCTTAAACGTTGATTATCTACAAAAAGCGAGAGTTCTTGGTTACTTATATCAACTTGGTTTCCAATATGCTTTGCTATAAGTCCTTTACGCAACGGTTGTGGATACTTGGAAAGCTCGTCATTGAAAATTTGGATAAAGTCACCCATTTGTTCATTTAATCTGTCTGACTTGTAAAGGTCATTCATTTTATACTTTTCAAATAGTCGTTTTGCATATGGTCTCGACTTTAAGTATCTGTTTGGATGAAAAAAATTATTGTCTGTCCGCTGTGTCGTTTCTTAAACTTGCCCATAACGTCAGTTTGTCTTAAAACCCCGGTTATTTTATCAAATATAGCAAAAAAGCGGAGGTAAATGAAGCGATTTGCCGAATGTTGAAAAAAACTTTAACCACAAGATTATTAAAAATCGAACGTGTTAAAAAGGGTTTAAAT
>NZ_JAUYUD010000082.1 GCF_030692605.1 Lutibacter sp.
AAAATTAAAGGAAAATATCTTCAATTGTACCTAAATGAGTTCGTTTATAAGCTTAACAGAAGATATTTTGAAGAAAAATTATTCGATAGGCTAGTAATAGCAAGCATTACAGGGTTATGATAGAAAACGGACAATCAGAAAAATAATATTTATAACCCGTTTGGTAAAATATTAATACAAATTTTTAATTATTTATAAATTTATTAATAGTTTCTAGCAGTAACTCCCTTGATACTGGTTTTGAGAGGTAATCGGTACAACCAATTGCCAGTGCTTTTTCTTTATCTGCCTTCATGGCATAAGCCGTAATAGCGATAATAGGAATTGTAGCATTAGTATTTCTTATTTCTTTAGTTGCTTCTATCCCATTCATAATTGGCATGTTGAAATCCATTAAGATTAAATCAATGTTATTATTGCTTTGCATAGCATCAACTGCTTCTTTGCCGTTTAAAACATGAATCAGGTTGAAGGGTTGACCCTCTAAAGCAGCTTCTATAAACCAAAAGTTAGATTCTTCATCTTCTGCAATCAGTATATTTTTAATAATATTATTTTCAATTAAAATAGTATCATTGGTAACATTCGTGCTTTTATCATTTTGAGGAACAAATTTATTAGGAATGGTGAAATAAAAGGTTGCCCCTTTATTAGGTTCAGATTCTACCCATATTTTGCCACCAAACAATTCTGTAATACCTTTTGATATAGACAACCCTAGACCTGAACCTTCTTTAACTTTTAAGATTTCATTATCTGACTGACCAAAACGTTCAAAAATATGAAAATGATCCTTTTTATTAATACCTACACCTGAATCTTTAACAAAACAAAATATCTCATTTTCTTTTACAGTGTAACCAAATTCTACCGTGCCATTTTTGGTAAATTTAAGCGCGTTTTCTAACAGATTTGAGAATACTTGTGCTAAACGAGTTTCATCTAAAACTACGTAACTTTCACTTTCATCTACCCCTTTTACAATATTTATTGCCGTATTTCTGTTTTTAGGCGAAATTAAAAATTGATGTTGTAGTTGGTCTATCAGTTTATTGAGATTAAATACTGACGGGTTTAATTTCAACTCTTTGGCATCTATTTTAGATACATCAATGATATCATTAATTAAATTCATCAGACGTTTACCACTTGAATTTACAATTTCGTGGTATTTATCCTTTTTTTCATCAGCTAGATTATGATCCATCAACAACTCTGAAAAACCTAAAATTGAATTCATCGGTGTTCTAATTTCATGACTCATATTAGCCAAAAATGCTGATTTTAATTTATCGTTTTCCTCGGCTCTTAGTTTAGCTTTAATAAGTTCTGCTTCGTTACGTTTACGTTCTATGGTTACACTTATTTGATGTGAAATGATTTCTAAAACTTCTTTATCTTTTTCAGTATAAGCATTACAATCTGTATAACTTTGAACTACAAAAGCACCTTTTACTTTTCCTTCTATTTTTAAAGGCACACCTAACCAAACTTTTGGAAATACACCTATCATTTCAATAACATTTTCATTTAAAAGTTTGGTTATTTCTTTCTCATTCAGCAACAACGACACTTCTTTTCTAATAACTAAGCCAGACATTGATTTCCCTGCTGGGAAATCAACCATTTCATCGTTCTCATCTTCAGAATAAGGTAAATTTATGGTATCATTTTCTTCATTATAAATTGCAACAAAAAAGTTTTTAGTATCTACAATTCGCCCTAATTCCTTTTGAATCAACTGCATTATTTCGCCTAAATCTAACGATGTTTGAGAAGCATTAGCAATATTTAAAATAATATTTTGAATTTCATTTGCTCTTTTCTGTTCTGTAATATCATTTAAAGATCCTACAATAGCCACCGTTTTACCATTTTTAACAACTGGAGCCTCTCTTACCTCAACCCAAATTTTATGACCATCTTTTCGTTTAAGCTCTAGTTCAAATGGTGGTTGAGTAATGCCAGTTTTTATAGCCTTATTGGTATTCTCAAAACCTATTTCGTTTATAGGATGGTCTGTAATTAACTCAGGCCATTTAATTAATACCTCTTCCACTTCATAACCAAGAATTTCCTTGACTTGAGGACTCATATAATTTAATTGATGATGAATGTCATGTGAATAAAATAGATTCGTGCTTTTTTCTAAAATATTACGCTGTTTCTGTTCAGTTTCTTTCAGTCTTATTTCACTTTGCTGACGTTCAATTGAAGTACTTATTTGATGTGAAATAATTTCTAATATCTCTTTATCGTTCTCATTATAGGCATTTTCATTCTCATAACTCTGAACAACAAATGCACCTATTGATTTTCCTTTAACAATTAAAGGTACTCCCAACCAAACTTTTGAGATTTCACCAACAACATCAATTTGATTTTCTTTTTCTAACCTATTGGTTTCTTCTTTTTTAAGTAAATATGATTTTCCTTGTTTAATAACCAGTCCGGTAGCCGTTTTACTTGCTGGGAAATTGATAATTTCATCTTTTTCATCTTGGTAAAAGATTCTGTTTATCGAATCATTCTCTTCATTATAAAGTGCCACATAAAAGTTTTTGGTATCAACAATTCTGCCTAGTTCATTTTGAACAACACGCATTATTGCATTTAGATTATCTTCTTTTTGAGAAGCAGTTGCAATATTTAAAATGATACTTTGAACGGTTTCTGTTTTTTTGCGTTCTGTTATATCTCTTTGAATCCCTAAAAAACCTATAATAGTGCCATTTTCATCCAGAATTGGGTCAACAGAAGATTCAATATTGACAAACCTTCCATTTTTAGCCTTATTAATGATATGGATTGCTTTTATACTTCTTTTGTGAAGCAATAATTTCCAAAATTTTTCATAAAAATGATCTGGTTGCATTCCGCTTTTAAGAATATTAGGTGTTGTTTTATTAACAACCTCGTCGGCAGTATAACCATAAAGTTTTGTAAATTGAGGGTTTATAAATGTTATAATTCCCTCAACATTTGTCATAAAAATTACATCACTAGAGTTATTAATTGCTTTATTCATTTTTCGCAATGTTGCTTCACTTTTCCTAGTTTCTGTTATATCTTCTATAACACCATCATACCTAACTATTTTTCCTTCACTATCTCTAATTACTCTCGCTCCTTCTTTAACAATAATTACATCACCAGCTTTTGTATACCACTCAGATTCATATCCCGATATTTCACCAGATTCAGCAATTAACTGTTTAAAGGCAACCTGTTTTAAAGGATCTACATAATTACCTTTTGATAAATCTAGTTGTTGAAGATCTTCTATCGAATCAAATTTTAACATTTTTATTAAAGCAGGATTTGCTGTTAAAATTTTACCTTCTGGAGTTGTTTGATACAAACCTAAAGTTGCATTGTTAAAAAAACCTTGAGTCAATGATTTATTTTCTTTTAATTCAATTTCTCGGTTTTTAGACCTAACTATTTCATTTTCATAATTTTTTTTAAAATATTTCAAGAAAATAAAAACAAATATGGAACTAACTATAAATGAAAAAATCAAATCCTGTTCTCTAATTTCTTCACTGATATATTCTGTTATTAATTCTTTGTAGTACCATTTTTCTAAAATATTTAATAAAATAAAATTAGAAATGGCCACTATTATATATAAAAAATGAAAACGTGTATTAGCAATAAGTAAAAACACTACAATTACAACAAAAAATAAAATTGGTGTTGAACCTTCTGAACCTCCAATGGTAAACCAAATTAATGACAATAATAATAGGGTTATTATGTACGCCAAAAATTTATAAAAGAGTCCTCTAAATCGAGCTAATAAATAAAGTGTAAAATAAAAAAATAATATTACAGTTGATAATATATTAATAATGAAGGAAAGACCAATAAAATTATTCCAAATTAGACTAATAAAACTAAAAGAGACCCCTATAATACACCCTACTTTATAAATTCTTTCTTCTAATATTGTACTTAATTCATCTCCAAATAAATTTGTTATAACTAAATTTAATTTATTTTTAAATTGAGAATAAAGTACTTTCATTTTATGGGGATTATGCAATTAATAAGGGTTTTAAATAAAATAGCCTGTTTCATTGAATTACAATTTTATAAAAGTAATAATTTTTATCAAATATCATTAAAATACTTTATTTAATCAACCTATCACCATAAAGAAACAAAAGCAAAAAAGAAAGGTGTAGGATACTTGGAGCGAAAGGTTGCTTTTAAGGTTTTAAATTCTTTATCAAAAAATATAAGATTGCCTTGACAGTCAAATATTCTTTTGTCAAATTTAATTTTTCTCGATATTTAAGAAGTTGAGACATTTTTTTTAATTAATATTTTACTTAACTTTTCTAACGGAACACCTTTAGTTTCAGGCATCATGAAAATTACAAAGATCAATTGAAACACCATCATTATTGCAAAAAAAAGAAAAACGACTCCTGCACCTATCGTTGAAAACAATGTTGGAATAAGCGCCGGTATTATTGCTGCTAAAAGCCAATGTGTTGTGCTTCCAAATGATTGACCGGTAGCTCTTAAATGATTTGGAAATATTTCAGATATAAATACCCATATTACGGCACCTTGACCAATTGCATGTGCTGCAATAAATAAGAATAGGAATATAGGAACCGCCATTCCTGTCCAACCCAAGAAAAAAGCCATTGCCACAAGTGATAAAGATATAATATAACCTATAGAACCAATATACATTAATTGTTTACGGCCAAGTTTATCAATGAGAAAGACCCCTAAGAGGGTAAACACAAGATTTGTAAACCCTATGCCAATACTGCTTAATAGTGCTGTATTTTCACCCAAGCCAGCTTCTTCAAATATCCTAGGAGCGTAATACAAAAAAGCGTTAATACCCGATAATTGATTAAACAAAGCCATAAGGAATGCCAGTGTAAGAGGGAAACGATATTTTTTCATAAATATATTTTCTCCTGGTAAATCTCTAGTGTTTTCTTCTTTTATTTCGATCATTAATTTTTCAATATCCTCATTTGGGTTAATAATTTCCAAAACTTTTTTAGCTTCATCAAATCGAAGTTTCGATATAAGCCACCTTGGGCTTTTGGGAACACTAAACATAAATATGGTATAAATTAGTGCCGGAAAAGCTTCAATGCCCATCATCCATCTCCAATCATTTTCACCAATTCCACTTAAAAGATAATTAGATAAAAATGCAATCAAAATTCCAAATACGATATTAAATTGGTATAAAGCCACCAATCGACCACGATCTTTTGCCGGTGCAATTTCCGAAATATAAGCAGGGGCAGCAATGGTTGATGCACCAACACCTAAGCCTCCAATAAATCTAAATATTGCAAAAGTCCAAGGGTCATTTGCCAAGCCAGATCCAATTGCCGAGATTGTGTATAAAATACCTATTAATATTAATGTATTTTTTCTTCCCCACTTATTGGTAGGAAATCCTCCAAAGATAGCGCCAACAACAGTTCCCCAAAGTGCCATTGCCATAACAATTGCACCATGAAAAGCATCAGATGAGCCCCATAATAATTGTAATTTTTTATCTGCCCCTGATATTACTACTGTATCAAAGCCAAATAAAAATCCTGCTAAAGCTGCTGTTATTGACCAAATTAAAATTTTATTCATTTTCTTGATAATTAGGGATTCTGTTTAGTTCTATAATAATTCTAAAGTTTATGAATTGCCTTTCAATGCAAAAATCATCAATAAAACAGAAAATTTTAGTTTTTATATAAGTAAACTTGCTGACATTCTTTTCTTTAATCATATTTTATCTAATTTTTCTAAAGAATTTTATCATTTGGTTTGTCTTTATTTTTATCTTCTTTTTTAGTTTTGTTATATTGATATAGTAACCTTATGCCCAATCTTGCAAACAAGATTACAGAAATAACCATAACAATGTTGAGGGCATCCATTATTCGGGCTGTTTTATAAATTCGTAGGTATTATCGTTTAAGTTTAAAAGAATATGGTAGTTGCCTGCTTTTACAGGAATATCACTACCGTCATATTCAGTTTCTCCTTTAGGAAACGTTAATCCTCCCCAGTTTTGTGACCAACTATCACGACATCTAAACTTAACAAGGCCGTCTTTTAACGGCAAGTATATTTCCCAAATATTATCATCGTATTTAGTTCGGGACATTGGTGTAGAATGTGCACCAACATCATCAAAACCATTTATAGAAGTGCCTATAATACCAACATCTTGATAAGATATTTTTACTTCAGGATAATAGGTTTTAATTAATTGAAGAATTGATCTCCCATCATTGGCTCTATTATATAAAGTAGCTCTAATCCAACTTTTTCCAGTTTGCACTGTTTTTAATACAGATCTAAAAGAATGAGATCTTACTAAATCGTGAAGAATTTTTATATCTGTTTTACTATAATATGTTGAATCAGATTGGAACCATTGAGAATTTGGAAAAGCAATACCAAGTTCTTGAAGTTTGGGATAAATAGGATCACTTTTAGATTTTATATCAGTGCTAATCCTGGTTGTATAATTAATAATTTGTTTGGTTATTTCGTTTTGTCTTAAATTATTTGGATTATAAATTAAGTTTTTTGAATGGTAAATTGCTTCCGAATGATGATCGTTTTGATTTTCAAGAGAAAACCAATAGAGATAATAAGGCAACTCGGGTGAAGGAATTGAATCTACTGTTTTAATAATCGTATCCAGATACTTAATTTGGATATCTAAACCATCAGTAGCTTTTTCAAATATGATAACATCTTCTGTAATTGAATTATATAACTGCTCTAAAATTACCTTAAATTGTGCTTCTTGCTTTTTATTTTCGTTCCAGTTATTTAACTGCAAAGCCATAAAAATACCAATCATTATAAGAGCAACCTCACCGAAGGCATATCTGAAATATTTTTGAAATTTGTTTTCGTTTGCAAGTTGCTTGCGTATTTTTCTAAATAAATTTATCATTGGCTTGCTAGTCTATTTAGGTAACTCTCAAAATTTTCTCCATCTTACGTCCTTTCGATAATTCATCTACCAACTTATCCAAATATCTTATTTGTTGCGTTAACGAATTTTCGATTTCTTCAACCCGATACCCACAAATAACACCCGTAATAAGGTGAGCTTTGGGGTTTAATGTTGCATCCTGAAAGAATTTTTCAAATGTCACTTTTTCTTCTATGAGTTCTTGCATTTTTTTTTCATCATAACCAACTAGCCATTCTATTACTAAATGTAATTCTTCTTTAGTTCTACCTTTTTTTTTGACTTTTGTGAGATAATGTGGATATACCGATGCGAATGTCATTTTTGCCATACGCTCATCGTGGTGACTTGTGTTGCTCATATCTTATAATTCAAATTCATTGTTAATTCTCAATTTATTTCAGCTTTTTCAATCGTTTCAAACTTATTTCTATGGTATTGTTGTCCCACTCAATTTCTTTTGCTTGAACGGTAAGTTTTTCAATATTTTAAAATTAGGAGGTGGATGAAAGTACACTTTATTTGTTAAAAAATGAAAATTTTATTATAATTTTTACTAAAAACATTCCCATAATTATTGAAATAGTTTTCATTTCCAAGAAAGAATGTTTCTAGAGTTTTGCAACAGCAAAAAAAGGAAATAATAAATTTGAAGTAG
Organism: Lutibacter sp.; assembly: GCF_030692605.1. Classification (GTDB taxonomy): domain Bacteria; phylum Bacteroidota; class Bacteroidia; order Flavobacteriales; family Flavobacteriaceae; genus Lutibacter. Next base: position 7,638 of record NZ_JAUYUD010000082.1, read on the forward strand.
GTTGTTTAGTATTTTAATGCAGATTTTACAATGTAATTGCCTAATTTATCTTTACCATTTAAAAATTCTAATTGTATTATAAAATTGCATTGAACAATTTCGCCGCCTAAACGTTCTACCAATTTACAAACTGCTTCTGCGGTGCCACCTGTTGCTAACACATCGTCATGTATAAGTACTCGTTCCCCTTTTTTTATTGAGTCAATATGTATTTCTACAGCATCTTGCCCATATTCTAAATCATAAAATTCAGCGATTGTTGTAAAAGGTAATTTACCGGGTTTTCTAACTGGTATAAAACCTGCGTTGTAATGTTGTGCCAATAATGTTCCGAAAAAGAAACCTCTAGATTCAATTCCAATAACCTTATCTATTTTTTGATCTCCAATTAAGTTTATCAATTGGTTTTTGCACAACTGCATCGCAGTTGGATTTTGCAATAATGTTGCAATATCTTTAAACAAGACTCCTTCTTTTGGAAAATCTTGTATATCTCTAATATATTTTTCTACTTCGTTCATTTCGCAAAATTAGCATACTTATTTAAATTATGAAGATTATAAAATGAAAAAACCGCTATTTATAGACTGCCCCCAAAAAGTTAGACACTATTTGGGGGTATTTTTATGGAAAGAAAAGTGAAATATGATTACACATTTAAACTTGAATGTGTAAAATTAGTATTAGAGAAACATTATTCATGTTTATTAGTTTCAAAGCAGAA
>NZ_JAUYUD010000006.1 GCF_030692605.1 Lutibacter sp.
TTTTACGCCTTTCTTTATTAAGGCAATTGCCTTTTTTCGATACGAACTTCTAATCGTATCATCAACTGTCCTAAAATCTTCTTTTTCCATAGGACAAATATACAACTTTTTTATGAATATATTACCGCTAGGTTAATAACAATTACTTTCTAAACAAAATTTTAAAAACATCATGTACATTTGTGTAAACTTATAGTACCATGAATTATATTTTATTTGACGGAGCAACAAGAACGGCACTTCTTCCTTTAACATACACAAGACCGGTTGCAGAGTTGCGAATAGGAATTCTTACCATCCGGGAAAAATGGGAACTCTATTTAGGTTTTGCTACTACAACATTAACCGAAGAGTATTTAGATGCTAAATTTCCAATGGTGGAAATGGAGAAAAACATAATGATTAATGCTTCATTTTTGCCTACTACCAATTTAGTTACTCTGATACAAGACTTGAAGGAAAATCAAGCTATTTTTTATGGAGAAGATGTACTTGCTTTTTTTACAACAGAAGATCAGGATGAAGTGAATTTTGACTTGTACGAGCATATAGATTTTGATGAAGAAATTATTCAAATTAAAAACACTTGGGATTTATTTGCATTAAATAATAAAGCCATAAATGATGATTTTGAATTATTAACTGATGGAAGGGTTTCTCAGCCTATTCCTGAAGGAGTGCAGTATATAAATAAAGATCAGATTTTTATTGAAGAAGGAGCAACTATTTTGTTTTCATCCCTTAATGCGACTAATGGCCCAATTTTTATTGGTAGAAACTCAATTATAATGGAAGGATGTACAGTACGTGGGCCTTTTGCTTTATGTGAAAATTCTATTTTAAAAATGGGAACTAAAGTGTATGGAGGAACCACAATTGGTCCGCATTCAAAAATTGGAGGTGAAGTAACAAATTCTGTTATTTTTGGAAATACGAACAAAGGTCACGATGGTTTTTTAGGAAATTCCGTTCTTGGTGAATGGTGTAATTTGGGTGCAGATACCAATAATTCGAATCTAAAAAACAATTATGCCGAGGTTCGTATATGGAATTATGAATCGGAAAACTTTGCTAAAACAGGTTTACAGTTTTGTGGTTTAATTATGGGTGACCATTCTAAATGTGCTATAAATACAATGTTTAACACAGGAACCGTTGTTGGTGTAAGTTGTAACATTTATGGAAGTAATTTTCCGAGAAATTTTATTCCATCATTTAGTTGGGGAGGGGCTGCTGGTTTTTCAACCTATCAAATTGATAAAGCAACAGAAACTGCTAAACTTGTATTGCAACGAAGAAATCTTTCATTTGAGGAAGAAGACGAGAATATATTGAGTCATATTTTTGAGCTATCAAAAAAGCATAGAAATTATTAATAAAAAATGCCCTTGAAAAAGGGCATTTTTTAAATAATTGTTTTTATACCTTAAAACATTTCTCTCCCTGAAAAGTGAAATGTACTTTCAATAGCAGCATTTTCATCACTATCAGATCCATGTACAGCATTTTCACTTACTGAAGCAGCAAATAATTTTCTAATGGTTCCATCGGCAGCATCAACTGGATTAGTTGCTCCAATTAAAGCCCTAAAATCTTCAACTGCATTTTCTTTTTCTAAAATTACCGCAATAATGGGTCCTCTAGTCATATATTTCACTAATTCTTCAAAAAACGGTCGTTCTTTGTGAATGTCATAAAATTCTTTTGCATCCGCCATTGTTAAGTGCGTCATTTTCAACGCTACAATTCTAAATCCGGTAGCATTTATTTTGTCTAATATTGCTCCAACATAACCTTTTTCTACTGAATCTGGTTTTAGCATTGCAAATGTTCTGTTTGTTGCCATTGTTTTATTAAAAATTTCTTAAAAATTGTTGGCAAATATACGATTTTCTAATTAAATAAAATTTTACTTCTAATATTTTTGTATGAGAGATTCTAGTAATTTATTTTCTTCACCTCTTATTTCCATTAATACTTCCATTTTTAAAAAATTAAATTTTAATAACCCAAAACTTTTTATTGAAACTACATTACCAATACGGTATGCATTTGGTTCTTCGGTAAAATTAGTGTAAGAATGTGTCAATCCACTTGATGTAAAATCTATTAAAGGATAATCTAATCCATTAATATCTTTTTTTGAAAATTCAGAAATATGTCTGTCTCCCGAAAGAATGATTGTATTTTTAGCTTTTGATGTTAGTAATAATTCTTCTAGTTTTTTTATTTCAGTTGGCATTGTTCCCCAGCATTCAAATCCATGTTCATTCGATAAAAATTGTATGCTACTCATAATTACATTAAAAGTAGCGGTAGAGGTTTTTAATTCATTTGATAACCATTCCCATTGTTTTTCACCTAACATAGTATTTCCGGGGTTGTTGGAAGGTTTATATCGTTTTGAGGTATCGGTAGCAGCTGTTAATTTAGTTCTAAAATAACGAGTATCTAAAATTATAACTTTTATTGAATGTTCATTAATAATATAATTTTTTGAAAAATATACTCCTTCTTTTAATCTTCTAGGATCCTCCTTTTTAACCTTTAAAAAATTTAAAAATAATTGTTGTGATTCTTTCTTAAATTCATATTCTTCACCACCATCATTTAGACCGTAATCGTGGTCATCCCAAGTTCCTAAAATATCAACTTCTGAAGAAAAATGTTTATAATCTTCATTTGCAAGTTGTACATCGTAATTTTTTTGAAGGTATTTCATGTCATTCGTATCAGAATAAATAACATCGCCTCCCCAGATCCAAACAGTAGGATTGTGTTTTTCAATTGCTTTCCACAAATTATTTGGTAAAACTTGATTATTGCACGAACCAAAAGAAAGAATAAAATTTGAAGAGTCATTTTTTTGTATTTGTTCTTTTGTATTTTTGTTTTGAGATGATTGACAAGATACTTGAAGTAAGAAAAAGAAAAGAATTAATTTAGAAAAGTTCATTTTTTTTTGAAATTTTTAACACCATTATTAACAAATATACATAGATAAGTTTAAAAAATAAGTTTAATAATTTGTATATTCGCAGCCGTATGAATTTAGCTGAGATTAAAGAAATAAAGGAATTACTTACTACTAAAAAAAACATAGTAATTGTTCCACATAAAAACCCTGACGGTGATGCTATAGGGGCTTGTTTGGCAATGTATCACTATCTACAATTAAAGGGGCATGCTGCAACTGTGGTTAGTCCAAATGATTATCCTAATTTTTTAAAATGGTTACCAGGTTCTAATAATGTTTATAAATACGATACACAAAATAGACAATCTGTTACTGCGTTAGATGAAGCTTCTATTGTATTTTTGTTAGATTTTAATGCATTGCATCGGGTTGGAGAAGATATGCAACATGGATTAGAGGATTACATTGGAACTTTTATTATGATCGATCATCACCAACAACCAGATTTGGTGGCAAAATATTTATATTCAGATATTTCCATTTGCTCTACCTGTCAAATGGTGTATCATTTTATAGAAATGTTGGAGGATACAACCAGTATTAATAAGGAAATTGCAACCTGTTTATACACTGGGATTATGACTGATACGGGATCATTTAGATTCCCTTCAACAACAAGTACAACTCATAGAATTATTGCAAATCTAATAGAATATGGGGCTGATAATTCTATGATTTATAATAAAGTATATGACACTAATTCATACAGTAAATTGCAATTATTAGGCTGTGCTTTGAATAATATGGTTATGATTGATAAGCTAAAAACTGCTTATATTACATTATCTCAAGATGAACTAAATAACTATAATTATGAAAAAGGTGATACTGAAGGTATTGTAAACTATGGTTTATCAGTAGAAGGTATTATATTTGCTGCAATTTTTATTGAAGATGTAGATCAGAAAATTGTAAAAATTTCGTTTCGTTCAAAAGGAAAATTTTCTGTAAATGAATTTGCTAGAAAACATTTTGATGGGGGAGGACATGACAATGCTGCAGGTGGAAAATCAATAGTTTCAATTGATGCAACTATTTCAAAATTTTTAAATTTATTACCTAAATATAAAAATCAGCTGCTAAAATCGTATGGTGAATAAGCTATTATATTTTTTTATTGCCTTTATATTTTTTTCTTGTATAAACCCAGTTCCAAGAAATCCTATAGTCCGCAAATCTTCTTCATTTATGGAAGAATCTGTGATGTTTAATAAAAAATTAAATGGCGAAGAAGAATTATTATTCAAGAATTATATGAAGTTAGATTCAAATGAACATTATTTAAATTCTAGCAAAGGTTTTTGGTATTCATTCAATGCTAAAAGCAATCAAAACTATGTTCCTCAAAAAGGAGATGAATGTATTTTTACATATGAAGTTTTAAATATTGAAAATGAAATAATTTATAGCAGGGATGAAATTGGGGAGAAAAGTTATTTTATAGATCAACAAGAAATTAAAGACGGTTTAAGAAATGCATTAAAAATAATGGGTGAAGGCGATATGGCAACATTCTTATTTCCTTCACACTTAATGTATGGATATACCGGCGATACTAACAAAATTGGAATTAATCAACCATTAATATATAAAGTTCAATTAATTAAAATAAATAAGAAAAATGAAAATAAGTAAATTTTTAGCAGTTGCCCTTGTGGCTTCAATGTTTGTTGCATGTAATAATCAAAAAGCAACAAAAGAATCATTAAAAACTGAAGTGGATTCAGTTAGTTATACCTTAGGATTGGATATGGGGTATAAATTGAAACAAAATTTTCCAGAAATTAATAGAGAGCTCTATCTACAAGGTGTTTTGAGCGGTGTTGATTCAGTAAATATTTTAATTGAGCAAAAAGATATTGAAACTGTTTTGGGTACATTTTTTCAGAAAAAGCGTGAAGAGACTATGAAAAAAGAGCAAGAAGAACAAATGAAATCTGTGGAAAAAGAATTTGGAGATGTTAAAAAAGCAGGGGAAAAATTTATGGAAGAAAATAAAAAAGCTCCAGGAGTTAAGGTTACTGCGTCAGGATTACAGTATGTTGTAATTAAAGAAGGAAAAGGTGAGAAGCCTATTGAGGGATCAAATGTAAAAGTTCACTATCACGGTACACTTACCGATGGTGTTACTGTATTTGATAGTTCAGTTGATAGAAAAGAACCAGCTCAATTTAATATTAACCAAGTTATTCCAGGATGGACTGAAGGGTTACAATTAATGACTGTTGGATCAAAATATAAATTTATTGTACCTCAAGAATTAGGGTATGGAGCTTTTCCAAGACCAGATGGAGCTATAAAACCATTTATGCCATTAATTTTTGAAGTTGAATTATTGGAGATTATAAAATAATCTGATTAAATTAGTATTATTTTTAATTTAAAATAAATTTTAAATATGAAGACACATAAATTTGCAGCAGTATTGCTTGTTTTAAGCATGGTTTCTTGTAAACCAACCAAGTATGCTAAATTGGATGATGGGATGTATGTCGACATGGAAACATCTAAAGGAACCATTTTATTAAAATTGGAATTTGAAAAAACACCGGTTACTGTTGCAAATTTTGTTTCTTTGGCAGAAGGAACCAACAAATTTGTTCCAGATTCTCTAAAAGGTAAACGATTTTTTGACGGATTAATATTTCATAGAGTTATCAAAGATTTTATGATTCAATGTGGTGATCCTATTGGAACTGGTGAAGGTGGTCCAGGATATAAATTTATTGATGAATTTCCAATGGATGAATCCGGAAAATTAGTATTGCTTCATAATAAGCCAGGGATTTTATCAATGGCAAATTCAGGCCATCAAACCAATGGAAGCCAGTTTTTTATAACCCATAAAGAAACTCCATGGTTAGATGGGAAACATACCGTATTTGGTGAGGTGATTGATGGGCAAGCTGTCGTAGATTCAATTGTTCAAAACGATGTTATCATAAAAATAGAAATTGTTAAAATTGGAAAAAAAGCTAAGAATTTTGAAGCAAATAAAGTGTTTTCTAAATTTTTTAGCGATTTTGAAAAAAGTCAAAAATTAAAGCAAGAAACTATTGAAAAAGCTGCAAAAAGCACCTTAATTAAAATGATTCAACTTAAAGAAGAAGCAAAAGAATTAACATCTGGTTTGCAAATAGCATTTATAGAAACTAAGGGCGGTGAAAAACCAGTAAATGGTGCAAATGTAAAAGTAAATTATGCGGGTTATTTTACAGATGGAAGATTGTTTGAAACTAGCTTTAAGGAAGTTGCAAAAGCTCATGGAGTGTATGATGAAACTCGTGATCTACAAAATGGATATGCTCCTCTTACAACCCTTTATGGTCCTGAAGCTCGATTAATTGCAGGTTTTAGAGAAGGTTTGCAAAATTTGAAAGTTGGAGATAGAGCAATGTTATTTATCCCTTCTCATTTAGGATATGGTGCACAAGGTGCAGGGGGGAAGATTCCACCAAATACAGATTTAGTTTTTGAAATTGAACTGGTTGAAATTGTAAAATAACTTAGATAATTAGCTTAAAATGATAGATTGGCTAATTGATAAAGATATTCAGCTATTTATTTATTTAAATAGTTTGGGATCAGTATATTGGGATGGTTTCTGGCTTATTTTAACAAATAAGTTTAGTGCCATCCCATTATATTTTATATTAGTTTATATCATTTACAAGTATTTTGGTTTAAGAAAAACAATTTTATTGGTATTACTAGTTGCGATAATGATCTTTTTTTCAGACCAGACGAGTAACTTATTTAAATACAGTTTTAAACGGTTAAGACCATGTCATGATGAGACTATCTCTTCCTTAATGAGATTAGTTAAAGAAAGATGTGGAGGTTTATATGCATTTTTTTCTGCACATGCGGCAAACTCCATGGCAATTGCTGTATTTTTTAGTTTTCTTTTAAAAAGTAAGTTTAAATATATACCTTATTTTCTTATTTTTTGGGCATTATTAGTGGCATATAGTAGAATTTATATTGGGGTGCATTTTCCATTAGATGTGCTAACTGGTGTTGCATTTGGCGTTTTTTATGGTTTTATATTTTATAAACTATACCAATTCTTTTTAGTTAGATTAACACAATAATAATTGGATTATGCCTTTTTTTAAAACCTGAGACTCACACTAATTAAATTAAAAAGTACGATTTCTTTTAATTTGAAGTATAAATATTTTTATTAAAAGGATTTAAAAATATTAAGAAGAATATAGCACCAAAAGCAAGTTCGTACAATTCCCATTTTCTTGTTGAATTTATAAACATTAATAATACAGTTCCTAATAAAAAAGCAATAGTATGATGCCATTTTACAATTGGCACTGCAAACAGGTTTGCTAATTTTTTAACAGCATCAAATTTTCTATAAAGTAGTGGTGTTACAAGTAAGTATAGCACTAATATGAGGGTTAATAATTGACTAAAAATTATTTTATTTACCTTTTTTCCTTCAACTACCAAATTATGTAAATTGGTTTCACCTTGAGCATTGTTTTCAATAAAATATTCAGAAGATTCTACATTAAAAATTCGCTGACCCCAGGAAATTTCTTCACCAGCTCCAAATAAAAAAACAGCAGCCATAAATAATATTCCAATTTTCCAAAATATTTTTTTTACTGTAAAAAGTTTAAGTAACCTATAGAATAATAAAATACTTGAACAGAAAAGTAAAAATGCCGTACCATACTCTACAAAATCATCTTCTTTTGTAAAGACTTCATCAAAAAAAGTTAAATTGGTATTTGCAAAATATATTCCAAGTATATAAACTAAAATTAAAAATAGATATGCTAATTTTTCGGTTCTTGTTAAATTTTTTAAAAACATAGTGTGATTTATTAAAACAAATACTTGACAAAAGTACTATTTTTTTGAAACTAAATAAAACTGCCTTATAAGTCTTTCTTTACTTTTTGAGCCCATATTTAAATTATAGGTTTCAACCAAGTTAAAGTTATAATTGGCTTCTAATTGAATGGAGATTTCTTCAACATCTTCGTTCATAATTAATAGTCCAAAATTAGGTTCTGCTGGCGGCAAAAATAGTCCGTTTTTATATATATTTTTTAAAAGACCTTTATAATCCCACAATAGTTCTGGTGCAATTTCTCCGATGGAGTAAGAATTAATTCTATGTTCTTTTTCTACAGCGTGTATATTAGCCATTGAATTGTAATTTTCATTTTTATTAAATCCTTTTGACAATGGCAATCCAAAAATTAATAGAGAAGCCATAAACAAAATTGTTAAGTAAAAAACAGACTTTATTTTTTTTTGAAATAAATATTTAAAGATTAGTACACCTATTAATCCTGTTGAAATTGAAGTTAATATATAACTTAATAAATAAGTTTGAATCTCATTTTTTAAAATAACGAAAAGCACAATTGGTGATGAAATAGAAAGAAATCCAATCAGTCCAAAATTGAAATAAACGGGTAAAGTTTCTTTTTTTGAAGTTAATTTAGAAAAATTATTGATTAAATATTGAACATAAAAACCTGTACTAAAAGCTAATGGAATTAACACAGGAACTAAATATCTGGCCTTTTTTTCTGGAATTAATGAAAGTAAAATAAGTGCAAATAATGTCCACCAAAATATAAATTTATAGGCTTTTTTGTTTTCAACTTTTTTAATTAAATATGGATACAATAAGCTAATAAATGCTGGAATAGTCCATATACCAGATTGAGTAAAAAAGCTCCAATAATAGTAAAATGGTTTAACATTATAGGTACTCCAATTGCCAGACTCTTTAGTTGCTATTTCTAAAAAAGCTATAGGATCTTCCAATCGAACATATACAAACCACCATCCGCCAATAATACTAAAAAGTATTATAGATGTTAGTAAAGGAAGTATTTTTATGTTTTTAAATTTAAATATGAATCCATAAGAAATTAAAAATGGAAGAAACAAAGCATATAAAGAAACTGGACCTTTGCTCATTATGGAAAGTCCAATAAAGATTCCTGATAATAATGCGTTTTTCCAAATGGATGATTTTTCTTCAAAAGAAAGGAATAAAAAATAAATGCCAGCCATCATAAAACCGTGTGCAAAAATATCCCAAGGAGCTTCGTTTATGATACCAAAAATGTAAAAAGAAGTCACTAAAATTAAACTATTAAAAAATGCATTATTTTTAGTTAATCTTAATTTTAACGATAAAAAGTAACTAATTATTCCTAAAAACAATACCATTAAAGCCGCTGGTAATCTTAGTGTAAACAAGCTATTAACACCAAACAATATACCTGAAAAGGCTGTTAACCAAGTTGGTAATGGAGGTTTTTCGTAACGGGCTTCTCCGTTCATTGTTGTTAATAGCCAATTGTTATCGAGAATCATTTCACGAGCGGTAATAAAATTACGCGCTTCCATAATAGTTACTGTTGGAATCTCTAAATGAATTAGCAACATAGATAAAACTAAAATTGATAAAAACGCTATTGGGTATTTTTCAAGAGTTGTAAGCATCATAAAATAGTTTTATAAGCTATAGTATATACTGCAAATTAAAGTATTTATTTTTTAAATAAATAGATTCCATTTTTATAGTTATTATCAATTTCTAGTAAAAATTTTAAGTAGGATGGATTCATTTTTTTTAATCGTTTATGAGGAATTATCAATAAAAAGGAAGTATCTGAATTTAAATGAGTTGTTAATTCTTGTTCATTTTTTATAACTTTAATAATTCCTTTAGAATAAAACTGACTAGAATAACTCTTAGTTTGCCAATAATACATTGGAATATTGTCTTTTGAATTATTTTCAATTAAATATTTGTCAGAATTAATATAAAATTCACTTTTTGGTGTAAACTGTGTTCCAATAAAAAATAACAATGCAATTAATGGAAATAGAAGCGCTAAATAAATTATTCGTTTTATATTTTTAAATTCATCCCACCAATACGTTATTAATAATGCAATAGGAACCATTACTGGCATTATGTATGGATGAATTAAACTTTTAGAAATGGTAAAAAATCCAGGAGTCCACAATAGCCAAAGCAGTAAAAAAAGTACCCATTTATCTTTTAAAATAGTAAGTTTTTTTTGCCATACTTTTTGAATTACGAGTAGAATCCAAGGAATTGCAAAGGCAATTAAAAATAACCATATCATTCCCATTGGTTGCGATTTTGGAAAACCATATTTATCACCTTGCCAGCTAGAATCAAAAAAGCGTTTAAAGTGTTCACCTACAATAAAATAATCTATAAATCCAGGTGTTTTTAGTTCAGCTAAATAATACCAAGGCGCAGCAATTATTACAAATAATAGAATTCCTAAGAACCATTGAAAATTCTTCCAAACAGCTTTAAACTCTTTAAAAAATAAAGTCCACACAAAAATAGGAGGTATGGTTAATATAAAAATAATAGGGCCTTTAGCTAACATTCCCAATCCTAAACCTATAAAAAACACGTATTTCCATAAGTGATTTTCTTTCGTTTTAACCGCTTCCCAAAATGAAATCATGACCAGGGTAACACAAAATGCCAAGGCTGTATCTGTTGAAACAACTCCAGTATGAATAAGAAATTCTGGAATAGTTAGTAATATAAATGCAGGAATAAAAAAGTCGAGTTTTTTTTCTTTAGCATATCTTCCAATTAATAAAAGCACTAAAATATTAAGTAGTAAATAAGGAAAACGTACAGCAAATTCATTTTCTCCAAAAACTTTTATGCTTAATGAAGAAAACCAAGTTGATAAAGGAGGTTTTGCCCAAAAAGGCACATCATAGTCTATTTGAGGCGTTACAAAATCGTTGGTTTCAGCCATTATTCTGGAAATTTCAGCATAACGCGCCTCCGTTTTGTCCATTAATGGAATGGAATAATTCAACACAACTCTAAATAATAGCAATCCAATAACTAATAGTGTAAAAGATGATATTTTTTTTGAAAACAACCTCATAATTATGAATTGGTTTTATATGTTTTGCCAATTTTAAATAAATCGAGCCATAATTTAAAGAAATATGTGAATTGAACTTTAGACTCTCCAATATCAATCCATTTTTTTAGTGGAATTTCTCTACAAATTTCAGAAATTTTATTTTTTCCGTAAATAGCAATAATTCTATGAAATAATTCCACATCAAATAGCCATTTAGAAATAAATTTTTGTTGAAATATTTTTTTAGCTAGTTCATTTTCAATGACTTTACAGCCACATTGGGTATCATAGACGATAATACCTAATTGATGTGATATTGCTGTAGCAATAATTCTCCCTATAAAAAAACGATAGATTTTTCGATCAATTTGATTGTCTATTTTCGAAATTCGAGATCCAAACGCAAATAAAACTTTCGAATTTATTTGATGACTAATTTCAACACATTCTTCTAATGAAGTGGCTAAATCAGCATCTAAATAAGCAATACTTTTTTGATTAAATTGTTGGTTGCAATGCAATACTCCTGTTCTAACAGCTTCAGCTTTTCCACCGTTCTTTTCTGTTGAAATTACTTCAATTAAAGTTGGAAAATTATTTTTTAAAGTAGTTAAAATTTGAAGTGTATTATCTTTTGAACCATCATCAAAAAAGCAAAGTATTAACCTAGCGACAAAATATCGGAATAAATTTGTATATTTACAGTATGGAAAAAGAGGATTTCAGAACTGTAACCGAGCAAGCGAGAGTAGTTATTCGCAGAAAAGCAATCAAGTTGATACTTTCAGGTGTAAAAAAGA
>NZ_JAUYUD010000084.1 GCF_030692605.1 Lutibacter sp.
TCTGCTTTGAAACTAATAAACATGAATAATGTTTCTCTAATACTAATTTTACACATTCAAGTTTAAATGTGTAATCATATTTCACTTTTCTTTCCATAAAAATACCCCCAAATAGTGTCTAACTTTTTGGGGGCAGTCTACTTGAGGTTGCTTTTTTTTATTGCTTATTAGTTTCTTTAATTGTACTCCCTTTTTTTATTGCTTTATGATTTTCATAGCAAAGTAGCACGGCTTCAATTAGTTGCAAATCGCTAGCTGCATTTATAAAATAGTCGGAGTAGTTGCATTCATTCAATAATTCATTCAGTTCATCAGGTGTCATATCTAAATATTCCATCATAATTTCCCGATTAAAATTAGTTTCTAACATGGTTCTTAAAGCTCCATCTTCTTTTAACTTTTTTAACTTTCTTAATTGTTGTGGCTTTTTTCCAAACAAATTATAAACATAGTCAATTGGTTGAAAAAGTGCCGCAATTGGCGAACTAAATTCTTTTCGTTTACTTGCTCCAACTTCGTATGTTTGAGGTAAACCATTGATATGAATTCTAGCATATTTGTCTTGAGGAACATTTTTGGCATCTATCTCTAAAACACCAATTAGTTTATGCGATTTAACAACAATTTCTCTAATTTGCTCTGCTTTCTCGTGCAAAGCAATCACTAATTCATTTCCTTTTAAGAGATCGTTCGTAATTTTTAATTTAATAGATTGAAATCCCAAATAGGATATATAAATGGTGTCATTTGCTTTTGTTGTTAATTCAAACCTCCCTTCATCATCAGTTACAGTACCTATTACTGAATTTAAATTGAACAAATGGGCACCCTTTAAGGTTTCATTTGTACCATGGTTAACAACTTGACCCTTTAAAAAAATAGCCAATTTAATGACCGTCTTTCCAGTATCTTTAACTTTAGTTTCTTGTGAAAAACTCTTGAATGAAATTAAAAATAAAACAATAATTAATAGTTTCTTTTGCATATGCAATTATAGGTATTTAATGCGAAAATAAAAGTTAAATAAATCAAAAGAAAGACGCTACATTCAAATTTTTTAAATTCATAATTTTATGTACATTTAAAAAAAATAAACAGAATGAAATTACTTACCTCTCTTTTGATTTTTGCAATTACACTTCAAATATCAGCCCAAACTATTTCAAAAACAGAAAAAAAGATTTTATCTACTGTTGAAAAAAATAATGCTGAAGCAATTTCTTTTTTAGAAACTGTTGTAAACATCAATAGTGGATCTTTAAATCCTGAGGGTGTTAAAAAAGTTGGAATGGTTTTTAAAGATGCTTTTCAATCTATTAATTTTAATACAAATTGGATTGAAATGCCCACAGAAATGAATAGATCAGGGCATTTATTTGCTGAAACTAGGGGAACTAAAGGCAAAAAACTGTTATTAATAGGCCATTTAGATACTGTTTTTGAAGAAGATAGTCCTTTTCAAAAGTATGAAAAATTGAATGACAGTATTGCAATTGGTCCTGGGGTAAATGATATGAAAGGTGGTAACATTATTATTTTATATGCCTTAAGAGCCTTGCAAGAAAATGGGTTACTCAAAAATGCACAAATAATTGTGGCTTATACAGGTGATGAAGAAAGCACTGGAGATCCAATTTCTATAAGTAGGAAAGAATTAATAGATGCGGCGAAAAGAAGTGATATTGCCTTGGGCTTTGAAACTTCAACTGGATTTAACTACGCTACAGTTGCCAGAAGGGGATCATCGGATTGGAAAGTTGAAGTTGAAGGAGTTCAAGCTCATTCTTCTGGTATTTTTAATGAACGGATTGGGGCCGGTGCAATATTTGAATTATCAAGGATTTTAAATGCGTTTTATACAGAAGTAAAAGGAGAAGAGTTTTTAACTTTTAACCCTGGTATTTTAGTTGGTGGTACTGTTGCAGAAATCGACTCTAAAACGAGTAATGCATTTGCTTCTGGAAAAGCAAATGTTGTGGCTCAAAAAGCAATGGTTGAAGGTGGATTGCGTTTTATTTCGGAAGAACAAAAGCAAAATGCTCGTATTAAAATGCGAGAAATCACTACTCAAAATTTACCACAAACAAGTGCTACTATTTCTTTTATGGATAGTTATCCAGCTATGGCGCCAACCGAAGGAAATTATCAATTGCTAAAAACATTGAATAAAGTTAGTTTAGATTTAAATCAGGGTGAAGTTATTGCGTATGATCCGGGAAAAAGAGGAGCGGCCGATACTTCTTTTGTTGCAGAATATGTTGATTGTTTGGATGGACTTGGAGCTATGGGAAATGGTGCGCATACACCAAAAGAAACAATTAATTTAAAAACGTTTGAGGCACTTACCAAAAGAACAGCTCTTTTTATTTACCGACTTATAAATCAATAAAGATTTTATTTAAAAAAAGGTTGTTCTAATTTTAAGTAACTTTGCAAAATGGTTAAAGAAATTCAAATTAGAGTAACACTTTTAGAAGAAAAAACTTCGGGAATTTTAAATTTAAAAGCTGCCGAGTTTTTAAACCTAAATTTGAATGAAATAAATGCTGTTAAAGTATTGAGAAAATCGTTAGATGCCAGAAAGGCAACTATTTATTTTAATTACAAACTTGCAGTTTATATTCAAGAAAATTTACCAGAATCTTCTACCTATAATTTTGATTATAAAGATGTTTCTCAGGCAAAACCTGTTCATATTATAGGTTTTGGACCTGCTGGAATGTTTGCTGCGCTACGCTGTTTAGAATTAGGTTTTAAGCCTATTATTTTAGAAAGAGGGAAAAACGTAAAGGATAGAAGACGTGATTTAAGAGCAATAAATCAATTTCATATTGTTGATGAAGATTCAAATTATTGTTTTGGTGAAGGAGGTGCGGGAACGTATTCTGACGGAAAATTATATACCCGAAGTTTAAAAAGAGGCGATGTGCGAAAAATATTTGAAAGTTTAGTGCATCATGGTGCCACAGAACAAATTTTAGTAGATGCTCATCCACACATTGGAACAAATAAACTACCAAAAGTGGTTCAAAATATTAGAGAAACTATTTTAAAATTTGGAGGTGAAATTCATTTTGAAAGCAGGGTGGTCGATTTTAAAATTAAAAGCAGTAAGTTAACTTCATTAGAATTGAAAAATGGTAATGAAATTCCTGTTGAAAAGGTAATTTTAGCAACAGGGCATTCAGCACGAGATATTTACTATTTATTACACCGTAAAAACATTGCGTTAGAAGCAAAATCTTATGCAATGGGGGTTCGAGTTGAACATCCGCAACATATCATAGATTCCATTCAATATCATTGTCAAGATCAAAGAAATGAGCTATTACCAGCGGCTTCTTATAGTTTGGTTCAACAGGTAAATAATAGAGGTGTCTATTCATTTTGCATGTGTCCAGGCGGGTTTATTGTTCCTTCAGCAACTGCCCCTGGAGAGGTTGTTGTAAACGGCATGTCTCCATCTAAAAGAAATAGCCTTTATGCTAATTCTGGAATTGTGGTTGAAATTAATGTAGAAGAGGATCTAAAAAATTACAATCATTTTGGAGTATTAAAAGGATTAGAGTTTCAAAAAGACATGGAAAAATTGGCTTTTAATTCAGGAGGTCGAAGTCAGGTTGCGCCCGCTCAGAGATTAACAGATTTTGTGGATGGAAAATTATCAAATACATTAAACTCAACATCGTATCAGCCAGGATTGAATTCTGCACCATTACATTCCTTACTGCCTAAAATTATAGGTGGAAGATTGCGAAAGGGTTTTGTTGCGTTTGGAGAAAAAATGAAAGGATATTATACAGAAGAAGCCAATGTGGTTGGAGTAGAGTCTCGTACTTCATCACCAGTTAAAATACCAAGAACATCGCATTTTCAACATCCTGAAATAATTGGATTGTTCCCATGTGGAGAAGGTGGAGGGTACGCTGGAGGAATTGTTTCGGCTGCTATGGATGGTGAACGTTGTGCTGAAGCTGCAATATTGAATTATTAATTTAAAATTAAATTAAAATGGGATTAAATAATAATGATATTTTTAAAAAATTGAGAGTTGCACATAAATTAAGAGATGAAGATATAGTAAATATATGTGCCTTGGTCGATTTTAAGATTTCTAAGAGTGAATTAAACGCTATGTTTAGAAGTGAAGATCATCCAAAATATATGGAATGTGGAGATCAAATGTTAAGAAATTTTTTAAATGGCTTAATAGTTCATTTAAGGGGACCAATGCCTCCAAAAAAGCAATAGCATTTTAAAGTTAAGATTTTATATTTTTTAACAATCTAAACTGTTGAAATTGAATCCAATTAAATTACTGTATATAAACTCATAATTTAATAGTTGTTTTAACTTTTTATTTGATATAATTTTATTTTCTCTACTTGAGTTTTTATTAAATATTGGAACTGGCAACTCTATATCAACACTTGCTTTTGTATAAAAATCTCGTCTAGTAGGATGCATATCAGCACAAGCATTAAAAGTTTCCCCCCAAACTCCATTTTTAATTATTTTTGAAATTATTACAATGCAATCGTCTCTATGAATCATATTTACAAATCCATCAGGATTTGGAATAGCATTTCCATTTTTAAAAAAGTTACCTGGTTTTCTATCGTAGCCAAATAATCCTGCAAAACGGATAATGGTTGTAGTAAAATTGGCGTTCACTATAAAAAGTTGTTCAATTAGTGCCAAATTAGAATTATTAGTTTGAAAATATTCAGTTATAATTTTAGTTGAATTGTTGTAAACCGAAGTTGAACTAATAAAAATGACCTTTTTTATGCTTGAATTTTCAATAATAGAAATAAGGTTTTTAAAACTTCCTATATTTTTTGATGGAATATTTATGATAAGGATTTCAGCTTTAAAAAAAGTGTAATCAATGTTTAAGTCGTTTTCAACATTAATTAAAAAAGGATTCCCAATTTTTTCAATTTCATTCAGTTTAGATGGAGTAGTGGTTGATGCATTAATTGCATAACCAACTGAATTTAAAAGTACAGCAAGAGGTTTTCCTACCCAACCATAACCAAGAATGCTTATTGTATGAGCCAAATTTTATTGTTTTTAGTATTAAAATTACACAGAACCTAAAATTACTTACTATTTAAATAAATTGGAAGTAACTTGTTAAGACCAAAATCTATTCTTGTTTGGCAATCTTTTAAATCACCTTCAAATTTAAATTTTTTAGGAACTCCTAAACAATAAATTCCTTTTCTGTTGGCCATTCTTTCCAATTTATAAAATGCTTTATCCGATAAATTGTTATATAAAGGATCTAAAACGACACATTGTTCGTTTGTTCCTTGTGCCTCATCCCATCGAACTGCTTCAATTCCAGTAATTTTTGAGGGTGAAAAATAGACATTTCTTAAGAATGGAAAAGTAGCTTCAAAAACTGAAAGAGACCCTTTTTGACCAAATAAAATGAGTTCTTTATTTCGAACTATGAAGATCTGAATAAACCTATTTTCTAATTTTGAAAATTGATCAATTGCAATTGCTGCAATTCCAATCCACTTTATATCATGTCCTTGTTTAAGACGTTCATTATCAAACCATACATAAAAATCTCTAATTTGGCTAACGGTACTATATTTTAAGAAGCCGTTTTCTTGAGATAAATTGAATTGATTTGCCCTATTCCATATTGTAGAATTATTAATTCTATCCTTTTTTAACCAACAACCTTGATCTAATATTATTTTGTTAGTTTCGTTTTGGTATGTTTTTAAATTTTTCCATTCTTGAGAAAAAACAAAAGAAAAATTTAAAACAATAAAAAAGACACTAATTTCAATTTTATTTTTTTTCAACAGAAGTTTTTTTTTGTGCGCGTGACTGGATTCGAACCAGCACATTCTAAGCGAACACCAGCCCCTCAAGCTGGCGCGTCTACCAATTCCGCCACACGCGCATAGGTGTGCAAACAAAAAAAGTTAAGCAATTTGCTCAACTTTCCTTAGTGACCGGGCTGGGGCTCGAACCCAGGACCACCTCCTTAAAAGGGAGGTGCTCTACCAACTGAGCTACCAGGTCATTTCTTTCTCTTAGCGAGTGCAAATATACTATCATATATTAAAAATACAAGTTTTTTTGTATTGTTTTTTGACCGATATTTGTATACTCTTTTAAAATAACAACCCTACAAATATGAAAATAGTTTTATTAGGTTATATGGCAAGCGGAAAATCGGTTGTTGGTGAGAAGTTAGCTCAAGCGTTAAAATTAGACTATATAGATTTGGATTCATTTATTGAAACTAATGAAGGAATGTCTATTTCTGAAATATTTAGCGAAAAAGGAGAAATTTATTTTAGAATTAGGGAGGGAGAATATTTACAAATATTATTAAACACAGTCAATAACACAGTGATATCTATCGGTGGGGGCACACCTTGTTATGGTAAAAATATTGAATTTATAAAAGAACAATCTTTATCATTTTACCTCAAAGCAAGTGTAAGCACTATATTTAATCGAGTAAAAAAAGAGATTTCAAAACGCCCTTTGATAGCTGATTTTACAGATCCTGAATTATTAAAAGAATATATCGCAAAACATTTATTTGAACGAAATAACTATTATCAAAAAGCAGATTTTACCGTTTCTGTTGATAAAAAAACTATTGATGAAATCTGTTTAGAAATAAAAGAACGTATACCTAATTAAGCTCTGCAAACGATTTCCCTTCGTGTAAAACAACATTAACGTGTTCTAAAAGAGATGTTGATAGAGAAATTCCTTTATAATCTGCTTTTACCGGATATTTTTTATGATTTCTATTTATCAAAACGGCTGTTTTAAATCGTTTTAATGGAACCTCTAAAAAATGTTTTATGCTGTAAATAAGTGTAGTCCCTGAATTTAGCACATCATCTACTAAAACCAACGATTTATTTTTATACTGAACATCTGAAAGACTTGTACTTACGGGTTTTAAAGGATTTTTTTTATCAATATATACTTCACATAAAACTACTTTTAAAGGAGAAATTTCTTCAAGAATCCTTGCTATTTTAGATGCAAAAATAAAACCATTACCATTAACGCCTGCAATAATAATCTCCCTTTCATTGTAATTATTTTCATACAATTGATATGCAATTCTTTTTGTTTTATTATTAATTTGTTCGTTGGTTAAAATAATTGATTGCTCCATATAAAATATATTTTTATCAAAGATAAAAAATCGATGATTGATTTTAGATAAGTTTAATTTTTAATTTCTTTTTGCAATTAAAAAAAGTTCATTTCCATCTCTAGGTTTAATTGAATTATAACATTTTTCAAACGTCAAAATTTTAAACTGGTTGTTAAATAGTTGAAGGTACTCAATTAAGCTTCCGCCAAACGGAGGCCCTTCATCTGTCAGCTTAAAATCAAAAAATAAACCAACCAATTTTCCTTTATTATTCAATAAATCAAATATTTTAGTCACATATTTTTCTCTAAATGAAGGGTTTAATGCACAAAAAAAAGTTTGTTCAATAATTAAATCGTATGTTTTATAATGTTCGAAAAAATCTTGTTGAATCAATTTCTTTTCAGGGAAATCTGGAGTTCTATCCCTGAAATTATCCAATGGTTGTTTGGCTATGTCAATTATAGTGACATTTTTAAATCCTTGTTGAAATAAATATTCAGCTTCATAACTATTTCCAGCACCTGGAATTAGTATTTCGATATCCTTATCGGTAAGTTGATCTATATATGCTTGCAGCGGCGTTGAAATTGCACCAATATCCCAACCCGCTTGACCTGATTCATATTTTTCTTCCCAATACCTTTTATTAAATGAATCCAACATAATTTAAATGGATTTTAAAAAACCACCATCAATTGGAATGTTTGCTCCTGTAATATAAGATGCCGCATTTGAGGCTAAAAACGAAGCTAAAAAGCCAAATTCTTTTGGTTCACCTAGCCTTTTCATAGGAATTTGATTGATAAGTTGAGCAAGTTGTTCTTCTGGGGTAATATTATTTTTAATAGCTTGAAATTCATTTAATTGTTGAATACGCTCTGTATCAAAAATTCCAGTAAATATATTGTTAACCGTTATTCCATATGGTGCAACTGCGCTAGATAATGTCTTAGCCCAAGCCACAACTGCTGCCCGTATAGTATTGCTTAAAACCAGATGAGCTAATGGTTCTTTTACGGATATTGAAGTTGCATTAATAATTCTACCATAATTAGTTAATTTCATTTGCTCAATAGCAAGCATAGTAGCAAAGCAAGTCGTTTTAAAAAGTAAATCAAATGCTTTTTGGTAATCTTCTATAGTTTTTTCTAAAGCTCCACCTGCATCTGGCCCATTGGTATTATTTACCAAAATATCAACTTTATTTGTTAAAAAATAGGTTGATAATGTATTCTGAAATGCCTCAAAATCATAAAAATCAACAACAAGGTACTTATGCTTTTGATTTTGCTGTATGTTCAGTTCTTTTAAGGTTTGACTAAGCTTTCCTTCATTTCTGGCCATTAACGTAACAGTAGCACCACACTCCGCCATTTGTAAAGCAATTGCTTTACCTAAACCTTGAGTGCTTCCCCCAATTAATACATTTTTAGTTGTTAAATCAATTTTCATCATCACTATATTCTTCTATATCTCTTCGATCTTTTTTGGTTGGTCTGCCACTTCCTTTTTTTCTATAAAAATCTTTAGAATATTTTAATAATTCCATTTTATCAAACTCTTCTTGTGGTGTTATATCTTTTCGGTACAAATCAACTAATTTAGCTCCAACTCGGCTACCAGGAAAGTCAATTATTTCAATGTGATAATTTATTTGATCTTTTCTTATAACAAGTTTTTCTCCTTTATTTACAGACTTAGATGGTTTTAAATTATCTCCATTCAGTTTAATATGTCCTTTTTTACAAGCTTCTGTAGCAATAGTTCTTGTTTTAAAATAACGAATGCACCACAAAAATTTATCAACTCTCATATAATAACGTTAAAATTCAATTTTTATCTTTTTTCAAAGGTAGTAAAATAGTATCTTGCGGCCTTAAAATTTAATTAAATGAAATTTAAGAATTTTGGATTATTAATATTGTTAGGTATCGCAATTTTTGCCTGTAAAAAAGATGATGTAAAAGTCAATTTTGATGCAGCACAGCAAGCAATTGAAGACGATGCTGCCTTAGTAAAATATTTAGAAACACACTATTTAAATGCTGTTGATGGAGGAATATGGACTATTAAAAATGGTGAGACTCCTTTAATGAGTCAAGTGCAAGTTCAAAATATTACAAAAGATGATATTGATTATAAATTATATTTTTTAAAACAAAGTGAAGGGGTTAGTTTTTCTCCAACCAGAGCGGATTCTGTATTAACAACTTATTCAGGAATGTTATTAGATAGCACCGTTTTCGACTCTAGTTCTAACAGATTATGGTTGTCTCTAACCAATGTAATTGATGGTTGGAGCTATGGTTTTGTTAACTTTAAGGGTGGAACAAAGGTTATAAGACCTGATGAATCATTTTATTATGAAAATTATGGAAAAGGAATTTTATTCATCCCTTCAGGATTGGCTTATGGAAATTCTTTTCAAAGTATAATCCCACAAAATTCGCCATTAATTTTTCAAATTACTTTGAGAGATGTAAATAAAGCTGATCACGATAATGATACCATTTTATCAATTTTAGAAGATAGAGATGGCGATGGAAATGTTAAAAATGATGATACCGACAAGGATGGAATTCCAAATTATTTAGACGCCGATGATGATGGAGATGGAAGGCTTACTAAAAATGAAGACGCCAATGGAGATGGAAATCTTGAAAATGACGACACCGATAATGATGGCATTCCAAACTATTTAGATAAAGATAATTAGCATAAAAAAACTCGCAATTTGCGAGTTTTTTTATGCTATAAATTTTGGTGATTCCTCCATCCAGATCCACTTCTATTTCGTTTTTCAGAACCATTTATTTTTAAAAGATTTATGTGCAAGCTTATGGATAATTGACTTGAATTATATTCAAGCAAATGAGCGACATTGGTACCATAAATCGATCTTACAATATCAACTCGTTGAAAATCAACGGGGCTAATACCATACTGATAGCGAAAATCAACACCAAATCTTCCAAAATCTACTAACAAACCTATTCCAACATCAAACGATGATTTATTAAAAACAATAGGGTATTCAACTCCTTCAAGTTCCATATCAGATACAACACTAAAAATTGGACCCGCATAAATCCATATCGGATCATATAGTCTAACACCCAATAATATAGGGATATCTACCTTTGAAGAATTCCAATTTGCAATTTTTTGAGACAATGGATAACTATTTTTTGCTGTTGTAAAATTCATTTCTGATCTGATAAAAATTTTATCAAATTTTATGTTTAAAAAAAGTCCAAAATGATTTCCTAAATCTTTATCTGCCTGATAATAAAAATCTTCAGTTGGAATAACATTATTACCACCACCATTAGCCGTGCCAATATGGTATAATTCACCAATAGCATTATAATTTATTCCACCTTTTAATCCAACAACAAATTCCTGTGCGGTTAATGAAATATGAAACAACAACAAACAACAAAATAATCCAGTAATTTTTTTCATAAGAATATTTTTTTGAATTTTAGCATGTTAAATATAAGAACTTTAAATTAAAATGAAACTAAAATGAATAATAGTAACATAAAAAATCCCTCACAAAGGAGGGATTTATATTGTTTTTTAAAAATAAAATCTATGATGCTTTCTTTTTGTTGGTAAAGCTATACGATAAACTAAAAATCAATTGTTCTGGTCTAGAGTCTAAAGTAAAGGTTCTATTCTGAATATTATTATCAATAAATTCTACTTCATTTGAGTTAAAAGATCGTTCATAACGTACATCAACTCCAAATTTACCAAAATCTAATGAAGCTCCTAAATTTAATCCTATTGTATAGTCACGCTCCATTTTATTAAATGTAAGTCCGTTAATATCATTATCTAAAATATATTGAAATGAAGGACCTGCGAATACTTTTAAAGGTCCTAACAAATTTATTCCAATCAAGACGGGAACATCAATTTTAGACATGTCATAATCTTCAACAGAAGTGCTATTTAACTCATATTCACTAGTGGTTTTTGTATATACAAATTCTGGTCTTAAATAGATGGAACCTAAATTTATTTTTCCATAAAAACCGATATTATAACCCGTTTTTTGACCACCTTTATTGTCAATAATAGTTTCAGTTGCATCCTTAAACTCACCATTCGAATTGTAGGTTAAACCAGCCTTAATTCCAAAATCGTTTTGAGAATTTGCATTTATAAAGGCGAGGGACAATACTAAACCTAAAAATAGATTTCTTAATTTCATTTTAATTTCATTTAAAGTTACTTTTAGATAACGCAGTATAAATATCTTTATTTTCTAGCAATAACTTTTTTAACAGCTTCAACAATTGCTTTATCGGTTAATCCATATTTTTCCATTAATTGTGCTGGTGTACCAGACTCTCCAAAGCTATCGTTTACGGCCACAAATTCTTGAGGGACTAATTTATTTTGAACTAAAGTTCGAGAAATACTTTCTCCTAAACCACCAATAATATTATGCTCTTCTGCAGTTACTACACAACCTGTTTTTGAAACTGATTTTAAAATTGCCTTTTCGTCTAAAGGTTTAATGGTATGAATATTAATTACCTCGGCGCTAATACCCATGGCTTCTAATTGTTCGCTTGCTTGCAATGCTTCCCATACTAAATGACCTGTAGCTACAATGGTAACATCGGTTCCTTCAGTTAATTGAATAGCTTTTCCAATTTTAAATTTTTCGTTCTCTGGCATAAATACAGGAACAACTGGTCTACCGAAACGTAAATAAACAGGTCCGTGATGTGCTGCAATAGCAATGGTTGCGGCTTTAGTTTGGTTATAATCACATGTATTAATTACGGTCATTCCAGGAAGCATTTTCATTAACCCAATATCTTCTAATATTTGATGTGTTGCACCATCTTCACCCAATGTTAAACCTGCGTGAGAAGCACATATTTTTACATTTTTATCAGAATAAGCAATAGATTGGCGAATTTGGTCATACACTCGTCCAGTTGAAAAGTTAGCAAATGTACCCGTAAACGGTATTTTTCCGCCTATTGTTAAACCTGCAGCTATTCCCATCATATTTGCTTCTGCAATTCCAATTTGGAAAAATCGTTCAGGGTGATTTTCAATAAATTTTTCCATTTTTAAAGATCCAATTAAATCAGCACACAAGGCAACCACATTTTCATTTGTATCCCCTAATTCTGCTAATCCAGCCCCAAAACCTGATCTTGTATCTTTTTTCTCTGTAAAGGTGTATTTTTTCATTTTTGTTATTTATTAAAAATCGTGTCAAAAGTAATGATAATAGCCGATAAGAGGTTATAATTTTAACAATTCTTCATACAATTTATGAACAGGTAATCCCATAACATTGTAATAACTTCCTTCAATACGTGTAACCCCTATATAGCCAATCCATTCTTGAATCCCGTAACCACCAGCTTTATCTAAGGTGTTGAATTTATCTACATAATATTCAATTTCAGTTGCAGAAAACTCCTTAAAAAAGACCAATGTTTCATCAAAAAAAACATTCTCAATTTTTTTAGTTTTAATACAAATGGACGTAAAAACTTGATGTGACTTTCCCGATAATTGTTGGAGCATTAATTTTGCATGTTCCTTATTAATTGGTTTCTCTAATGCACCATTATCAAACCACACAATGGTATCTGCTGTTATAATAATTTGATTTTCAGTTATTTCATTCTCAAATGCAATTGCTTTTTCTTTAGCCAAATAATTAGTAATTTCTTCTGCCTTTAAATTATTTGAATAATTTTCTTCAATAGATTTAATCTTAATTTTAAAAGGAATGTCTAAAGCTCTAAATAATTCTTGTCTTCTAGGGGAAGCAGTAGCTAATATTATTTCTTGGTTTTTAAATTTATCTTGAAGCATAGTTAAAATGATAAAGGCAATAATATAAGGGAATTGATTCCTAAAAACATAATTACTTTAAGTAAATTACTATAAAAACGAAAATCGGAATTTGTACGAGCAATTGGTAATTTATAACTAATATAAAGTAGAGGTAGCATACATGTACCAATCAAATAAAAACTCGCGGCCTTGTATATTAAGACATATTTATAAATAATAAACATTAAAGCAATAGAAAGAAATAAAGATAAAAAAGAAGCGATTTTTAAAGTTCTTTTTCTACCTATAATAATTGGTAACGTGTTCATATTTAACATATAATCACCTTTTATATCTTGAACATCTTTAACAATTTCTCGAACTAAGTTTATGAAAAAAGCAAAAAAAGCGAGCACACCTAAAATGAATAATTCAAAAACGGAATCGGAAATATAAATTGCTTGTTCCGGAATTAAAAATAGGGGAACTAGAATACTAAAACTTATTAAAAAAGAAATTGCAATATTACCAATAAGTGGAAGTTGTTTTAATTTTTTCGAATAAAAATAAAGAAGAAGTGCGGCTCCAATAAAAATTAATGCAACAGAAGGTTTTTTTAGTTGAAGAGCCAATAGAACACCAAATAAAATACCAATTGTATTTAATATTTTATATATAATTTGGGTGTTTTCGATGGTAAATAAAGTTGTAACTATTAATTTTTTTGGTTTATTAACGACATCCGTTTTAAAATCTTTAAAATCGTTATAAACATAACCTGCAGCCATTATTGATAAAAGTGAAATTATATATAAAACAAAAATTGATGAAGATATAAGGTGTGTGTTCGAAATAGCTTGAAAAAAGACAAAGTTTATAAGTAGCTGGGTGTACCCCATTATCGCCAGGTTTTTCAACCTAATTAGTTGTAAAAAACCAATTACTACTGCCATATTCTAAGCTTAATTGAAATTCTTTTTTATTCTATCTAACTGAACTTTAGACTCTCTCGTTTTAATTGCATCGCGTTTATCATAATTCTTTTTACCCTTACAGAGCGCAATATCTAGCTTTGCCCAACCCTTGTCCGATAAAAATAAACGTAATGGAATAATTGTTAATCCAACGTTTTGAACTTCTTTATATAATTTTTTTAATTCATTTTTATTCAACAAAAGTTTACGTTCGCTCTTAGTTTTGTGATTAAAGGCATGTCCATACAAATACTCTTCAATAGACATGTTAATTACAAATAATTCTCCTGTAGTGTTAAATTCACAAAAACTTTCGGTTATTCTGGCTTTGCTTTCTCTAATAGATTTGATTTCGGTACCCGTAAGTTTTATACCGGCAGTATATCTATCAAGAATTTCGTATTCAAAACGTGCTTTTTTATTTTGTATGTTAATTTTCTTTTGCATATATGTGCAAATGTACTACAAATTCAAAATATAAAATAACGGAATTGTGAATCTATTTTTAGAAGATTTAGTAGTCAATTGTTAATAAAATATCTGTTTTCGAACTTTTTGTAATTGTAATAATATACAAATTAGAATTGTTTAGATCATCTATTTCAGGATATTTTTCACTGCCTAAAATTGTATTTACAAATAGGGGAGTAGTATTGCTATGCCCAACAATAAGCACATTTTTACCTTCGGTTTTTACAATAAAATCCTGGTCATATAAAGAATTTGTATTGTAAAATTGTAGTTCTAAATTTTTACTTAACGCAGTTGGTGATGCTGTTTCAATAGTTCTATTATAATTTGTGGTATAAACCAAGTCAAAATCAACGTTTTTAAATATAGTACTCCATTTTTCTGCTCTAAGTTTTCCTTTATCAGTTAAATGGGGGTTTTTATCAGTTGGATCAGTTCGTTCTTTTTCAGCATGTCTAATAAGATAATAAGTAGTACTTTTAATGTCTTGAACTTGGGCTTGAATTTGTAAAGTTCCTAATACAAGTATACACAGTAAAATTATTTTCTTCATAATTTATGAGTTATAAATAACGAATATATAAAAAGTTTTATCCTTAGTGAGTAATTATTATTTATTTCTAAAAACAATCACATCATCAAAAGCATCTAGCAAAATAGAACTTGTTGCCGTTATTTTTCCTGCAAGAATTTCTTTTGAAAGCGCATTTATAATTTCTTTTTGGATAACTCTTTTTACTGGTCTTGCTCCAAATTGAGGATCGTATCCTTTTTCCGCTAACTTATGAACGGCATCTTCGGTATAATTTAATACTATTTCTTGTGTTTTGAGCAAAGTGATCATTTGTTTCAGCTGCAGTTTAACAATTTGTTTAATTTCCTCCATATTTAATGGGGTAAACATAATTATATCATCTATTCTGTTCAAGAATTCGGGTCTTATAGTTTGTCGTAATAATGCAATAACCTCATCTTTAGTACTTTCTGTAATAAGATCTCTATTTTTCATATTCATCTTTTCAAAACGGTCTTGAATTATATCCGAGCCCATATTCGAAGTCATAATAATAATGGTGTTTCTAAAATCAGCAGTTCTACCCTTATTATCGGTTAACCTTCCCTCGTCCAACACTTGTAGCAAAATATTAAAAGTATCTGGGTGCGCTTTTTCAATTTCATCCAAAAGAATTACAGAATATGGTTTCCTTCTAACTGCTTCGGTAAGCTGGCCGCCTTCATCATAACCTACATAACCAGGGGGAGCACCAATTAATCGACTTACAGAATGACGTTCTTGATACTCACTCATATCAATTCGAGTCAATGAATTTTCATCGTCAAATAGGTAAGTAGCAAGTGCTTTTGCTAACTCTGTTTTACCAACCCCAGTAGTGCCTAAAAACAAAAAGGTTCCTATTGGTTTTTTACCATCTTGAAGCCCTGCTCTGGAACGTCTTACGGCATCGGCAACAGCTTCAATAGCTTCTTGTTGACCAATTACAGTTTTGTGCAACTCATCTTCTAAATGTAATAGTTTTTCTCGATCGCTTTGCAGCATTTTTGTAACAGGTATTCCAGTCCACTTAGCTACAACTTCTGCAATATCTTCTCTTGTAACTTCTTCTTTAATCAATGCTGTAGCTGAATTTGAACTTAATTCTAACTGAAATTTCTCTAAAATTTCTTGTTCAGCCTTTATTTTACCGTAGCGTAATTCAGCAACTTTACCATAATCTCCATCTCGTTCTGCTCTTTCGGCTTCCATTTTATAATTTTCGATGATTTCTTTACTTTTTTGGATGGCATCTACCAATTCTTTTTCACTATTCCATTTTGCATGTATAGTATTTCGTTCATCCTTTAAATTTGCAACTTCTTTTTTAAGAAAGTTTAATTTTTTTTCATCGTTCTCACGCTTAATTGCCTCAATTTCTATTTCTAATTGCATTATTTTTCGATCCAAGACATCCAATTCTTCTGGTTTCGAATTTATTTCCATACGTAATTTAGCAGCAGCCTCATCCATTAAATCAATGGCTTTATCTGGCAAAAAACGATTTGTGATATAGCGTTGAGACAGTTCTACCGCAGCAATAATTGCATCGTCTTTAATTTGAACTTTATGATGATGTTCGTATTTATCTTTTATTCCACGTAAAATAGAAATGGCACTTTCTGTATCTGGCTCATCAACTAAAACTTTTTGAAACCGACGTTCCAATGCCTTGTCTTTTTCAAAATATTTTTGATATTCATCTAAGGTTGTTGCTCCAATAGCCCTCAGTTCACCGCGTGCAAGTGCTGGTTTTAGAATATTTGCAGCATCCATAGCTCCCTGACCGCCACCAGCACCAATTAACGTATGGATTTCATCAATAAATAGAACAATTTCACCATTGGCAGAAGTAACCTCTTTTATCACTGCTTTTAAACGTTCTTCAAATTCTCCTTTATACTTGGCTCCTGCAATAAGAGCTCCCATATCCAATGAAAAGATTTGCTTATCTCTTAAATTTTCAGGGATATCTCCTTTTATAATTCTATGCGCTAATCCTTCTGCAATAGCGGTTTTCCCAGTGCCAGGTTCTCCAACAAGCATTGGATTATTTTTTGTTCTACGCGATAATATTTGCAAAATTCTTCTTATTTCATCATCACGCCCAATTACAGGATCTAATTTGCCGTTTTTTGCCAACTGATTTAAATTACGGGCATATTTATTTAATGAATTATACGTTTCTTCAGGATTTTGAGAAGTAATAGTACTACCTTTTCTAAGCTCATCAATTGCTGCTTTTATACTTTTCTCAGTAACTCCAATATCTTTTAAAACTTGTGATGTAGTGTCTTTGTTATTAAAAATGCTTATAAGCATATGTTCAATTGAAACATATTCATCATTCATTTTTTTTGCTTCATTTTCAGCATTATTTAGCATTTTTGAAGCATTGCTTGATAACATTATTTCTCCTCCAGTAACTTTTGAATAACTATCTAAAGTTTTGTCATTTATTGCTTTTAGTAGGTCAAAATTAACCCCTAATTTTTTAAAAATAAAAGGAGCTACGTTTTCATCTACTTCAAAAATCCCTTTCAAAATATGTGAATTTTCTATTTGTTGATGACCATAACTTTGTGCAATTTGTTGTGCTTTCTGAATGGCTTCCTGCGATTTTATGGTAAATTTATTTAGATTCATTACGCTATTTTTTATAGTATTTATTAGTAAATTCGCAAAATGGATGCCAATTGACTTTTGGAAGAAAAGTCAGTCATTTTGACTTTAAAATTAGGGCTTTTTAGACATTTTGTCTTTAATTAATTAAATATCAACTACTTTATGGGAATTTTTAATCAATTTTTAAGTCGAAAATCTAAAGTGGAACAAATTGTTCTACCTTGGAATATTTTAAATGAATTAAATCAATTAGAGGAGATTATCAACATTTCACATTCTAAACCTGTTGCTATTTTTAAACATAGTACGCGTTGTGGAATAAGCAGAATGGTGCTTAGAAATTTTGAAAAATCATTTCATATTCCAACTGATATTCTGGAAATTTATTATTTGGATTTACTTGAGTACAGAGAAATATCGAATGCTGTCGCGGCTACTTTTCAAATAAGACATCAATCGCCACAACTACTTATTTTGAAAAATGGGGTAACGGTTTATACTGCCTCACACAATGATATTCAGGCGGCAGATTTGATGAATTTTGTTTAAAATTATTTAAATTTATTATTTTGAATAATGCTTTTAAGTTGTTGTTTTAAATCTTCTCCTGTGTCATAAATCATTTGTTCGTTTGAAGGAAAAGGAATAAATCTGTTATTAAGAAGTAAAATATGACTTTCCTCTAACGCATTTTTGTCACCTCTAAAAGTTCCATACGTGTTTTCAAAAATAAATTCACTTCTTAAAGGAAATGATTCTAATAATTGGTTTGACTCTAAATCTATAAATGATATTTTTCCTATTACTTGAGCAGTTTTAAATTGGGTGTTTTCGTAAAAAGTACTTTTTATTGTTTTAAAGTTATCAACTTTTATTTTATTTCCTAAACTGTCTTTTATGGTATTTCCTTTTTGGTCGAGCAAATATTTCCATCCATCTTTCACTTGTTTTTCCTGTACAACTATACGTTCTTTAATCTGCTCAGGAGACACGTTAATATCTTGAAAATCAATTAATAAATTGTAATCATGTTTAACATTTGTTTGCTCGTTTGAATGATAAACTGTCCAAAACGAATTTAATTTAAAGGTATCAATATTAAGCAAATCATCTTGGAGCTTTTGAGGTATAAATTTATTGGTACTATTTTTCAGTTCAACAATTATAAAATCGGTTCCTTTAAAATGAGCTTCGCTCATTAATTCCAGCACATTTTTGTAATTAGGTTTTAAGCCGTTTAAATAGTTTAAATCGGAATAGGCTTTCCTCAATTCTATTTTTTTGTTAGAATTCTTAACAATGTTTACAGAGTTTTGATATAAATAATTTGAAAGCTGTTCTTTACTTTGAATAATTTTAGTATCGTAATTACTAAAGCTAAATGGTATTTGTTTGTTGTTTTTTAGATTAATCAAAGGCAATAAAGGTCTTATTTTTTCTTGACGTATATTAAGATTGGCATACGTATTATAAATTTTTTCAAAATTAGCAGGATTTCCTTCTTTTTCTAAAAATGAAATTAAATTTAAATCAACTTCTTCAGCTTTATCAAAAGCTTCTTTTAGCATAAAAACAAATGGTTGATTATTTTTCTTCAGTTTATCATTTCGCAATTGCTTTAAAGCAGTTTCAATTGCTTCATTGTAGTTTCCAAAATTAATTGCTTTTTGAGTTTTTTTAACACTATTACAACTAACAGCAACAACTAGACAGATAATAAGAGCTAATAAAGTTTGTTTCATGATGTATGATTTAAATCAAAAAAAACTCTAATTTCTTAGAGTTTCAATTTTAGTTTTATTATTTTTTTCGATTAAATGTTGGTAAAATTTTAGTTGTACATTCTCCAAATCCAATAGAAGCTTCTTTATTTTGACAATATCCTCTAATAATAACCTTATCGTTATCATCAAAGAAAAGTCTAGTTGAACCATCTTTTAAAGTAATTGCATTTTTACTTCCCCAAGTTAACTCTAACATGGAGCCATAACTTTCCTTTGTTGGTCCAGAAATAGTGCCGCTACCCATTAAATCACCAGCTTTAACATTACATCCATTGCTTGTATGATGGGTTAATTGTTGACCCATTGTCCAATATAAATGTTTAAAGTTAGTCTCACTCAATAAATTAGCGTCCCCATTTTTAGTTTCTAAAAAGGCTTGCAATTTTATATCAAAACTATTGCCATTTTTTTTATGTTTTAAATAGGAAAGTGGTTCAGGAGTTTGCACTGGACCTTCACATTTAAAAGGTTCCAAAGCATCCATTGTAACAATCCAAGGAGAAATGGTGGAAGCAAAACTTTTACCTAAAAATGGTCCTAATGGTGCATATTCCCATTTTTGAATGTCTCTTGCGCTCCAATCATTAAATAGTACCATTCCAAAAATATATTCGTTTGCCTCTTCTATCGCAATAGGTTCGCCTAAATTATTTACATCAGTAGTAATAAAAGCCATTTCAATTTCCATATCTAGTTTTTGAGTTGGTCCAAAAACAGGACTCTCAGAGCTGCTATTCATCATTTGACCACTTGGTCTTCTAATAGAAGTTCCAGAAACAACAATGGAGGAAGCTCTTCCGTGGTATCCAATTGGCATATGTAACCAGTTAGGCATTAACGCATTATCTTTGCCTCTAAAAATTTCACCCACATTGGTTGCATGTTCTTTACTTGAATAAAAATCGGTGTAATCTCCTACATAAATAGGTAATAACATTTCAATTTCATTCATATCAAAAATGATAATTCCTCTATGAGCCATATTATCTCTTAAAATAGGATTTTCAGCATCAAAAACTTCGGAAATTCTGTTTCGAACTAATCTCCAGGTTTTTCTTCCATCAGAAATAAAATCATTTAAGGAATCCTGCATAAATATATCGTCAGTTAAAGGAATACCATTAAAATAACCTAACTGATGAAAAGCTCCAAGATCAATTGCATATTCTCCTATTCTTGTTCCAATTGTAATGATATCGTCTTTTGTAATAAAAACTCCAAAAGGAATGTTTTGAATTGGAAAATCACTTCCTTTATCAATATCCAACCAAGTTTTTTTACTAGGATTATTAGCTAAAATTTTCATTAACTTTTTTGTTTTTTACCGTTATTAAATATTCTTATCAAATATAGAAGTTTATTGCTAATTGCAAAATGAAATTACTATTTTTGAGCATAATTTAACTTTTAAATAATATTTTATAATGCAACGTGACCAAATTATTTTCGACTTAATTGAAGACGAGAGAGAAAGACAAACAAATGGGTTAGAATTAATAGCTTCAGAAAACTTTGTAAGTGACCAAGTAATGGAAGCAATGGGCTCTGTTTTAACCAATAAATATGCAGAAGGATATCCTAATAAAAGGTATTATGGAGGCTGTGAAATTGTTGATATTGTAGAACAAATAGCAATAGATAGGGCTAAAGAGCTTTTTGGTGCTGAATATGTAAATGTACAGCCACACTCAGGCTCCCAAGCAAACGCAGCTGTTTATCAGGCTGTTTTAAATCCTGGCGATAAAATATTAGGATTTGATTTATCACATGGGGGTCATTTAACACATGGTTCTCCCGTTAATTTTTCTGGAAAATTATATAAAACATCATTTTATGGTGTAGAAAAAGAAACAGGTGTTTTGAATTATGATAAAATTCAAGAAACAGCTACTCTTGAACAACCAAAATTAATTATTGCTGGGGCATCTGCGTATTCTAGAGATATCGATTTTGAGCGTTTCAGAAAAATTGCTGATTCGGTAGGTGCATTATTAATGGCAGATATTTCGCATCCTGCTGGTTTAATTGCTAAAGGAATTTTAAATGATCCAATTCCTCATTGTCATTTTGTGACAACTACAACACATAAAACATTAAGAGGTCCAAGAGGTGGAATTATTATGATTGGGAAAGATTTTGATAACCCATTTGGATTAACATTAAAAAATGGAAATTTAAAAAAGATGTCTTCATTAATAGATTCGGCAGTTTTTCCGGGAAATCAAGGCGGACCTTTAGAGCATGTAATTGCTGCTAAAGCTGTTGCTTTTGGCGAAGCTTTAACAGATAATTTTTTGCATTATCAAATCCAAGTGAAGAAAAATGCAGCCAAAATGGCTGAAGTTTTTGTTGAAAAGGGATATAAAATTATTTCTGATGGAACGGATAATCATTGCATGCTTATTGACTTACGGAATAAAAATATAAGTGGTAAAGATGCTGAAAATGCATTGGTAAAAGCTGATATTACTGTAAATAAAAATATGGTTCCTTTTGACGATAAATCTCCTTTTATTACTTCTGGAATACGAGTTGGAACCGCTGCTGTCACTACTCGGGGCCTCAAGGAAAAAGATATGATTACAATTGTTAATTTAATTGATGAAGTAATTAAAAACTATACCAACGAAGAAGTGTTAGCCTCTATTTCTGAAAAAGTTCATGAAATGATGAGCGATAGACCTTTATTTAAATGGTAGCTTAACTGAAATTAAAAGTGGTCTGAAAGTAAAAAAATCAGACCATTTTTTTTACTTAATCATCCTGTTCATCATCGTCATTTTCTCCTGCTCTTTCAACTATTTTTTGTGGGAGTATTTTTTTAGCTTTAGCGCCCATTTTTCTCAATTTTTCAACACTAACAATTAAATTACCTTTTCCTTCAAATAACTTGTTCATCGCGTTTTTATATTCGGATTTGGCATCATCCATTTTTTTACCAACATTTGTTAAATCGGTAATAAAACCTTCAAATTTATCGTACAAAGCACCAGCCTGACGTGCAATTTCAATGGCATTTCGTTGCTGTTTCTCATTATTCCACATACTGTCAATAGTACGTAAAGTAGCCAAAAGAGTAGTAGGTGTAACAATTACAATATTTTTTTCGAATGCTTTATTATATATTTGATTATCAATATTAATAGCTACTGCAAAAGCAGGTTCGATTGGAATAAAAAGCAACACAAAATCAGGCGATTTCATTTCATATAAATCTTCGTATTTCTTTTCACTAAGTTGTTCAATATGGCGTTTAAGCGAATTTACATGTTCTTTTAAAAAGCGTTCTTTAGCCAAATCATCTTCGGTATTTACAAATTGCTCATAAGCGGTTAATGAAACCTTAGAATCGATTACCATTTTTTTATCATCAGGTAAATGAATTACAATATCTGGTAATACTCTTTTACCTTCAGAAGTTGTAAAACTTTGTTGCACAAAGTATTCTCTATCTTTTTCTAGTCCAGATTTTTCCAAAACGCGTTCTAAAACCAATTCTCCCCAATTCCCTTGAGTTTTACTATCCCCTTTAAGAGCTTTTGTTAAATTAATGGTTTCTTTGCTCATTTGAATATTTAAATCTTTTAACCCAATAATTTGCTGACGTAAAGCGGCATGATAATCTATACTTTCTTTATGCGTTTCTTCAACTTTTTTCTCAAATGTTACAATTTTTTCTTGTAAAGGTGATAAAATAGATTTTAAATTTTCCTTATTTTGTTCTGTAAATTTATTCGATTTTTCTTCCAATATTTTACTTGCTAAAATTTCAAAATCTTTCGTGAATTTTTCTTGTAATTTTTCAACTTCAGCTTTGTTTTCATTTAATTTTTCTTCTAAATTAGAATAGGCCGAAATTTTTTGAGTCAGCCTTAAATCAATTTCGTGTTTTTCAGAAATAAGAAGACTTTTATCATCATTTAATACTTTAATATTGTTTAAGTTAAGTTCTTTTTCTTCAAGTAATAGTTTATTACGTGTTTCCAACTCAGAAGTTATTTTTTGATAACTGTTTTTAGTGATAGTTTTACCTAAAAACCAACCAATAATTGCAGTAATGCTTAAAATAATTCCATTCATAATATAGTGTTCCATAGCTAATTAAAATTTATAATATGATATCCGTTTTGTTGGTATTCAACCAATGTCGTTAATGCAGATAATGCTATTTTTACATCACCTGAAAGCTCTTTTATAGCAAAGTCACTTGCTAAAAATGATTGTCCACAAACAAATAATTCAACATTGTTTTTTTTAAGTTGTTGTAATAAATCCAAATTGGGATTCTCAATTTCAAATTTATCTACATACGCTTCATTGTTTAGTACATTTTTGGTTGCTGAACCATGCAATACAACAGCAACCTTCATATTTTTCAAAAAAATTCCTTGTTGTGCGTGCATATTTAAATATCGTGCAACTGTATTTAGTAAGGAATTTATTCCTTTCCCATTTGAATTGTCAGAATAAATATCGAAAATGACTTTATACTCAATATTTTTTTTCAAAAGTAAATCTGCATTTTCTACTTGATAAACTTTCCCGTAATTCATTAGAATCGGTCCCGCTACTGCTTTAGTTTCCTGAGCAAATAAAACCGATGAAACCAAGAAGACTATTATAAGAAGTAATTTATTCATTTTTAAAAGAATTGTGAGATGAATTTAATTTAATTTGAAAATATAAAATTAAGATAATTATATTTGTCTCCATAACCAGAGTAAATGAATTAAAACTGAGTTATTAACAACACTATGAGATTAATTGCACGATTTATACTTTACACTTTATTTGGATGGAAAGCAGTTGGTAGTTACCCTCGAAATATTAAAAAATTTGTGTTAATTGCTGCACCTCATACACATTGGCAAGATTTTCCGTTGGCAATGTTGTACAAATTTGCTGAAAGTATGCCGGCTAATTTTATTGGAAAAGCTTCGCTTTTTAAACCTCCATTTGGTTTTATATTTAAATGGCTTGGAGGTGAACCGGTTGACAGAAGTAAAAGCACTAATTTGGTACAGACAATTGTTGATGTTTATAACAATAAGGAAAATTTTATTTTGGGAATTTCACCGGAAGGAACCAGAGAAAAAGTTGATAAATGGAAAACTGGTTTTTATTTTATTGCAAAGGGGGCAAATGTGCCAATTGTAATGGCAACCTTAGATTTTAAAAATAAAGAAATTAAAATGTCCGAACCATTTTACCCAACTGATAATATGGAAGATGATTTTGAATTTATGCAAAATTTTTATGTTGGTGTATTGGGTAAAAAGCCAGAAAATTATTAATTATCCTTTATAAAAAGGTAATTTTACTACTGATGCTTTTAAATTTTTGTTTCTAACTTCAATATATATATCAGCACCAAGTTTTGAGTTTTCAATAGTAACATATCCCATTCCAATTGCTTCTTTTAAAGAAGGACTCATAGTGCCAGAGGTTACAACTCCAATTTCTTCATTTTGTAAATTTTTAATTTTATAATCATGCCTCGGAATTCCTTTGTCAATCATTTTAAATGCAATTAATTTTTTGGAAACGCCGTTTTCTTTTTGTTTTAGTAATTCTTCAGAATTGATAAAATCTTTATTAAATTTAGTAATCCAGCCTAAACCGGCTTCAATAGGTGAAGTAGTATCATTTATATCATTTCCATACAAACAGAATCCCATTTCTAAACGAAGTGTATCTCTAGCTGCTAAACCAATTGGTTTAATTCCATATGCTGAACCCGCTTTAAAAACAGCATCCCAAATTTTTTCTGCATCTGAATTATTAAAATAAATTTCAAATCCCCCCGAACCTGTATAACCAGTTGCTGAGACAATAACATTATCAACACCAGCAAAAGTACCTTTTTCAAAAGTATAATATGTCATATTAGCTAAATCTATGGTTGTTAGTGCTTGCAACGATTTAACGGCTAACGGACCCTGGATTGCTAATAAAGCTGTCTTATCAGAATTGTTTGTCATAGCTACTTCTAAATCGTTATGTTTAGAAATCCAATTCCAATCTTTTTCAATATTTGACGCATTTACAACAAGCATAAATTCATCTTCAGCCATTTTATAGACTAATAAATCATCAACTATTCCACCATCATAGTTTGGCATACAGCTATATTGAACTTTTCCAACAGTTAACATAGAAGCATCATTAGAAGTTATTTTTTGAACTAACGCTAACGCTTTTTCACCTTTTAGATAAAATTCTCCCATATGAGAAACGTCAAAAACACCAACAGCTGTTCTAACAGTTTCGTGTTCACTATTTATTCCTTCATATTGTACGGGCATGTTATAACCAGCAAATGGAACCATTTTAGCACCTAATTGTTCATGTATGTGAGTTAATGCAGTGTTTTTCATATAGGTATAAATTTGAAGTGCTAAAATACTAAATTCTCTATAAGTGAAATGGTATTAAGTTATCTTTTTAGTGTAATATATTTTTAATAGAAATCCATTTTCTTTTTTCTATATTTGAATTTCACAGAAGTATTAATTTTAAATTTATGTGTCACCAAATCCAATTTCTATTTTTATTTTGTTTTCTTTTTTTGAATAGTAATGCTCAAAATAAAGAGTTACCAAAAGACTATTTATCTAAAGAATTTCATAAAGGAAGACGTGAACAATTACGAAAAATAATGCCTGCTAAAAGTGTTTCTGTATTTTTTACAAACCCAGTTAGAAATAGAGCGAATGATGTTGATTTTCATTTTCACCAAGATCCAAATTTTTATTATTTAACAGGCTATAGAGAACCTAACTCGGTTTTAATAATATTTAAAAATGATCAAAAAATACAAGGAGAATTAATCAATGAAATTATTTTTGTACAAGAAAAAGATGCATTTGCAGAAATGTGGAATGGTAAAAGACTTGGAATTGAGGGAGTTAATAAAGAACTCGGATTTAATTATGTTTACAATGGTTTTGAATTTATAGATGCTAAAATTGACTTCTCTAATTTTGACCACATTTTAGTATCACCTTTTGAAAATGATGTTAGGGATACAGATAATGAAGCAGATTTATATGATTTAATTGCCACTTTTAAGCAACAAATTTCGATCAATTTGACTCAATCAAAAAAACAAAATTTTGATAAGAATCAAGCAAAATTTAGGAAAACGATTGATACCAAAACCTTCCAATCATTAATGGCAAGTTTGCGTGAAATTAAAACAAAAGAAGAACTATTATTAATAAAAAAAGCTGTAGAAATTTCTGCTATTGGCCAAATAGAAATTATGAAAGCAATGCATC
This sequence comes from Lutibacter sp., assembly GCF_030692605.1. Classification (GTDB taxonomy): domain Bacteria; phylum Bacteroidota; class Bacteroidia; order Flavobacteriales; family Flavobacteriaceae; genus Lutibacter. Next base: position 26,667 of record NZ_JAUYUD010000084.1, read on the forward strand.
CAGCAATGTCTGAATTAGAAATACAAGGGGTTCACGAATTTGTTTATAAAAAATATGGTGCTGAGTATGAAGGCTATCCATCAATTGTAGGAGCTGGAAATAACGGTTGCATTTTGCATTATGTAGATAATATTAAACCTGTTGTTGGGGATGGAAGTCTTGTTTTAATGGATTTAGGAGCTGAATATCACGGGTATACAGCAGATGTAACGCGTACAATACCTGCAAATGGGAAATTTACTGTAGAACAAAAATTAATTTATGATTTGGTTTTTAAAGCTCAAGAAGCCGGTATTGTATCAATGAAAATTGGGAATAATTTTAATCATCCAAATCAAATAACTAGAACAATAATTAATAATGGACTAGTAGAATTAGGAATTATTAATTCTCAAGATGAAGATCATCTGTATTATCCACATGGCAGTTCGCATCACATAGGTTTAGATGTGCACGATGCTAGTAATTTTGGTCCTTTTGAAGAAAATATGGTTATTACAGTGGAACCTGGAATTTATATTACTGAAGGTAGTAATTGCGATAAAAAATGGTGGGGAATTGCTGTTAGAATTGAAGATGATATATGGATTACCAAAAATGGCCCCATAAATTTATCCGCAATGGCTCCCAGAACTTCTGAGGATATTGAAAAAACAATGCTTTTGCCAAGTGCTTTGGATGCTTTTATTTTACCAAAACTAGATGAAGGTTTTTAAATAAGATCCTTTCTCGGAAGCAGTATTAAGATTCAAATTATGCAAATTCTTGTGTTAATCAGGGATATTATCAAACATCCTTAACCCTTTTCCCTTCCAACGCATAGCTCCAATCGTCAATTAAATCGTCAATATGTTCTATTCCAACTGAAATTCTTAGTAAATTAAAGGGAGTAGGACTCTCTTTTCCCTCAACAGATTTTCGATGTTCAACAAGGCTTTCAACACCACCTAAGCTTGTAGCAGTTGTAAAATATTTTAAATTAGTAGAAACTTTGATTGTTTCAGCTTCAGTTCCTTTAATTAAAACTGACAGCATTGCTCCAAAACCTTTTTGTTGCTTTTTTGCAATTTTATGTTGAGGATGACTTTTTAAACCTGGATAATTAACCTTTTCAATTTTAGGATGGTTTTCTAAAAATTGAGATAAAGCAAATGCATTTTCTGTTTGCTTGGTAATTCTTAAATGCAACGTTTGAATTCCGCGCGCAATCAACCAGCAATCGAATGGAGAAGGCACGGCTCCGTTTAATAATTGAATCGATTTTATTTTTTCAGCTAATTTTGAATTGTTTAATACCACACAACCTCCTAAAACATCGCTATGACCACCAAAATATTTTGTTGTTGAATGAATTACATAATCAGCACCTAAATCTAACGGATTTTGAAAAACAGGAGTTAACCAAGTATTATCAACAGCACATAAAACACTATTTTTATTAGCAATATTAACAATTGCACTAATATCGGTAATTTTTAGTTGAGGATTTGACGGAGATTCAACCCAAATTAACGAAGTGTTTGGTCTTATGGCCTTTTCAACTGCTTTTAAATCAGTCATATCCACTAAATCATAAGTTAAACCCCAAGCTTTAAAAACTTCATCCATTAATCTTTTTACAGCATAATAAATATCATCAGGCAGCAACACGTTATCGCCAGTTTTTAAACTTTGGAATATACTACTTATAGCAGCCATACCTGAAGAAAAAGCAAAAGCATAGTTTCCGTTTTCTAAAATAGCAATACTTTTTTCAACAATTCTTCGATTGGGGTTATCGTTTCTAGCATATAAAAAGTCACTATTATAACTTCCATCTTCATTTCGCTTATAGGTACTTGATAAATAGATCGGAGTACTTACTGAATTAATATCAATAAACTGATTTTCAGTGCTTTTAAGTGCAATTGTTTCAAATTTTGGTTTAAGTTTCATTATACTGTGTTATTACTGAATTAATTGAATATAATTTCCACACGTGTCATCAAAAATAGCTTCCATTCCCAAATCTTGTTTGGTAGAAGGTTTAATAAATTTAACTCCTAAATTTATCAATCGTTGATATTCATTTTCAATATTTTTAGTACTGAAAGTAATTATTGGTAATTTTTTAGCGTAAACTTTAGTTTGAAATGGTGCGTAAATTTCATTATCGACGGGCTCAAGTAAAATGGATGGTCCGTTAACTTCATCTTTTTTATAAATTATAGCTAAATAATGTTCAGGCATGTATAATTTTTTGTCAAAATTTAAAACTTTGGAATAAAAATCAAATGCTTTAGCTACATCCAATACTGGAATACTAGTCATAGAAAGTTTCATTTAATCATTTTTTATTTTAGTTTTATATTTAAACAATACTTCTTCTTCATTACCCAATTTATCTTTAAAAATAACATAAATATTTAATTCTGTATTTGAAATTTTTTCAAACGTAAAATCGTTGAAATAAACTTTAGTTGGCTCAACTTTAACTAATTGAAAAACTTCAGATTCATCTTTTTCTTCCCAACCACTTAAATTATTATTAAAGTGTTTAATTCTAAAAATCAATGTTTCATTTTCTTCAGAAATGGTCATTATTTCATAAAACTGTACTTTTCCATCAACGACTAGCTTAAAAACACCCATCATTGAATCTCCATGAGGAGGCATCCAAATTTCTTCTAAATTACCACCCAATTGTTGTCCTTCCCAATTGCCAGCAATCCAAGAAACATCATTTAAAGTAGTTTTTGGAGAACCAATTTCAGAATTATATTTTAGCGTATTTTGGGAATTACCAAAATTTATGGAAACAAATAATAAAAAAACTATAAAATTTTTCATTGAGTACCGATTGAAAATCGCATAGCTAATTTATTGTTTTTAATTGAAATTACAATTTAAGAAGTAAGTAAATGTTGCTTTAATTGGTTGTAATTGTCAATTTTAAAAGCAATTTTCTCTTTATCAATTACTTCCTTAATTTGTTTTGGCAATTCAATTTTTATATTTAATACGGGTTCTATTACATCCAAAAATTTAACAGGATGAGCCGTTTCTAAGAAAATGCCACATGTATTTTGACTAATTTCATATTTTTTTAAACCCAAATAGCCAACAGCTCCATGAGGGTCAGCAATATAGTTAGAGGTTTTCATAATTTCTTTCATTGCCTCAATGGTTTCATCATCTGTAAATGAATAGGAGGAAAGTTGTTTTCTTAATTCCACAATATTGTTATTAAATAATTCTAAAATACGCACAAAATTACTTGGATCACCAACATCCATAGCATTTGAAATAGTTTGTTTTGAAGGTTTAGCAATGTAATTACCTGTTTCTAAATAATTTGGAAAAACATCATTTACATTGGTTGAAGCTATAAATTGTTTAACCGGTAAACCTAATTTTTGAGCCATTAATCCAGCGCAAATATTCCCAAAATTTCCACTTGGAACAGAAAATACTATATTTAAATTATTATTTTTAAGCTGTTTATATGCGAAAAAGAAATAAAACATTTGTGGCAACCAGCGAGCAACATTTATTGAATTTGCCGAAGTTAAATTCAAAACTTTTGTAAGCTCATCATCTAAAAAAGCCGTTTTTACCATTGCCTGGCAATCGTCGAACGTACCGTTAACTTCTAAAGCTGTTATATTTTTCCCTAATGTGGTTAATTGTTTTTCTTGAACATCACTTACTTTACCACTTGGATATAAAATTACAACATCTACACCTTCAACATTTAAAAACCCGCTAGCCACAGCGCCACCTGTGTCACCCGAAGTAGCAACTAAAACAGTTACCTTTTGTGTATCATCTTGCTTATTAAAATAACCTAAACAACGCGCCATAAATCGTGCGCCAACATCTTTAAAAGCCATTGTAGGACCGTGGAAAAGTTCTAAAGTGAATATATTTTCATCAATATGGACTAATGGGAAATCAAAATTAATAGTTTCTTCAATTATCTTTTTTAAATCTTTTTCAGGTATTTCACCTTTTATAAACTGTTTTATTACTTCGTAAGCAATTTCCTCATTGGTAAAATAACCAATGTTCTTAAAAAAACCAATAGGCAATTTCTTAATTTTTGATGGAAAATAAAGGCCTTTATCAGGAGCCAAACCTTTTACAACGGCTTGTTTAAAGGATACTTTAGGTACTATTTTGTTAGTGCTGTAATATTTCATAACTATTTAATTATTTTTATTCCTTCTGAATTAATTTTTGAACTGTAAACATCAAAAGGAATTCCTGTTTTTTTGTAATTTTCTTTTAACGCTAACGCAACGGTTTTTGCGACATTTTCTCCTTTGCAAAGTGCAAAAATAGAAGGTCCCGATCCCGAAATTCCACAACCTAAAGCACCTGCATTTAATGCTGATTCTTTAACTTTATAATAATTTGGAATTAGCGTTGCTCTTATTGGTTCAACAATAAAATCTTCTAACGACCTGCCTATTAACTCATAATCTTCAGTATACAATCCGCTTATTAATCCACCTACGTTTCCCCATTGTTTTACAGCATCTTTTAATAAAACTGTCGGACTCAATATGGCCCTAGCATCTACCGTTTTTATTTCGATATGCGGATGAATAACTGTTACAAATAATTCTTTAGGAGTATTAATTTGTATAATATCTAAAGGATTATAACTTCTTACGAGCGTAAAACCACCAAAAAGGGCAGGAGCAACGTTATCTGCATGCAGCGTACCACTTGCTAATTTTTCACCTTCCATAGCAAATTTGACTAATTGAGTTTTGTTAAAAGGTTTTCCTAGTAACTCATTAATTCCCCAAACTGCTCCAGCTGCACTTGCAGCACTACTACCAATTCCACTACCTGGCTTAATGTTTTTATAGATTTCTATTTCAAAACCAAATGAAGTTTCCATCTCGTTTAAAAGAGCTAATGCAGCAACACCAGCAACATTTTTTGTAGTTTCTAAGGGTAATTTTTGACCTACAATTTTTGTTATTCGAACTCCTGGCTCATTAATTTTTTTAATGATCATTTCATCGCCAATATTGTCTAATGCCAATCCTAATACGTCAAAACCACATGAAATATTGGCAATAGTAGCAGGTGAAAATATTTTTATTGAGTTCATAATTAATTATTTCCAATTCTTATAATATCTGCAAATAATCCTGATGCTGTAACATCTGCTCCAGCACCTGCACCTTTAATAATTAAAGGTTGCTCATTATAGCGATTAGTGAAAAATAATACAATATTATCTTTTCCCTGTAGGTTATAAAACGGATGATCTGGCGAAACTTCTTGTAAACCTACTTTTGCTTTTCCATTTTCATATTGAGCTACGTATTTTAACTGACAATTATTTTTAATAGCTTTTGCATAAATAGCATTAAAATGTTTTGCCTCCAATTTAAGCGTTTCCAAAAAAGATGTAGGTGAATTTGCATTTTTACTAGATTCTGGTAAAAATGATTCATTTACAATACTTTCCAATTCAATTTTTTCTCCACTTTCTCTAGCTAAAATTAATATTTTTCGCATTACATCCAATCCACTTAGATCTATTCTTGGATCTGGTTCTGTATATCCTTCAATTCCCGCTTGGTTTACAACGTCATAAAAAGAGGTATCCGCATTAAAGTTATTAAAAATAAAGTTTAAACTCCCCGATAAAACTGCTTGTATTTTAGTAACCTTATCGCCCGAAGCAATTAAATTTTTTAAGGTATCGATAATAGGTAGTCCTGCACCCACATTGGTTTCAAATAAAAATGGGGCATTGTATTCTCTTGCTAATTTTTTTAATTTACTATAATGGCCATAATTAGAAGAACATGCAATTTTGTTACAAGTAACCACAGCAATGCTTTCTTTTAAATAATCGCCATATAAATTTGCAACAGCCTCATTTGCAGTATTATCTACAAAAACACTATTTATAAAATTAAGTGATGTTACTTTATTATGAAATAAATTAAAATCTAGATTTTCACCTTTTAACAAAGATTTTTTCCAACTTCTTAAATCAATTCCATCTTCATTAAAAATCATTTTTTTTGAATTGGTTAAAGCAATCACTTTTACTTGTAAATTAAAATTAGTCAATAAATAATCTTGTTGCTTAAATATTTGTTCAATTAATTTATTACCCACGTTACCAACACCAACAATAAATAAATTTAGTTGTTTTGTCTGATTTTCAAAAAATGCGGCGTGTAAACTATTTAGTGCTTTTTTAACATCTTTAGCAGCAATTACTGCTGAAATATTCCGCTCCGATGCACCCTGAGCAATGGCTCTAATGTTTACATTGTTTCGCCCTAAAGTACTAAACATTTTACCGCTTATGCCTTGATGACTTTTCATTTGATCGCCAATTAAGGCAATTATGGCGTTGTTTTTCTCAACTAAAAGCGGCTCAACTCTTTTTTTCTCTATTTCGTAACTAAACTCCGCATCCACTGCAATTTTTGCCTTTTCACTATCTTCATTGGTAACTGCCATGCATATAGAATGTTCGGATGAAGCTTGGGTAATAAGCGCTATATTTATATTTTGAACAGATAACGCCTCAAATAATCGTTTTGAAATTCCTGGAATACCAATCATTCCACTTCCTTCTAAGGTAATAAGTGCACTATTTTCTATATGACTTATTCCAATGATAGAATTTGACGATGCTACATTTTTATCAATGGTTGTTCCACTGTGGGTAGGATTGAAAGTATTCTTAATTTTAATTGGAATATTTTTATTGAAAACAGGCTGAATAGTAGGTGGATACAAAACTTTGGCGCCAAAATGAGATAGTTCCATGGCTTCTTGATACGAAATATTTTGTATAGGAAACGCCTGTTTAACAAGTTGTGGATTTGCGGTATACATTCCGTTTACATCGGTCCAAATTTCCAAAACAGATGCATTTAATGCCGCAGCCATAATCGCCGCAGAATAATCTGAGCCTCCACGACCTAAGGTTGTAATTTCACCTTCATCACTTTTAGAAACAAAACCGGGTAATAGTACAATTTGATTCTTGTTTTCTTTAAAAAAAGATTGAATAGAAGTATTTGTCTTTTTGAAATTAACCGTAGCTTTTGAATAATTATTATTAGTACTAATTAAATCTCTCGCATCTTTATAAACAGCATCTAAATTGCTAGAAATAAATGCTTCTGAAATAATATAAGCAGCTAAAAGTTCTCCGAAACTCACAATTTTAGCTGTGGTTTTTGCAGATAATTCGTTGACCAAATAAATTCCTTCTAATATTTTATCAAGTTCTTTTAAGCTGATACTGATTTCAATTAAAATTTCAACACCTCTTTTACTTGAAAACAATTCTTCAACAATTTGAACATGCCTTTTCTTAATTAATTTGAACACATTTTTATATTCTAAATCTGATTTTGAAGCAAGTTGTGCTGCATTTAGAAGCAAATCGGTAATACCACCAAAAGCAGAAACAATAATAACTACTTTATTTTTTGATGAATTTTCTTTAACAATTAATTGTACTTGCTTAATATTTTGAGCGGTGGCCACTGAAGAACCTCCAAATTTTAAAACTTTCATAATATTTACTTAGTAAAATGATTAAATAATAATGAACTGACTCGTAGTTCTCTAATTAAAGAATACGATATAACGAACGGATAATATAATAGCTAAAACCCCTAAAGGGTAATTGTAGAAGTTGTAAATGTAGTTGTGCCAAAAATCATACTCACATCATAATGAGATGATGTATTAATAAATCTAATATGATTTTTACCTTTTTGCATTGGACAAATTAACTATAAAAAAATAAGATTAAAAAATTAAAAATCATTAATTTGGTATTTTATCTAAATTATTAAATATATAACATTAAAAAATTAAAAATCTAATCATTAAAATCAATTAAGATTTGATTTTTTATTAAATCCTCAAAATTTTCTTGAGTTCTAACTAAATAATCGCCGCCATTATACACTAATACTTCTGCTGGTCTAAATCTTGAATTATAATTAGATGCCATTGAAAAACAATAAGCTCCAGCATTTTTAAAACGTAGAACATCGCCTTCTCTAATTTCACTTATTCTTCGGTTTGATGCAAAAGTATCTGTTTCACAGATATAACCAACCACGGAGTAATAGCGTTCTCTTCCTTCAGCGTTACTTATATTATCAATCTGATGATACGAATCGTAAAACATTGGTCTAATTAAATGATTAAACCCACTGTCAATACTTGCGAAAACCGTTGATGTTGTTTGTTTTACTACATTAACATGAGCTAAAAACTGACCCGATTCACTTACTAAAAACTTGCCTGGTTCAAACATTAATGTTAGCTCTTTGCCATATTCTTTACAAAATTCATTGAATCTTTCCGACAATTTTTCCCCTAATTCTTCAATGTTTGTGGAAATATCTCCTTCAGTATATGGAACTTTAAATCCGCTTCCAAAATCAATGAAATCTAAGTTTTCAAATTCCTTAGCAGCATTAAATAAAATTTCGGTTGCCGCTAAAAACACATCAATATCTAAAATATCAGAACCAGTGTGCATATGAACACCATTAATTCTCATCCCAGTATTTTGAACAATTCGTTTAATTAAAGGAACCTGATAAATTGAAATTCCGAATTTAGAATCGATATGCCCTACAGAAATTTTTCTATTTCCACCAGCCATTATGTGCGGATTTATTCTAACACACACAGGAACAGATGGGTATAGATGCCCAAATTGCTCCAAAATAGATATATTGTCAATATTAATTTGAACACCTAATTTCGAAACTTCTTCAATTTCTTTTAATGATACTCCATTTGGAGTAAAAATAATGGATGAAGGATCAAATCCGGCTTTTAAACCGAGTAGAACTTCTTGAATAGAAACTGTATCGATTCCAGATTTTAATTTTTTGAAAAATTTCAAAATACTTAAATTAGAATTTGCCTTTACAGCATAATTAATTTTTAAACTTTTAACAGTGGCAAAAGAATTTATAATTCTGTTGTATTGAGAGCTAATTTTTTCAGTATCATAAACATATAAAGGACTTCCGTATTTTTCGGTTAGTGAAACTAATAATTGATTATCCATTCATTTATTTTTTTTGAAGGTTCAAAAGTATAAAACCAAGATTGGTTTAAAAATATAATTGTTAATAATAACAAAATTTAACAGATTGTTATTTTTATGTTACTTAAAACTAATAAAAAGGAGGATAGTTACATATATTCTCCTTTATATTTCATAACATTAAAAAGATGCTATTTAGATTTTTCAGCCGTTAGAGAAGCAATTTTTACAATTACATCAGTTGCCAGTTGCAACGATTCTGCTGCAACATATTCATACCGTCCGTGAAAATTATGTCCGCCAGCAAATATATTTGGACAAGGTAATCCTTTGTACGACAGTTGTGATCCGTCAGTACCACCTCTAATTGCTTTAATAATAGGTTTTAAGCCAAGTTGTTTCATAGCTTCTTCAGCAATATCAACAATATGCATTACAGGCTCAATTTTTTCGCGCATATTATAATATTGATCTTTAATTTCAACTTCAATCAGGTTGCTACCAAACTTTAAATTTAAATTGTCAGCAATTTTTTGAAATAACACCTTTCTCTCTTCAAATAATTTTCTGTCGTGATCTCTTATAATATACTGAAGTTCTGTTTTTTCAACTTCACCCTTCATAGTGTGTATGTGATAAAAGCCTTCATAACCCTCAGTTTCTTGAGGAATTTCATGTTGAGGTAAATTTCTCATAAACTCATTGGCTATTAGCATTGAGTTGATCATTTTCCCTTTAGCGTATCCAGGATGTACAATTTTTCCATTTATAATAACTTTAGCACCTGCAGCATTAAAATTTTCATATTCTAATTCACCAACCTGACTTCCATCCATCGTATATGCCCATTCAGCTCCAAATTTTTCTACATCAAATTTGTGTGCTCCTTTACCAACTTCTTCATCGGGAGTAAAGCAAATTCTAATTTTACCGTGCTTAATTTCTGGATTATTTACTAAAAATTCCATTGCCGAAACAATTTCAGTAATTCCAGCTTTATCATCGGCTCCTAATAGGGTAGTGCCATCTGTTGTAATTAAAGTCTGACCTTTATAAAGTAATAAATCATCAAAATAACTAGGTGAAAGCACAATATTTTGTGCTGCGTTTAAAATAATATCTTCCCCGTTGTAATTTATATGAATCTGGGGTTTTACATCTGTTCCACTGTAATCAGGACTTGTATCAATATGGGCAATAAAACCAATAGTAGGTACTTTAAAATCTACATTAGAAGGCAAGGTTGCCATTACATAGCAATTTTCATCTAATGTAATATCTTCCATTCCAATTTCTTTTAAATCATCTACTAAAACATGAGCTAAATCCCATTGTTTTTGAGTGCTAGGAAAATCTGGATTCTCTGGATCAGATTGGGTGTCAATTGTAACGTATTTTACAAAACGATCTATAATTTGTTGCATTTTATTTATTTTTTATCAAAAGTAGTTATTCATAAAGGCTTAAGCAATTTCTTTTCAACAATTATTGTAAAAATTTAACTTGTTGGATTAAGGAAATTGACTCGCAAATTCGTTCATCAACATTTTTATTACCAAAAACCTCAGAATAGGCATTAAAAAATGAAGTAGAGCCTAGTAAAACAGTAATGTTAAATTTGTGATATACTAAATTATTTCTAGTACCTTGAGCAATATAAAAATAGGCGGGTTTATTTTGAAATGATATTTCTCCTGCTTTGATAATTTTTAGACTATTAACGTTTAAAATGGAATCGTTTTCTCTTTTAAAAATAGCATCAAATTGAATTGTTCCAAAATTATGGGAAGCACCTAAAATATAGGCGTCAGATAATTGCTTAGTGGTATCTGCACTAAATATTTCCGAAACATTTTTATCGAAATATAAATCTGTTTTCCAAGTAGTTGGAATATTTAATATAAAGTTTTTATTGAAATCTGTTTTGCTACTAACATTTTCAAATTTTGTTGTTTTGCATTTTAATATTTTTTCTAATTCTGTTTTTTTTGAGCACGAAAACAACAATAAGTACAGTGCAAATAATATAAAATTTTTCATTAAATTTAATTTAATATAAATTTTGCAATAACTTCGTTTCCAGAAAGCCAGCCAGTATTTTTTGATGACATGCGAACGGTATAAAACCCTTCATTGCTAATTTTAGCCCAATCTCTTCCAGCGTTTTTAGAATAAAAAATTCCACTTGTAGAAACCGCAATTACTTCTTTTCCTTTTGTGTTTGGTACATATTGCACGCAACTAACATAATGTGGTTCTTTATTTTCGCTTACTACTTCCCAATTTTTTCCACCATCTTTGGTAATTGCTTTATTAGCAGCATTACCAAATTTATCTGTAAAATCACCACCACAAATTATTCCTTGTTTTTTATTATAAAAATCAACTGTATATATACCTGCTGTACTTTTTCCTTGAATTACGGGTGTTTCATATACTTTCCAACTTTTACCCATACTTGAAGTATGAAAAACACGAGATTTATTACCCCCTGAAACCAACCATGCATTTTTGCCAAAAATCGCAATGTTGGTGTTACTGGCAGCAAAAGCAGCTTCACCTTCAACCGTTTTTGGTAAATTTTCACAAGGTATTTTAGTCCAAAAATTTCCGCCATTTGCAGTAATTAAAACAGATAAACAAGTATCGGTTGGGTCGCCCAATGCAATTCCATTCAAATTGTCAAAAAACTTCATAGAATCGTAAAAAACTTTTTCATGTTTTTCAGTATATACAATACTTAAATCTGATTTATTTAATTTATACAATAGGGCAGGATTCCCAACATTCAAGACAAAAATATTATTATTATTTATTGCCAATGCCCGAAAATGAGGAATAAGTGTATCTATTTTAATGGGTTTAAAATTTTTAATTTGACCAGAATTTGAAATAATTCCTACATCACCAATAGACCCAGCAAATACTACTGTAGAATCATTTAAAAGCTCAATGGCACGGATGCTTGAACCCTTAATCTCGATTTTTTCAATTGATATTATTTTTTCTTGGGCCAGCATATTTTGAGTGCCAAAAATAAAAAGGAATACTTTTAATACAAAAATGTTTGATTTCATAAAATATTCTAAATATTTTCAAATGTACTTATTTCAACACATAAAAAAAAGCGACCAATTGTCGCTTTAAACTATTCTTTTTTTAGAAAATTATCTGGAAATTTTTTATCAACATACATTCTGTTTTCTGTTTTTGAAACACCTTTAACATCGGTCAATTCATTTAATTTCAAACCTACATTAGATGAAGATGACTTACTTCCAGTAGTAATATGTGCAATTGCTCTAGCTAATAAAGGCTCTGTTTCTAACCCTAACTCTTGAAATTCGGCAACATACTCTATCTTTTCAACGGTTGGATCAAACCCATCTTTATCATTCGCTCCAATTTTATTAACTGTCTCTAATACAATAGGTTGTAAAGCCCATTTATGTCTTGGGTTTAGATTAGCGCCTGTTTTGCTAAAATTATCTGAATCATACAACGTTACAGAAGCTGTATATTTACCAGAAGTTTTTGTTCCAACTGTTATAACATTAATATATGGATTTAGGCCATTTATAATTAATTCACTCGCCGAGGCTGAACTACTAGTGGTTATTACATACAATTTTGTTAAATTTAAACTATTTATAGGGATTCTAACAGTTGAACCATTTTCTGTTTTTACAATTTCATTGGTAAAATTATCAACCAACCAAGTTGGTTGATTTTTTTCAAACCATTGTTGTAATTCATTATTCCATTTTTCTTTTAGAAATAATTGGCCGTTAAATTGACCTGTAATCATGCCAGCCAAATATGTGGCTGTAGTAACAGAACCACCACCATTATAACGTAAATCTAAAATAAGTTCGGTTACACCATCAGCCTTTAACTGACCGAAAGCTGTATTTAATTGTTGATCGTAAGAACTTGTAAAACTGTTATACATAATATAACCAATTTTTTTTCCTCCAATGTTAAAGGTTTTGGTAATGTAAACTGGATTTTCTTGATATTCACTTTTAGTAAGTGTTACCGATTTTCCATTTGAAATTGGGTTTCCTCCATTTAAATCAGCAAAATTCATTGTATACGTATCCAATGCTAAAAGTGCTTGGTAATTATCTGCAGTCATTGGTGTTCCATTTATTGCATTAAATACATACCCTCTTTTAACATCTTTTCCAACAGCATTTGAATTTGGCAATATGTAACGTACATATCCCAAAATTTTAGTGCTACTTCCAGTTTCATATGCCAATCTGTATTTTACACCATTGCTAGTGCTTATGCCTTGAAATGAATTTTCCAATGCTACATAATCATCTACAATCCAAGACCATTTATCGGTATTTTGTCTATCGTAAATTAAACTTTCAAAAAAATCATCAGGATCAGAATAAAAACTTAATAATTTGTAATAAGAAGCATTATCTTTATCTTTAGTATTATTTAAATTAGGAACATTATCTTTCCATAAATAATAAAAATTCATACCTTCCCATATAAAATCTTGAATTTCAACTTTTGAAAAATCCAAGGAGCCATTATTATCTGGTCTAATTTCATCATCATTTTTATTACATGCAAATACTAAACTTAGGAGAATTATACTAATAATAGAGTAGTAACTTATTTTTTTCATGCTTATTATTTTAAATTTACAAATTGAGTCGCAATATAATTATTTTTTACAACAAAAATTATACCTAAATGTAACAAAAAAATAAGTTATTCGTCATAACAATAAGAACCATAAAAATTAGTAGATCTAACCTAATTTAAAATGAACGAATCGGAGTTTTTAAAAACAGTAATGCCCTTTAAAGATAAGGTGTTTAGAGTAGCTAAAAGGCTATTAATTTCTGTAGAAGAGGCTGAAGATGCAACTCAAGAATTATTATTTAAATTATGGAAAAATAAATCGAAGTTAGTCGAATACAATAGTGTTGAAGCTTTTGCAATGACCATGACAAAGAATTATTGTTTTGATCGCTTAAAATCTAAACAAGCAGCTAATTTAAAATTGGTTCATAGTAATTATAAAGAAAATGGGATTTCATTACAGAATAAATTAGAATTAAATGACAGTGTAGATATAGTTCATCAACTAATTGAAAATTTACCAGAACAGCAAAAATTAATAATTCAATTAAGAGATATAGAGGAATATGAGTTTGATGAAATTGCAAAAATGCTTGATATGAAGCCTACTGCAATTAGAGTATCACTTTCTAGAGCAAGAAAAACAATTAAAGAACAATTATTAAAACAACATAAATATGGAATTAGCTAACATAGAAAAGTTGTTGGAAAAATATCTAAATGCGGAAACAAGCATTGCTGAAGAGAAAACACTTAAAAAATACTTTTCAAGCAACCAAATTGCACCACATTTAGTTGAATATCAAACGTTATTCAGTTATTTTACAACGAGTAAAAGCGAAAAGTTTACAAAAACCATCCAATTAAAAAGCAAAAAACGAAATTGGAAATGGATTTCTGTTGCTGCAACCGCATTATTAATTGTAAGTGTTTATACCGGTTATCAAAAAAACCAAGAGTATAAAGCTGAAAAACTATACACCGAAACGCGAGATGCATTAGGATTGCTGTCTGCAAACCTAAACAAAGGTTCCAATGCAATAGGACAATTGCAACATTTTGAAACCACAACAAATAAAGTATTTAAACAACCTAAATCAGTAAAAAAATGAAAAAAATAATAATTATAATCGTTATGGTAGCTGCACCATTTTTTGCTATCGCACAAAGCTCATTGTTTGATAAATTTGAAGACATGAATGATGTTTCAAGTGTAATAGTTAACAAAGAAGCATTTAAAATGTTGAGTAAATTTAAAGGGAGTGGGCCAGAAGTAAAAGAATATATGGATTTAGTTCAAAACATAGAATCTTTTAGAGTATTTACAACCGAAAATAGTGCTATTGCTAGTCAAATGAGCGTCACAATAGACAGTTACCTAAAATCTTCAAAATTAACTGAGTTAATGAGAATTAAAGATAAAGATGCCAATGTAAAAATTTACATAAGACAAGGAAAGGATGAAAATCATGTAAATGAACTTTTAATGTTTGTAAATGATATGAAAAACAAAACCAACCAACAAGCGGTTATTTTATCGCTAACTGGATCTATTGATTTAAATAAAATTTCAACATTAGTGGAACCTCATATTCCAAATAGCGGAAAACATTTGAAAAAACAATAATAATGAAAAAATTAAAAATTTCAATGTCGCTTTGGTCAGTTGTGCTTTTATTTATAGCTTGTGATTTAACACCGTCTTTGCAAAAATATATTGTAGAAAGTAAGGAAAACAACGAATATATTGCAATTGACTTGCCTGCGAGTATTATTTCTTTAAACGAAACTGAGGTGTCAGAAGAAATAAAAGCAACATTAGCTACCATTAAAAAAATGAATTTTATTGCTTTACAAATTACGGATACCAATAAAGCCTTATTTGAAAGTGAAAAGCAAAAAGTGAAAACAATTCTTAAAAATCCTGAATATAAAGAATTGATAAAAGTAAATAATAATGGAACTAATATAGTTGTTTGTTATTTAGGCAAAGAAGAAGCTATCAATGAGGTGGTTATATTTGGATCTGACAATAAAAAAGGATTGGCAGTTGTAAGAGTTTTAGGAGAAAATATGAATCCGGCCGATATATTTAAAATTTCTCAAGTTATAAATATCGATTCCAATTCTACTCAAGTTAAAGCGTTAAAAGGAATTTTAGGAGGCTTTAAATAGAAAAAAAATAATTAATCAATAAATAAAAAGCCATGCGTTATATTTCGTATGGCTTTTTAACGTTTGGTTAACTTGTAAAATGTTTTAAAATAGTATTTTTGACCCCTTATATACATTATTTTTTATGAAGAATTTTATATTATTATTAGTAGTTCTAGTTTCTTTTATCGGCCAAACCCAAACCACTTCTTATAGGCCAGAACGAACCAAAGAAAACAATTTGGTTCACACCAAATTAAAAATCGATTTTAACTTTGAAAAAAGTCAATTGAATGGTGAAGCCTGGATAACACTTTCTCCACATTTTTACACTACTAATAAAGTAGTATTAGATGCTAAATCTTTTTTAATTCATGAAATTAAAGTGAATAATGTAAAAACAAGTTATAACTATTCTAATAATCAGCTAACTATAGATTTAAACAAAGAGTTTAAAAGGGGTGAAGAATACAATGTTTATATAAAATATACAGCAAGACCCGAAGAAGTTACTCAAAAAGGAAGTGAAGCAATAAAAGACGCAAAAGGACTTTATTTTATTGATCCTAAAAACGAAGATCCAGAAAAACCAACTCAAGTTTGGACACAAGGAGAAACTGAGGGCAGTAGTTGTTGGTTTCCGACCATAGATGCTCCAAACCAAAAAACTTCACAAGAAATATTTATGACAGTGCCAGATAAATATGTGACTTTATCGAACGGAAAATTGGTTTCTCAAACAACAAATTCAAACAACACCAGAACAGATTACTGGAAATTTAATCAAAAACACGCACCTTATTTATTTTTTATAGGGGCAGGGGAGTTTAGCATTGTAAAAGATAGTTGGAACGGACTTGACGTTAATTATTACGTTGAAAAAGAATTTGAAAATGAAGCAAAATCTATTTTTGGAAATACTCCCGAAATGCTTTCATTTTTTTCAAAAATAACAGGAATACAATATCCTTGGGATAAATACAGCCAAATTGTTGTTAGAGATTTTGTAAGTGGCGCCATGGAAAATACCACTGCAGTTGTTCACGCTGAAAATGCTCATCAAAAAAAAGGACAATTAATTGATGAAAATTTATGGGAAGAAACAATTGCCCATGAAGCATTTCATCATTGGTTTGGTAATTTGGTGACTACTGAAAGCTGGTCTAACCTCACTGTTAATGAGTCTTTCGCTACCTATAGTGTCTATTTATGGTTTGAATATAAGTATGGAAAAGATAAAGCAAACGCTCACATGCAGAGCGATATTGAAACCTATTTAACAAGTGAAAGTGATAAAAAAGATTTAGTACGATTTTATTATGAAGATAAAGAGCATATGTTTGATGCTGTTAGCTATCACAAAGGAAATGCAATTCTACATATGTTGCGAAATTATTTGGGTGATGATGCTTTTTTTACAGGAATAAATCAATATTTAACAACGTATAAGTACGGTACCGCTGAAGCGCATCAATTAAGATTAATTTTTGAAAATGTTAGTGGTAAAGATTTAAATTGGTTTTTTAATCAATGGTATTTTGGAAATGGTCATATAAAAGCAACATTAAATTACGATTACAATACCATTAATAATACGGTAACTGTTACTATTATTCAACATGATAAAGCGTTTCAATTTCCGTTAGATATAGATATTTATGAAGAAACTATAAAAACAAGACATTCTGTTTGGGTTTCAAATAATCAGGAATCATTCACATTTCCGTTTACTAAATTACCTAAACTAATAAATATTGACCCAGAAAAGGTGCTTTTAGCCGAATTTACTGATAAAAAAACTATAGAAAATTATATTTTTCAGCTCAATAATGCACCTCATTATCTCGACAGAAAACAAGCTATTGAAGCCTTAAAAGAAAAACAGTTAGAAAACAGAAATGCTTTTAATGCCGTTTTTAAAGTATTTAACGATCCATACTATGAAATTAGAATTTTGGCATTAGAAAACATCGATCTTTTTCAAAAATATAACAAAAAAGAAGTGATTTTATTGATTGAAAAAATTGCTCAGAACGATCCAAAAACATTAGTAAGAGCCGCTGCAATAAAGGTTTTAGGTAAATTATTAGATATTAAATACAAACCTTTGTTTGAAGCAGGTATAAAAAATGAATCGTTTAGTATTATTAGTAGCTCATTAACATCACTGCATCAAATTGATAAAGCAGCGGCCGTGAACGAGATTTTAAAATTGAATAGTGAAACAAAAGAATATATGGCAGATGCGGTAACTACAATATTTATTAGAGAAAAAGATAAAACTCAATTAGCATTTATTGCTAAACATGTTTTAAAAGGAATGTTTTTAAATCAAGACGAAAGAAAACAGCAACTTTACGGTGAAGCATTTAAATGGATTGCCGAAAGTGATAATATAGAGGCAATAAGCAATCTTACAAACGATTTTGTTAAGTTAGGCTCCCAATATAAAAAGTACAATTTTGATAAGATGGCCATTAATATGTTAAACCAAATGGTTTCCTTACAGCAACAATCAAAAAATTCAAATAAACAAGAGTTGGTATTAGTAATAAGAACAGGTATTTCAAAACTTCTTCAATAAAAGAAATAAATTTATTATTATTTAAAAGCTTCCAACTTGGAAGCTTTTTTATGGCCTATAATTTTTAAAAGTTCCATTGGTATAAAAAATCACAATTCTTTCAATTTCTTCTATGGTGGTTGGTTGATTTTCATCCATCTTTAAAGAATTTCCGTTAGTATCTGATTTTAATGAAGAAGATGCAACACTTTTAAGTGAATTTGTTGTTAAATCTTCATTTTCACTGTATCCTTTCATCTCGTTTTCTGTAAATAGAGTAGAGGAATAGTTCTTATTACTTTTAATTACGGGAAAGGCTCCTTTATCTAAAATAAGCCAATTGAAATCAACCTCAGGAAACTCATTCATTATTTTCAAAACAAAATCTAAGCTTGGCTTATTCCTACCAGATAAAATATGTGATATGCTAGAACGTGGTACACCAATTTTATCGGCAAACGTTGCAGCTGTTAATTGATAATAATCAATTATTTTATTCAGCTTAATAGAAAAACCGTCTTGAACAGTCATAATTCACAAATGTAACTTAGTGTTATTGTAACAAATGTAATTCATTTTTGCAAAATATCCTATTTTAAACATTAAAGTTCCTAATATAATTTAAGATTATTAATTTAATCGTTTATATAACACTTACAATGACCTCAAATACAGTATATTATAATCAATGAATAAAATATTTCTATAGTACTTTAGAGAAACCACAATAGTTTAGAATTAAATCTAATTACAAGTTACAATTGTATAATAAATATCAAAAATTATTATTTACAATTGTGAATTACAATTGTAAATTATTCATTACGAAGATAATTTGATTCTATACTTAGCTTAACAAAGATTTATTTAACTTTGATAATTATAATTATTAAAAATGATTTCAGTTGAAAATTTAGAACAATGGTTCGCTTCCAATTACGAAAGGACTATTAGTGGTCGCTATATTTTGTACAATAATATCAAGTCGTTGATTGAAGAGCTTCCTTCTTGTTATAAGAATGAATTGCTTGGTTTTTCAACAAATGGAATTCCAATTCACAAAATTTCATTTGGTACAGGTCTGAAGAAAGTATTGATTTGGTCTCAAATGCACGGCAATGAGTGTACTGGTACAAAAGCACTTTTTGATTTGTTTAAATTTCTGACTCCTTCTAATACTATCTTTCGCGAAGTGATTGCAGAAATTTCAAAAAAATGCACCATTGAAATTATTCCAATGCTTAATCCTGATGGTGCAATTGCCTTTACTCGAGAAAACGCTGTAGGAATTGATTTAAACCGGGATGCCGTTAAAAAAGATGCGATTGAGAGTAATTTATTGCGCAATACGTTAGAGGAATTTAATCCTCAGTTTTGTTTTAACTTACATGACCAGCGGTCTATTTTTAATGTGGAAGATTCATCGAACCCTGCAACCATTTCGTTTTTAGCACCTTCCGAAGATGTAGAGCGAAATTTAACGGATGGAAGAATTGAAACTATGAGCGTTATTGTTGCTATGAATAACTTTTTACAAAAACTAATTCCAAATCAGATTGGCAGATATACTGATGAATTTTACCCAACCGCCACAGGAGATAACTTTCAAAAATTGGGACATAACACTATATTAATTGAAGCAGGCCATTATTTTGATGATTATGATCGAGAAATTACTCGCAAATATAATTTTTACGCCTTGTTAAGTGGGTTATTGTTTATTGCAACAAGCTCTGATTATAAAAATTATGAATCTTATATGTCTATTCCAAACAACAATACAAAATATTTAGATGTTATCTATAAAAACGTTTCAACTAAAATTAACGATAAAATTATAGTAGAGGATATAGGTATTCAATTCAAATTCAAAGTAATAGATGGTGAATTAGTTAAATACCAGCATATTGAAAATCGAGGAGATTTGTCAAATTACTACTCAAATACCATCATTAATGCGGAATATTTAAATTTTTCTGAATTACTATTATCAAATTCGTAAAAAAATTTAGTTATTTAATCTTTTTTTTAATAAATTTGCATATTATTTTTTAGTTAACAATATAATTATGAAAAAATTTGTACTAGATGAGATTGATCATCAAATATTAGATATTTTAATAGAAAATGCGAGAACGCCTTTTACAGATATTGCTAAAAAGTTAGTTGTCTCAGCAGGAACTATTCATGTGAGAGTTAAAAAAATGGAAGATGAGGGGATTATTAAAGGCTCTACATTAACCATAGATTACGAGAAAATGGGATATTCTTTTATTTCTCACGTAGGTATTTATTTAAATAAAACGTCAAAAACCAAACAAGTGGTAAATGACTTAAAGAAAATTCCAAACGTTACAATTGCGTATATTACTGCAGGAAAATACAATATTTTCTGTAAAATTAGGGCTCGTGACACGACACATGCCAAAGAAATAATTTTTGAAATTGATGATATTGATGGCGTTTCAAGAACTGAAACGATGATTTCTTTGGAAGAAAGTATCAATGATAAAACACGTTTAATGCATTCTATTTTTAGAGATTATTAAAATATTACAAATAAAACAAACAAAAATCCTTGTCATTTAATTGTCAAGGATTTTTTTTACACCAAATTTTCATAGGTTTTCTTTAACTTAGTCCACTTGTAATAAAATTCAATTTAATAATGCAATTTGACAGAAAAAATTATACCAACGAACAACTATTGGATTTTTATAAAGCCCTCTTAAAACCTCGGCTAATTGAAGAAAAAATGCTTATTTTACTTCGCCAGGGTAAAATTTCTAAATGGTTTTCTGGAATTGGGCAAGAAGCTATTTCTGTTGGAGTTACTTTAGCTCTGGAAAGTGATGAATATATACTTCCAATGCATCGCAATTTAGGCGTTTTTACTTCAAAAAATATTCCTTTGTATCGCTTATTTTCTCAATGGCAGGGAAAATCAAACGGCTTTACAAAAGGAAGAGATCGTTCCTTTCATTTTGGCACTCAAGAATATAAAATAATTGGAATGATTTCACATTTAGGTCCTCAATTAGGAATTGCTAATGGGATTGCCTTAGCACATTTATTAAAAAAAGAGGCAAAAGTAACTGCTGTTTTTTCAGGTGAAGGTGGTACTAGCGAAGGAGATTTTCATGAAGCATTAAATGTTGCAGCTGTTTGGAGTTTACCCGTTATTTTTTGTATTGAAAATAACGGATATGGACTTTCAACACCAGTAAATCAACAATTTAAATGCGAAAATATAGCCGATAAAGGTATTGGCTATGGTATGGAAAGCTACATCATAGACGGAAATAATATATTAGAAGTTTATTCAAAAATAGATGAAATTGCAAAAAGTGTTCGTGCTAATCCAAGACCTATATTAATTGAGTTTAAAACATTTAGAATGCGTGGTCATGAAGAGGCGAGTGGTATAAAATATGTTCCAACAGACTTAATTAAACAATGGGAGTTACAAGATCCTATTGAAAATTATAAATCATTTTTAACCGTCCAAGGAATTTTGTTTGAAAAAAATGATGCTCAGATTAGAAATAAAATTTCTGAAGAAATTAATGAGAATTGGCAAAAGGCAAATAAAGAATCACCGCTTGAGTCATCTACTGCAAATGAATTAAATGATGTTTATTATCCTCATTTTTATTCTGAAATAAAACCTTCAAGTAATACTTCAGACAAGAGGTTTATTGATTCTATTTCCAGCGCTTTAAAACAAAGCATGATGAAGTTTGATAATTTGATTTTAATGGGACAGGACATTGCCGAATATGGTGGTGCTTTTAAAATATATGAAGGCTTTTTAGCTGAATTTGGAGAAGAAAGAGTTAGAAATACACCAATTTGTGAATCATCAATTATTGAAGCAGGTTTTGGTTTATCTATAAAGGGGTTTAAATCCGTAATAGAAATGCAATTTGCTGATTTTGTTACTTCAGGTTTCAATCCTGTAGTTAATTTATTAGCAAAATCCAATTATAGATGGGGTCAAAAAGCAGATGTAGTTGTAAGAATGCCTTGTGGCGCAGGGGTTGGTGCAGGTCCATTCCATAGCCAAACAAATGAAGCTTGGTTTACAAAAACACCTGGATTAAAGGTTGTATATCCAGCCTTTCCGTATGATGCAAAAGGATTATTAGCAACTGCCATTGAAGATGAAAATCCAGTATTATTTTTTGAGCATAAAGCACTTTATCGAACTATTTCACAAGAAGTTCCAGATGATTACTACACCTTACCCTTAGGAAAAGCCACCTTGGTTTATGAAGGTATGGAAATTTCTATAATAGCCTATGGTGCGGCTGTACATTGGGCATTGAATGATGTAATAAGCAATTCTATTTCTGCCGATATTATAGATTTACGAACATTACAGCCTTTGGATACTGAATGTATTTATAACTCCGTTAAAAAAACTGGCCGTGCTTTAATAGTTCAAGAAGATACGTTGTTCGGTGGCATAGCCTCCGATATTTCAGCTCTAATTATGGAAAATTGTTTTACTTATTTGGATGCACCAGTAAAAAGAGTAGGTAGTATAGAAACACCTATTCCGTTCGAAAAAACATTAGAATCACACTATTTACCCAAAGAACGGCTACTAAGTGAAATTAACGCATTATTAGCATACTAGTATTAAACTTAGGAACTGATTTAAATCATATAAATTAGGTTCAATAAGCGCTAAATTTAACATTAATCATTTACTTATAATGATGTTAACTGTTAAAAAAGCGTTCTATAAAGTTTGTTTTGACTCAATGAAAGTGGGTATTCTAGTATTTGATAAATCTCAAGAAATAGTACTAGCCAATGAACCTTTTTATGAATTGATTGGTTATCATAAAAATGAATTAATTGAGAAAAATATTTCGAGTTTATTTAAAAATAATCAAATTCTTATAAATTTAATAAATGATTCGTTAAAACTAAACTTCAATCCAATCCTTGAAACTATTATAATTTCTAAACAAAAGGATGAAATTCCTGTTGAAGTCATATTTGGTACTATTTTATATAAAAATCAAACATATTATAAAATATTAATCACAAATATATCTTTTAGAAAAAAGCAAGAACAAAAAATTTCCAAAAGGAATTACAAATTAGAAAAAGAACTTGCAAAGCGTAATTTTGAATTAGAACAAGCTATTGCAAAGCTTCAAAATTTATTACAAAAAGAAGTAGAACTCAATCAATTAAAAACAAAATTCATTTCATTAACAACACATGAATTTAAAACTCCATTGAGTGGCATTTTGTCTTCGGCTGAATTATTACTGAAATATGCCAATTTAAATAATCATTTAAAACAAAACGAACATGCTCTTAAAATAAAGGCATTGGTTACAAGGCTCAATACTATTTTAGATGATTTATTAACACTTGAGAACATTGAATCTGGCAATATTAATACGACTTATTCTCAATTTAACCTTACTGATTTATGTTATGAATGCATTGAAAATTTAACACCACTTTTAAAGAAAAATCAAGTTATTAGAATTAATAGTGATGTTACCATCTTGTTCCATGATGCAAAAATACTAACTATTATAATTACCAATTTACTTTATAATGCAATTAAATATTCCAATGAAAATAGATTAATTAAGCTTAAAATAAGAGAGCTCAAAAAAAGCATTATTTTTTATGTAATTGATCAGGGCATTGGTATTCCCCTTGATGAACAGAATTGGGTGTTTAACAGATTTTTCAGAGCAAAAAATGCAATTTTTTATCCAGGGACAGGAATTGGTTTAAACATTGTAAAAGGGTATGTGACTAAATTAAAAGGAAATATTTCTTTTAAAAGTGTTGAAAATGAAGGTACTACATTTAAAATAAAGTTACCAAAATTAATATCAAAATGAAAAAAATACTAATAATTGAGGATGATAAAATTGTTTGCGAAAACACATGTGAAATATTAGAACTTGCAAATTACATAGTGAAAACAGCAAATAATGGTAAAAAAGGTGTTTTATTAGCAAATGAGTTTAAGCCAGACCTCATTCTTTGCGATATTTTAATGCCAGAATTAGATGGATTTGGTGTTTTACAAATAATTTCTAAAACTCCTGAATTAGAGTCTGTTCCATTCATTTTTTTAACTGCAAAAACTCATTATGAAGATCTAAGAAGGGGTATGGATTTAGGCGCTGATGATTATTTAACAAAACCAATTGAAGAATCTGAATTATTAAGGGCAATTGATAGTAGATTAAAAAGGGTGGAAGTATTTGAGCAAAAAATTTCTTCAAAAACGAGTTTAATTCCAAAAAACAGATTATCCTTGGAAACTGCTTCAGATTTCAAGATTTTTTTAAAAGACAAAGAATTATTTACCTTTAAAAAGGGTGATACCATTTTTTACAATGGAAATATAAGTGAATATATATTTGTTATAAAAAAAGGATTGGTAAAAACTTATAAATCCAATGACTTTGGGAAGGAATTAATTACAGGCTTATATACTGATAATCAGATATTTGGATTTGTATCTTTCACCTTACATATTCCATATCAAGAAAATGCAAAAACCTTGAGTGCAACAACATTGTACAAAATAAATAAAAAGGAAATTTACAATCTTCTTAAAAATAAATCTCAAGTTATATATAGTTTTATTGATGTGTTAGCACAAAATTTACTGAAAGCAAATGAAAAACAACTATCGTTAGCATATGCATCAGTACGAAAAAAAACTGCTGATACATTATTACAATTATTAGAAAAGTACCCAAAAGAATTTACTCATGAAATTTTGTTTAAACGAGCAGACTTGGCTAGTTTAATAGGTATTGCAAAGGAAACCCTAATTAGAACATTACATGATTTTAAACAAGAGAAACTAATAAATATTAACCAAACTGGCATTGAAGTTATTGATGAACAGAGGTTGCTTAAAATTCAATAATTCAGAAATATATGATAACAATCATCCGATAATATGATTTAACTCATTGATTTTCTTTTTAAATAGCAGTAATTTAGAGGGTGCAAAAGAATAAATCTAACTAAGAAGATTAATGCAAAATATAAGAATTGTGTTCTGAGAGTATAATTAGAAAAAATGGATATTTTGAAAAATGCAGCACACAATAAATTAATTGAAATTGCATAATCTTCTTAAGGAATCCGAGAAG
Source organism: Lutibacter sp. (assembly GCF_030692605.1). Classification (GTDB taxonomy): domain Bacteria; phylum Bacteroidota; class Bacteroidia; order Flavobacteriales; family Flavobacteriaceae; genus Lutibacter. Next base: position 52,204 of record NZ_JAUYUD010000084.1, read on the forward strand.
AGTTTGTCTTCTCGGATTCTTATAAAATAAAAACCTATGAGAAATATTATCTTAAACCAACAAGAACCTCAGGCATTTTTAAGTATGAGTTTCGACCAATTACATAAGGAATCCCAAAATTGGATTTCTGAAATTGAATTTATTAAAGTCGAACAATTTTTTTTGCAAGAATTGTTGTCAGAACATATTATGGGAATTTGCAATACCCATAATTTTAAAAATGCAAAATTTTTTTTAAACAGCATCAATAACGAAAAAATACTTGGTCTTAAATTAATTGAATCAATAAAAGAACATAAAATAAATTTGGCTCTATTAATAGAACGTATTTATTTAAAAAAGGAAGATTCCTTTAGAAAAAATCATAAATTACTTGAATTAGATCTCAAAAATTATGTTCAAAATTTCAAATACATAAAGGAACAAGTTTTTGAATTAATTCTGGTTATTATGAGAAATGAAAAGAATTTAAAATTACAACTTAATAAATAATAATAAAAATACCGTTTTCAAATTTTAGAACTTCGTAATGTTTAAAAGCACTAAAATGTAATTCGCTATGAACGTGATAGTTAATAAATTACATTTTAAAGAAATCAAATGAACTGGATGGTTAATTTAATTTGGGGTGTTAAATTAACTCCTAATTGTTTGAACATATAAACAAAAAGAATTAAATGGAAGAACTAAGAATTGAAAACGGTTGTTTTGTATTTATAATTTAGTTTTATTAAAATTAATTGTAATAGCAGCAATTACTGTATATTTGTATTATAATGTTAGCGTGGGGCCCGTCCTGAGCTTTTGGCCGAAGGGTTACTTTGCTTTGCTCACTTCCTTGTTATTTTATAAATAGGAGTTTGCGAATTCCGTAAACTCCATTTGGCTAAAAGCAAAGTTTAACTTTTCATATCTTGAAAAGTTTTATACCAAAAAGTTACTTCTACAATGTTAATGAAATCGACTATTGGAGATTCACGAGCTCTTATTTGTAAAATAAAAGAGTAGCGAGTAAACACTTATTATGCTGACTGACGAAAGGAGGGAAGTGTAATGTGTGTGGAATGGGATAAGTGTTAAAAACTTTTCATTAACTATGATTTTCCGTAATAAGTAATGGTTAAAATTTAATGTCGTATTTAATGCCAAAATTATTCAGCACTAAATTTAATTGTTCTTTGAGGTTTTTAAAGCATTTATAAGCATCGAAATCTAGCCATTGATATTTTATTCTTCGCCACAGTATTTCT
>NZ_JAUYUD010000087.1 GCF_030692605.1 Lutibacter sp.
GCCTGATTAATCATGTTTTTTATAATGTTTGAAATTCACTATAAATATACTGATTATCAGGCTTTTATGCAAATATTTTATTGCTTTTTATCATAAATTTTTTGCTTTTTTCTTGTGATTTTTAACCCTTAATTCGCATTAAAAAGTAATTGGTAATTAATTTAAAAAAGGAGATTCAAATTTACACTGAATCTCCTTTTTTTGGTTTATTTCAAATTAATAAAATTAATCTCACTTTCCTTCACTTTTTTGTTAAGTTCTTTAATATCGCTATTGAAAATAGAATTAATTTTTTCTAGCTCTTTATCTATTAAAATCACTAATTCATTTTTAAAAGTAATTGCTTGATCTGTTGGTTTGTAATCTCCAATGGAGCTAAGCGCATTTAAATGTGCGAGTTTGTTGTTTAATTTAATAGGAAAATTTAACGGGTCTTGACTGCTCTTGCTTTTAGTTTGATATAATTCGTTTTCATGAAGTGTTAAGCTTTCCTCAATTTTTTTACATAAATCCAAAATGTCTTTATGCTTTTCTTTATCAGAAATTGACTTTTTTACATAACTTATTTGTTCTTTTATTTTAGTGATATTTTTTAATGTTTTATGAATGTCAGTCAGTTTTTGTTGAATGTCAATAATAAAATCAAATTGTGTTTTTAAATCATCATCATTTGCACTGCTTCTAGGATCTTTTATTATATTAAAATCCTGAGTAGAAACCTCTATCTTGTTTTTGAACAATTTAACAGAATACGATCCCGGTAATGCCATAGGACCATTTAGTGAAGCCCACCAAAGAATCATTCCTTTAATTTTTTCAGCCTCTGGGTATTGCATATCCCAGTTAAAGGTATTTGAACCTTGTTTTACTTTAAGTTCATCTTCATTTGCTTCCTCATTAGGTTTATTAGAAAAAGTTTTAATAATTAATCCTTTTTCATCTAAAATAGTTAGCGCCACTGTATCTTTTTCCGTTAGATTTTTAATAAAATAATTAATTAAAACACCACCAGGATGATTTTTTCCTGCAGTTTTTGAAGTTCTACTACTTCCGCCCATTCGGTAACTATCCATAGGTTTAAATAGGAAATTATCTTTTGAAATTAATGTGTTATTAAGTTGATGGAATGGCGTTAAATCGTCTATAATCCAAAATGATCTTCCTTGAGTGGCAGCAATCAAATTATTATTTTTGATAGCTAAATCTGTAATGGGTACAATTGGAAGGTTTAATTGAAAAGAATCCCAGTTTAATCCATCATCAAAACTTACATACATTCCTTTTTCGGTGCCTGAAAATAACAACCCTTTTCTTTTTGGATCGGCTCTTAAGGTTCTGGTAAAATGCTCGGAACCAATACCATTAGTAATTGATTTCCAAGATTTTCCATAATCTTCGGTTTTGTATATATAAGGTGCGTAATCTCCAGATTTATAACGAGTGCCAACAATATAAGCACCGCCTAAAGTAAAAGGATCTGCTTCAATACAGTTTATCATTGTCCATTCAGGCATTTTTGGTGGAGTAACATTACTCCAATTTTTACCACCATCTTTTGTTACATGAACCAATCCATCATCAGAACCAGTCCAAATTAAATTTTTTTCAAAAGGCGATTCCATAGCGGCAAATATAGTTCCATAATACTCTACACCAGTATTGTCTTTTGTGATTGGACCACCAGACGGACCTAATGTTTTTGGATCATTTCGTGTTAAATCGGGACTTATAACTTCAAAAGATTGTCCTTCATTATAGGTAACATGCACATGATTTGAAGTGGTATACATTTTCTTTTGATTATGAGGTGAAAAGAAAATAGGGTAATTCCATTGAAAACGATATTTCATATCTTCCGCACCATGCCCCATTGGATCATCTGGCCAAACATTAATAACTCTTGATTCGTCAGTTTTATGGTTAACTCGTGTAAGCAAACCTCCATAACTTCCGCCATAAACAATATCGTTATTTAAAGGGTCAACGGCAATATGAGCACTTTCGCCACCGGCAGTTTCTTGCCAATCTTGTTCTCCAATGGTTCCTCCATTTGTTCTATGAGAAATTCTAATGGTTGAATTATCTTGCTGTGCACCATAGATTCTATATGGAAAATGATTATCAGTTGTTATTCTATAGATTTGAGAAGTAGGCTGGTTATGATAGGTTGTCCAATTTTCACCAGCATCAAAACTTATTTGAGCCCCACCGTCATCTCCAATAATCATACGCTGATTGTCTTCTGGAGAAATCCATAAATCGTGATGATCTCCATGAGGGGCGTTAAACGATTTAAATGTTTTACCACCATCTTTAGATTGATGGTAATTTACATTAACAACGTATAAAGTATTTTCATCTTTAGTATCAGCATATATACGGGTATAATACCAAGCTCTTTGTCGTAATGCTCTGTCTGAGTTAAAAAGTTTCCAAGTTTTTCCACCATCGATAGATTTATAAACGCCACCATCTTTATTTTCAATTAAGGCCCAAACAATATCACCATTTAAAGGTGAAACCGTTACACCACTTATACCCCAAATTCCTTTTGGTAACCCTTCATTGTTCGAAATATTTATCCAAGATTCTCCTTCATCGGTGCTTTTCCAAAGGGATGAACCATCGCCACCGCTTGATAAACTATAAGGTGTTCTTCTAACATTCCATGTTGTTGCATATAAAATTCGCGAATTGGTTGGGTCAATTATTAAATCTATTGCTCCAGCATTAGCATTTGAAAATAAAACGCGTTTCCAATTTTTTCCACCATCAATAGATTTGTAAATTCCTCTTTCTTCAGAAGATTTATAAATATCGCCTAGAACAGCAGCAAATACAATTTCTGAATTTTTTGGATGAATTCGGACTCTTGGAATATGTCTCGAATTTTTTAACCCTATATTACTCCATGTTTTACCGGCATCAACAGATTTCCACATTCCATCACCTGAAGAAACATTGCCTCGAATTGTTTTTTCTCCATTACCAACATAAATGGTATTTGGATCAGATTCGCTAACTGACACAGCACCAACTGAGCCACCAAAAAAACCATCAGAAATGTTACTCCAAGTATTTCCAGCATCTGTAGTTTTCCAAACTCCACCGCCTGTGGCACCAAAATAATATAGGTTAGGTTTATTTGCAACACCTGTTACCGCAGCACTTCTTCCACCTCTAAACGGTCCAATATTTCGCCATTCAGTAGATTTGTAAAATTCTTCACTAAATTTGGATATTATTTTTTGTGCGTTAACTTTGTACGCTGAAATAAAAAAGAAGCAACTAAGTAATAAAAAGTATTTTTTCATGATGTTTGGTTGAATTGATTGATAATAAAATGAAAAGTAAATCTATAAAAAAATATTTTATTTTAAGTAACAATTGAATAAAGGATGGATTCGTTAAAAATAAATAAAATTAGTAAGCCAGTAAATGGGAATATTCAAATTACGGGTTCAAAAAGTGAAACCAACAGATTATTGATTTTACAGCAATCTTATCCTAATTTAAAAATTGAAAATTGTTCAAATTCTGACGATTCGGTTTTATTGCAAAAAGCGTTGGAAAGTAATTCTAGCGAAATAAATATTGGTCATGCTGGTACAGCAATGCGTTTTTTAACAGCATATTTTTCTGTAAAAGAAAATTCTGAAATTATTTTAACAGGTTCTGAACGAATGAAAAACAGACCAATTAAAATTTTGGTGGATGCTTTAAGAGACTTGGGAGCTTCCATATCATATATAGAAAAGGATGGTTTCCCACCTTTAAGAATAAAGAGTGCTAAACTAGTTAAAAATGAAATTGAAATAGATGGTAATGTAAGTAGTCAATATATTTCAGCGTTATTATTAATTGCACCAACCTTAAAAAGAGGATTGGTTTTAAAATTTAAAGGAGAAGTTACCTCAGTTCCATATATAAAAATGACTTTAAAATTACTTGATTCTGTTGGAATATCTTATAGGTGGGTGGGAAAAACAATTGTAGTTTCACCTAAAAGAGCAATTAAGAACAAAATAATTGAAATAGAGTCTGATTGGAGTTCAGCATCGTATTATTATAGTCTTAGTGCATTGAGTCCTAATTCTGAAATAACACTCTCAACCTATAAAAATAATAGTTTACAAGGAGATTCAATTTTGGCAACGATGTATAGTAGATTAGGCGTTGAAACAATATTTGAAGATAATAAACTACTATTAAAAAACAACAACACAGTAATTAATAGAGGTTTAAATTTAAACTTGAAATCTGCACCAGACATTGCTCAAACTATTGTAGTAACTTGTTTTGGATTAGGAATAGAATGTAATATAAAAGGATTGCACACACTAAAGATTAAGGAAACTGATCGATTGATTGCGTTAAAAAACGAATTGGAAAAATTAGGAGGTGAGATAGAAATTACGAATGAGTCTCTGCATTTAAAACGAAGCCGTATTATTAATGAGAATATATGCATTTCAACCTATGATGATCACAGAATGGCAATGGCCTTTGCGCCACTAGCAACTAAGGTTGCCATTGCGATTGAAGATCCAAATGTAGTTTCAAAATCGTACCCTAATTTTTGGGAAGATTTTAGAAAAATAACTTCATAATTATCTCTTTAACAAACTTTTATTGATAATCACTTGACAACGCCTATGCCGATGTTGTATATTTGCGCTCATTAAAGAAAAAAACTACATGAAATTATCGCATTTTAGATTCGAATTGCCAGAAAATTTATTAGCAGAATATCCAGCAGAGAACAGAGATGAATCTCGGTTAATGGTACTTAATAGAAAGACTCAAACCATTGAGCATAAACTTTTTAGGGATATTATTGATTATTTTGATGAAGGTGATTTAATGATTTTAAATAACACCAAAGTTTTTCCAGCAAGAATGTATGGTGAGAAGGAAAAAACAGGCGCACGTATAGAGGTTTTCTTATTGAGAGAATTAAATGCCGAAAGCAGATTATGGGATGTATTGGTAGATCCAGCTCGAAAAATAAGAATTGGAAATAAATTGTTTTTTGGAGATGATGAAAGTTTAGTTGCTGAGGTAATAGACAACACAACCTCTAGAGGAAGAACATTGCGTTTTTTGTATGATGGATCTTATGAAGAATTTAGAAAAAAATTAGAAGAACTAGGAGAAACACCACTTCCAAAATACATTAACAGACCAGTTAATGAAAGTGATCAAGAAAGATATCAAACTATTTATGCAAAACACGAGGGTGCTGTTGCTGCGCCAACTGCCGGTTTGCATTTTTCTAAACATTTAATGAAACGTTTGGAAATTAAAGGTGTTGATTTTGCAGAAGTTACATTACATGTAGGTTTAGGAACTTTTAGCCCAGTTGAGGTTGAAGATTTGTCTAAGCATAAAATGGATTCGGAACAAATTAGTATTAATGAAGAAACTATTGAAACTGTAAATAGTGCTATAAATAGGAAAAAAAGAATTTGTGCAATTGGCACAACTACAATGAGGGCTATTGAAAGTTCTGTTTCTTCAGATTATCGTTTAAATGCATATACTGGATGGACCAATAAATTTATTTTTCCACCCTACGATTTTAGTATTGCAAATTGTATGGTTACTAATTTTCATACTCCAAAATCAACGTTAATGATGATGGCAGCTGCATTTGCAGGGTACGATTTTTTAATGGAAGCCTATGATGTAGCAGTTAAAGAAAAATATAAATTCTATTCGTACGGAGATGCGATGCTAATTATTTAAAATAAAATATTTTTTATGATTTGATTCCCGCAACTGCGGGAATCTTTTTATAACACCATTATAAATGAGTTCGAAAACAGACATACGTTCATTAACTAAAGAACAACTGCGTGATTTTTTTGTAAAAAACGGAGATAAATCATTTAGAGGAAATCAGGTGTATGAATGGCTTTGGAGTAAAAGTGCACATACTTTTGAAGATATGACAAATCTTTCATTGGAAACAAGAAAAATGTTAGTCGAACACTTTGTTATTAACCATATTGTGGTTGATAATTTTCAAAGAAGTAAAGATGGTACGGTTAAAAATGTAGTTACCCTTCACGATGGGTTAATTGTTGAATCTGTTTTAATTCCTACAAATTCTAGAACAACGGCTTGTGTTTCTAGCCAAGTAGGTTGTAGTTTAGATTGTTTGTTTTGTGCGACAGCCCGATTAAAAAAAATGAGAAATTTAAATCCAGATGAAATTTTTGATCAGGTAAGTGCCATTAATGATGAAAGTTTAAAAACATACAACCATAAATTATCAAATATTGTATTTATGGGAATGGGAGAACCTTTAATGAATTACAATAATATTTTGCTCGCCATTGATAAAATAACTTCACCAGAAGGTTTAGGAATGTCGCCTAGAAGAATAACTGTTTCAACTTCTGGAATACCAAAAATGATTAGAAAATTAGCCGATGACGAGGTGAAATTTAATTTAGCAGTTTCTTTGCATTCCGGTATAGAAGAAGTAAGAAATAAAATTATGCCATTTAGTAAGGCTTTTCCTTTAACCGAATTAAAAGAATCTTTAGAATATTGGTATTCAAAAACAGAAAGTAGAGTTACTTACGAATACGTTGTTTGGAAAGGAATAAATGATAATAGAGAGGCAATTGATGCCTTGGTAGCATTTTGTAAAAATGTGCCTTGTAAGGTGAATTTAATTGAATATAATAGTATTGATGAGCCTGATTTTGTGCAAGCTACAGATATGGCTATCGATGATTATATCAGCGTGTTAGAAATGAATGATATCATTGTAAATGTTAGAAGAAGTAGAGGAAAAGATATTGACGCTGCTTGTGGGCAATTGGCAAATAAAACGATATAATTTTCGTGAATCCAAAAATAGTATACAATTAGTAGTTTTTAGCGCAGTCGAAATGATTTTATATTTCTCAACTGCGCTTTAAACTTTTTTATTTACTCATTTCTGTAAAATATTTATAAAATAAAGGAATAGTTTCGATGCCTTTTAGGTAGTTAAACACTCCAAAATGCTCATTAGGAGAATGTATAGCATCACTAGCCAAACCAAATCCCATTAAAATTGTTTTACTTTTTAACTCTTTCTCAAAAAGCGCAACTATTGGAATACTCCCCCCAGAACGTTGAGGAATAGATGTAACACCAAAACTTTCTGAATATGCTTTATTGGCTGCTTTGTATGCAATATTGTCTATAGGAGTAACATATCCTTGCCCACCGTGATGTGGTTTTACTTTTACAGTTACCGATTTTGGAGCAATTGCTTCAAAATGGGTTTTGAATAATTCTGTTATTTCTTGCCAATCTTGGTTAGGAACCAAGCGCATAGATATCTTTGCAAAGGCAGAACTGGCAATAACAGTTTTTGCTCCTTGGCCTGTATAACCTCCCCAAATACCATTTACGTCTAATGTTGGTCTTATTGAAGTGCGTTCATTGGTTGTGTAACCAGTTTCTCCATAAACTTCTTCAAGGTCTAGAGCCTTTTTATAGGCGTCTAATGAGAAAGGCGCTTTTGCCATTTCTGCTCTTTCTTCGTCAGATAAATCTTGTACTTTATCATAAAAACCAGGAATTGTTATGCGATTATTTTCATCATGTAAAGAAGCAATCATTTTAGCCAATATGTTTATTGGATTGGCAACAGCGCCTCCATATAAACCAGAATGTAAATCTCTATTAGGTCCAGTAACTTCAACTTCAACATAACTTAAGCCTCTTAACCCAGTAGTTATAGAGGGTTGGCTATTAGAAATCATACCAGTATCTGAAATTAAAATAACATCGTTCGCTAATTTTTCTTGATTGCGTTCAACAAACCAAGCTAAACTTGTAGATCCAATTTCCTCTTCCCCTTCAATCATAAATTTAACATTACAAGGTAAATTTCCGGTAGAGGTCATATATTCTAATGCTTTTACGTGCATGTACATTTGTCCTTTATCGTCACAAGCACCACGAGCAAAAATGGCTCCATCTGGATGTATTTCTGTTTTTTTTATTACAGGTTCAAATGGTGGAGATGTCCATAGTTCGAGTGGGTCTGCCGGCTGTACATCATAATGACCATAAACTAAAATTGTTGGAAGTTTTGGGTCTATAATTTTTTCACCATATACAATTGGGTAACCAGGAGTTTCGCAAATTTCTACCATATCGCACCCTGCTTTTTCTAATGCTATTTTTACCGCGGTGGCAGTATTAATTACATCTTGACTATAAGCAGTATCGGCACTTACTGAAGGTATTTTTAGTAATTCAACCAGTTCATTAATAAACCGACTTTTATGCTCTTGAACATATAACTTGATATTTTTCATTGAAATAATATTATTTTCTTCAAAAATAGTAATTTTTTATGAAATTAAAATTAGTTAAAAAATATGTAAATCTACTTTGCAATTTGCAAGTATTGTGTATATTTGCACCCACAATTATCACGCGGGCGTGGTGGAATTGGTAGACACGCCAGACTTAGGATCTGGTGCCGCAAGGTGTGAAAGTTCGAGTCTTTTCGCCCGCACAAAGCTCTTCTGAAAAGAAGGGCTTTTTTTATGTAAGTAAGATTAAATGAAATAGAAGATTCAGTGTAGCTAGAGAAATTCTTAATGACGAGTTTTCAGCCTTTTTAAACAGCATCTTTTAAGTCGCCTAATACGAAGTTTTAAATGTTTAAATATTTTGTTAAAATTGGTTCTAAGTTTTTTCGAGTAATTGGTTTTGAAATAAAGTCGTTACAACCGGCATTATGTGCTTTTTCTTTATCTTCAGGAGTTGAATAAGCCGTTTGAGCAACCACCGTTAGTGTTGGATTTAGTTCTTTTATAAGTATTGTAGCCTCAAATCCATTCATTTTTGGCATTTTAATGTCCATTAAAACTAAATTAATAGTATTGTTGTTTTTGCAAATTTCTACAGCTTCAATACCATTTTTCGCATGTAATATTTTATAATCTAAGTTAAAAGAATCAACGAGTAACATTTCTAAAAATAGATAGTTTACTTCTTCATCTTCGGCAATTAAAATTGATTTCATAACGGGGTTTATTTTTTTTTCAATAATTGTTTTATCTTCATTTGAATAATTTGGAACGTATGGAATGCACACTGTAAATTTAGATCCAATCCCTTTTTCTGATTTTAATTTAATTTTTCCCTTTAATAATTCACTATTTTCTTTGGCTATTGAAAGACCTAGTCCAAGACCTCCAAATTTTTGGGATAACTCTTTCTCCTCTTGTGCAAATCGATCAAAAATACTGGATTGTTTTTCTTTTGCAATGCCTATACCTGTATCACTTACGTATATTTCTATAAAATTATTTTTTAATTCATAACCAAGAGATATATGACCAATATTTGTAAATTTAAACGCATTTTCTAACAAGTTATTCAATATTTTCAGCAGTTTGCCCTCATCGGTAATTATATTGCTTTGGGTATCGGTTAATCCTTTATAAAAGTATAATGGTATGTTCTGCTCTTTTGCTTTTAAATTAAATATTGAAAATAATTCAAATAATAATGAATTAAGATTTACTTTATTTTCTTGTGTCGTAACTTGTTTTGTTTCCAATCTAGATATTTCTAAAATATCATCGATTACCTGTAACAATTGATTTCCACTATTTTGAATTATGGTTATGTATTGCTTTCTGCGCTCTAAACTTAAATCGGGGTTAGATAATAGTGCTGTGAAACCTAAAATACCATTCATAGGTGTTCTAATTTCGTGCGACATATTATTTAAAAATTCGGTTTTTAAGTGGTCGCTTTCTTCTGCTTTTTCTTTTGCTATTTTAAGTATTTTGTTTTGCTCTTTTATTTTTATTTCTGCATTTTTACGTTCAGTGATGTCTTGAATAGTGCCTGAAAAACTAATTGGTTCGCCTTCTTCATAAGTTATTTCACCTAAACCATGAATCCATTTTAATTTCTTTGTGCCTTTTGTGAAAATCCGATATTCTCTATCAAATTTTTCTCCATTTTCAATACAACTGTTCAATGTTTTTTGATTGTCTTTACTATCTTTAGGATGTATTAGGGTTCTCCAAACATCAAATGTTTTAGTGTCTTTTGGTTTAAAACCTGAAATCTTATCAAAAATATATGAACTTGTAAATAATTTGCTTTTTAAATCTAAGAAATAAGTGCCTATTTGGGCAATATTTTGGGCATCTAGCAATTTACGTTCACTTTCCTTTAAATCTAATTCATTTTTTTTGAGTTCAGTAATATCTTGTTTTATAGCCAGAAAATTTACAATTTTCCCTTGCTCATTTTTTATGGGAGTAATGGTAGTTTCTTCCCAAAATAAGTTGCCGTTTTTAGCTTTATTTATAAATTGACCTTGCCAAATAGCTCCTCCTTTTACAGTTTCCCATAAATTGGTAAAATATTCTTTAGGTTGAGTACTCGAATTTAAAAATCGCGGATTTTTACCTATAGCTTCATCAGAAGTATAACCAGTAATATCAGTAAATTTTTTATTTACATATTCAATAGTTCCCTCGGTATCTGTTATAATTATAGAGTTTGCACTTTGCTCAACGACTGTTGAAAGCTTTTTCATTTCAGAAATGGCATTTTCTTTAAAGGTAATATCTCTATTTACTCCTTGAAAACCAATGAAATTTCCATTTTTACAAAAAATTGGATTCGCAAATGAGTCTAAAATAATTTTTTTACCATTTTTATCTCGAACTTTTATAATTAAGTTTTTCCATCCAATTTTTTTGGACACTTGTTTTTTAATCAGTTCTTTGGCCGACTGTGTTACTGATTTGGATAAAAATGAATAAATAGATTTACCCATTAATTCCTGTGGTAAAAATCCTGTAATCTCTTCAACCATGTGATTGCAATAGTTAAATATTCCCTTTTCATTGGTTGCCCAAATCCATTCTGAAGTGTTTTCAACTATATTTCTGAATTTTTCTTCACTTTTTAACAATTCCTTTTCAGATTTAACTCTATCCGTAATATCTGAAATTGAAATAATTGCTTTTAGTTCATTTTTATTTTTATTATGAAATAAATTGACTTTTACAATTCCAACAACGTCATCACCTAAGAAGTTTTTAAAAACCACTTCGTAGATAACCTCCTTGTTACCTTTTAAAATATCAACTACAATTTTTTCATATTGGACAAGGGCATTTTCAGTTCTGATTTTATGAATATTGTTTATAAGGTCTTCTTTATCTTTAGCTTTAAATAATTTAACGGAAGCATCATTTACATTCGATATTATTACATTTGAAATGCATTCAATAAAAAATTCTGGGTTTTCATGGTAGTATTTTTGAATGTCCTTAATGCCTGAAGCTAATAATTCTTGTATTTTGCGATAGCCGTAACTAAAATCTTCTTCCCATAGTGAAATTGGGTTCTCATTAAATAAATGTTGGTAATTTTCTTCACTTTCTTTCAATTGATTAATTTGATTCTCAAAAACAGCCTCAAAAAGAACTTTTTCAAGAACCTGAGCTGCTTTTAAGGCAACTATTTGAAGTGCAGTTTCAATTGATTTAACATTTTGCAATTCCTTTGTGCCTAAAATAGCTATTAATCCGATAGGTTCACCTTTAGCGCTCCAAAGAGGAATACCAATATAACTTTCAGCTTTCATGTTAACTAACATTTCATCTTTTGGAAATAATTTTTGAATGTTAGATGGGTAAGAGCACAATTTTTTGTTTATAACATTTTCACAAGGAGTATCTGTTAATTCATAGGTAATATTTGGTGCAATGCCATTATTACTATATAATGCCACTGTTTCAACAATACCTGGATTTTCAAGAAAATATTTGTCAATCAATACATATTCAACTTGAAATAATTCGGCAAGAAACTCAGAAAACGAATTTAAAAATTGGTAATTTAAAGACCCTACACCTTTTTCATGAATAAATTCTAATACCTTTTCAGTGTAGTTTTGTTTTAATATCATACCCAATTTTAAATAAAAACTAAAAAATTTGTATTTGCTGAATTTGTTTAAATCATTTTTTTCTATTCTACTATTTTTTGTGATTTATGAGTCCAAAAAAGCTATGATTAAAAGTAAATTGTTGTTTTTTATATATAATCAGGGAGCTATAACTAATAAACAGTAATAGTTAAATGATAAAAGTAATTTTTTTTTAATTATAATCCTAATTTTATAAACTATTATTAAATAGTTGAAGCATAACATATTATATATTTTTTAGTTTAAATATAAATACTCAAAGTTTAAAAAATTTGTAAAAACACAACTATTTATGAAGGCTCCACAAGGTGTAATTATCAGATGCTTCAATGTTATTTTCAATTTCATCGGGTAAATCATAAAAAAAATCAATACCCGTTAATTTTTCTATTTCATCAATACTTGTAACAAAATAGTATAAACCTTTTTCAGTTTCCTCGTGAGGTATTAAAAATGCAATTGCTTTTATTTTGGGTTTGGTATTGTCTAAAATTATTTTATAAAAATAGTTTGGAACTGCCACTTTTTCACTTCCAATAGTTTTTAAATTATCGTTTAAAACACCACCAGTAACAACATATAATTTATCATATTTTTGTGCCCAATAGCGTACTTTTTGTTCCAATCTATTCCAAATTCCTCCATTAAAATCGTACAATTGAGGGGAAATATTTGAAGTTAAAAAAGTTTCATTAAATGCCTCTTCAGAGAATTTTCGATCTCCTGCTGGGCATAAATGCCCTTTGTTGTAACCGGAGTTTTTATAATTTTTATAATGGGCACTTTTGGTTGTAACCTTTGGGTCTAGTTCAAAAAAGGGTCTTTTAAATTGATTGTTTTTAAGATGGTCTTTTTTTAATGTATATGCAACCCACTCCGCTTGTTCGTACTTTTCATTATACGAAAGTGAATAGAATTGATGGTGTATAATTTGCTTTGTTGTTGAAGTTGGAAGAAAATTAAATGTTGAATTGTTTTGAGTATTACTTGACGATTTTTTTTCAACATAATAATGATCGTAAAAATAAAATCCGGTTGCGAATAGAATAGTAATTACAGTATATATTATTTTTCTGTTTTCCATTTTTAATGAAGGATTTTCTTTATTTTTTGTAAATAATCTCAAAAGATTATAAGAACATCTTTTTATGCAAAATAAACTTAAAAAATAAGAAAGCCTCTAAATATAGAAGCTTTCTTAAAAAATTATTTTGTGATATTTACTTACTTGTCGTTGATTTGTAAACTAAAGCAATAATTACACCAGCAATTCCTATAAAAATAATGTCAAGAATTGCCTCAGCAAAAACGCCTGTTAAATCAGAAAAATTGGTAGTGCCATACCATAATAAACCCATACCTAGACCTATAAATGCTCCAACCATTGCGCCAAGTTCAAAACCTTGTTTGGCACTATGCGTATCTCTTGCCCATTTGCTATATATAGTTGATAGGAAAAAAGCTTCAACAAAACAACCAAGAGCAATATAAGTCAAATTCATAGGGTCTTTCATTACCCCTGTTGCAGAACCTGCATGTTGTGCGAAAAAATCTACAGTTAATACTCCCCAAATAAGATAGCCACCAAAAAATAAGAAAATACCTGTAGCTAAAGTTGCTAATAAATTCGATTTTGTGAACATAATTATAAAAATTTATGGTTAATTGGAATGCAAGATAGTGTTTTTTTTGATTTAAAAAACATATAATATCTTAATACCCAGCAAAATAGATGTTCATAACTTGAATGAAGTTAATGTTTTTAAGGGTTTATAAGTTTGAATAATTATTATAAGTGTAAAACCCTTCTGTAAAAAATAATGTAATAATAGTATATATAAATTTTCTATTTAGCACTTTTTAAGGGTATTTCTTCGAAATTATTGGTTTTAGGCAAATCTTCAAATATAGATTTAAACTCTGATGGAAGTGAAGTTAGTTTTCTTTTTATTAAATCTATCCAAGCTCCGTACACTTTTATTTCTGCAGCTAATTTGCTGCTTCATTAAAAATTTGATGATTAAATCGCCAACGTTCAATGCCTTTAGAAACACCTTCCAATTCCATTTTAACGGTGATATTTTCACCAATATGAATTTCTTTAAAAAAAGAAGTTTCTTCTTTAAATAAAATTGGGCCAATATTTAATTTGGCAAATTCGTTGATTGAAAGTCCATGTTCCTGAAAAAAGCGCACCCTAACTTCTGCTGCGTAATCATTGTATGCCGTGTGGCGCATATGACGGTTTGGGTCAAAATCTGACCATTTTGTTTTAAAAGTAATTTCGAAATTCATTAAATGGGTTTTAAAAAACAAATGTACTGTAAATAAAAAAAGAGTTGATTTCAATCAACTCTTTCTTAAAGGGTTTCTGCAATAATTTAATTTTTAACCAATTGGTATTTTGGTTTAATTTTTAATTCACTCAAAACATTTATAGCCTCTTCTACATACATATCTTTTTTTAGATTTGAATGCCATACTTTTCTTTTTTCAGCTAAATCAGTATTATCAGCTAAAAGTTGAGTTTCATATAATGGGGAATTATATGTTAAATTAGTTGTGTAATTTTTTAATTGATCGTATTGTTTAGATTCTTGAATGGTTGCTTCAATTTCGGCACTAAATTTTTGAAGATTTAATTCAACTGTTGCATCATCTTGATTTTCTTTCAACCATTTTGCATTTTTATCAATTAGTTTAAAATAGTCATTACTGCCTATTCTTTTTTTGCTATTATTAACGGTTTCATTAAAATTTTGATAATTATCCCACAATGTATAAGGTGTTGGGGCAATTTTATCATATTTCAAAGAATTTTCAATATCACGTTCACCAATTTCCATATAGGTGTATCTGCTAGGTAACATAATATCTGAATGTACCCCTTCTTGCTGGGTAGATCCTCCATTAATTCTGTAAAATTTTTGAATAGTCATTTTTAGGGCACCAACATCGGCATCCATATTGTGATAACGATTTAGGTCTAAAACACTTTGGACTGTTCCTTTTCCATACGTTTGTTTAGCTCCAATAATTACTGCTCTTCCATAATCTTGCATAGCTGCTGCAAATATTTCTGACGCAGAAGCTGATAATTCATTTACCAAAACAACAACTGGTTTGTCCCATATTACACTAGGATCCTTATCGTTTTTAATATCTGGTGCTTTATCTCTATATTTTACTTGAACTACAGGACCTTTATTAATAAATAACCCAGTTATTTCAATTGCTGTTTGCAAAGATCCACCTCCATTATTTCTTAAATCAATAACTAAGCCTTCAATATTTTCACTTTTAAGTCTTTCAATTTCTTGTGCCATATCAGTGGCTGAATTTCTATAATTTTCCTCAACAAAATCTATATAGAATTTAGGAAGATTTATAACTCCAAAATTTTTGCCATCTTTTTCAACAATACTAGATTTTATAAATGTTTCTTCTATTTCAACAATATCTCTTATTATTTTTATAATCTTAATGGTTCCGTCAATCTTTTTAACAGTTAGTCTAACCTCAGTTCCTTTCTGTCCTTTAATAAATTCAATGGCATCATCCAATCTCATTCCAACTATATCAAGTGGTTTTTGATTGCCTTGAGCTACTTTTAAAATTAAATCTTCCACTTCAAGTTCACCTTGTTTCCAAGCAGGACCGCCAGAAATTAACTCAACTACTTTTGTATAATCATTTTTCTTTTGTAGTCGTGCACCAATTCCTTCTAATTTTCCAGCCATAGAAATGTCAAAACGTTTTTTATCGCTTGGATCGAAATAACTAGTATTTGGATCAAATTCTTCGGTAATACTATTTATAAAAGTTGAAAACCAATCGGTATAAGTCAATTCCTTAATACGATCAAAAGTCTCATCCATATTTGTTAAAGTTGCTAATCGTGCTTCATTTTCTAAATAATCTAAAGATTTAATAATATAAGTATTATCTTCAATTTGTTTATCCTTTTCAATAGTTAGTTTATCATGAAGTCTAGATAATGTATTGAATTTTAGATATAAACGCCATGTATTTACAATTTCTTGTGTGTTTTTTGCATAAGAAAGGTTTTCAAAATCAACATTTAAAATTTCATCGTCCTCAAAATTAAATGGATTTTCAAGAAGCTCTTTATAATAAGGTTTAGAATCTTCAAAACGTTGTTCAAGTCTATTATAAACTAAAAAGAAAAAAGTTAAATCTTCATTTTTTATTTGGTCGTCAATTAGTAATTTATAGTTGCTAAATTCGTCAATATCACTTTGTAAAAAATATCGTTTTGTAGGATCTAGACGCTCTAAAAAACCATCAAAAACTCGTTCAGAAAAATGATCATTTATTTCTTGAGGTTGATAATGTCCTTCAGTTAATACATATTTCAAAATGGTTAATAATAACTTGTCTTTTGGTTCTTGATTTGTGTTTGCAGATGCTTGAAAACTTAATAAAAAGCTAGCAAGTAAGATAAAAGACAATGAAAATCTAAATTTTTTAAACATCATATTGTTGTTAATAGTTTTTACTAGATTAGCTAAAATAGTGCCAATTTTTATAATGGAGTCTAATTTAACTTTTTTTACATATTCTTAAGAGAGATGCATTACTTTTTTATTTTTATTCTTAAAACTGTTTGTTCAACAATTAAAGAAGATAATTTTCCAAAATAAAATGGCTTTTATTTTTTACAATAGTACTAAATTTAAACCATTATAATATTTACGAAATGTTAAAGTTTTAGTGATAAAATTGATATAAAATAGAGTAGCTTTGCTCTTTAATATATATAAAATGAAGAAAAAACCGTTAATTTTAGTAACTAATGATGACGGAATCATGGCACCAGGGTTACGAACATTGATTGAAGTAATGATAGAAATTGGTGACGTTGTTGTTGTTGCTCCCGATAGCCCACAAAGTGGAATGGGACACGCAGTAACTATTAGTGAAACGCTCTATTGTGATGAAATAAAAGTAGATGATGGGCCTCAAAAAGAGTTTAAATCGTCTGGCACGCCCGCCGATTGTGTTAAGCTTGCGGTTAGTGAGATTTTAGATAGAAAACCAGATTTATGTGTTTCTGGTATTAATCACGGATCAAATTCATCCATTAATGTTATTTATTCAGGTACCATGAGCGCTGCAGTTGAAGCCGGTGTTGAAGGGATTCCAGCCATCGGTTTCTCGTTATTAGATTACTCTTGGGATGCAGATTTTTTACCATTAAAAAGTTATATTAAGCAGATTGCAGAAAATGTTTTGAAAAATGGTTTGCCAGATGGAGTGGTATTAAACGTTAATTTTCCGAAAAATAAAACATTTGAGGGTATCAAAATTTGTCGTCAGGCAAGAGCAAATTGGGTAGAAGAGTTCGACAAAAGAATCAACCCACAAGGGAAAGTGTATTATTGGCTTACTGGAAAATTTGTGAATATGGATAAAGGTGAAGATACAGATGAATGGGCTTTGGCAAACAATTATATTTCAATTGTACCAGTGCAGTTCGATTTAACAGCGCATCATTTTATTCATAAATTAAACGATTGGAATTTATAATTTTATGCTTAAAGAAATTTTAATAGGTTTTGTAATTGCCCTTATTGCAACAGCATTTGGTTGTTTTTTGTTTATTGAATTTATATCACCCTTTGATTTTAGCACTTCAATCAATTTAATTTTAGAAGGAAATTTAACTGGTAAGGTATTGGTTTTAGGTGCAATAGCTAATTTTTTTGTATTTTTTGTTTTTCTCAAAAAGAAACAAATTTATAGAGCTAGAGGTGTTTTAATGGAAACTTTTTTAATTGCTTTTTTAGTATTGTTATTAACTTTGTTTTCAAAATAGATGATGAAATATTATATAATTTCGGGTGAGGCTTCAGGAGATTTACACGGTTCTAACTTGATGAAAGCGCTGTTTGAAGAAGATTCCAACATCGATATAAGATTTTGGGGTGGCGATTTAATGAATGAAGTGGGTGGAACTTTAGTTAAACATTATCGTGAACTAGCTTTTATGGGTTTTGCTGAAGTTATATTGAATATTGGAGCCATTTTAAAAAATATTAGCTTTTGCAAAAAAGACTTGCTTGCTTTTAACCCTGATGTTTTGGTATTAATAGACTATCCTGGGTTTAATATGCGAATTGCTGAATTTGCAAAAAAAAATGGAATAAAAGTAGTGTATTATATTTCTCCTCAAATTTGGGCTTGGAAAGAAAATAGGATTCACCAAATTAAACACAATGTTGATGAAATGTGTGTTATTTTACCTTTTGAAAAGGATTTTTATGAAAAAAAACATCAATTTAAGGTTCATTTTGTTGGCCATCCATTGATTGATGCAATTGCAAACAGATCTCAAGTCGACGAAAATGAATTTAGAATTGAACATAAACTATCGCAAAAACCTATAATTGCCTTATTACCTGGAAGTAGAAAACAAGAGATAACAAAATTACTAACTGTAATGTTAACGCTAACAGATAAATTTTCCGAATATCAATTTGTTATTGCCGGTGCTCCTAGCCAGGAATATGAATTTTATAAGCAGTTTATAAAAAAATCAAATGTTGCATTTATAAGTAATAAAACGTACGATTTATTATCAATATCTTATGCTGCAATGGTAACTTCAGGTACTGCTACCTTGGAAACAGCACTATTTAAAGTGCCAGAAGTAGTCTGTTATAAAACGAGCTGGATTTCTTATCAAGTTGGAAAACAATTAGTTAAATTAAAATATATTTCCTTGGTAAATTTAATAATGGATCAGAAAGTAGTAACTGAATTGATTCAAGATAAATGTAATTCAAAAAATTTAGAAATTGAATTGAGACGACTTTTAGAAGCCTCACATCGTGAAAAAATATTTCTCAATTATTTTGATTTAGAAAAAAAATTAGGTGGTAAGGGTGCTTCGAAAAGGGTTGCTAATCTTATTACAAAAAAAGAGGTTGTTTAAATTTAAACAACCTCTTTTTTTAGATTTTTTGACTCAATTACTTACACAATATTTTTAAAGTATTTTCTATATCTCCAGGAGTGCTCATAATTTTCATAAAAGTTCCCATTGTTAAATCTGGCCAATGTAAAGCAATTCTATATCTTCCATGAAGCATTGTAGCAGTTTTACCCTGTAAGATTATTTCATAAGGCATTGCGGCTGCATGTGATTCTCCAATTTTAGGTAAAAAATTTGCCTCTCCGGTTGTCGCACTTTGCAATCCAACCCCAAAAACCGCAATATTTTCATTTGGATAAACAATTTTGTAAACTTGAACAGTATTACCCTTTTTAGTTTTCAAATTTGCTTCAATAGTTTTAAGTCCTTCTTCAAAAGAAGAAAATTCATTTAAAGTTACAGGATCTGTGAAATAAGGCATCATTACTTTGTAATGATATTTACCTAATTTATCTGCCTGAACAGTTCCTCCAAAAGGTTTAAACTCTTTTCCAATTACTGCAAAAGTTGATTTTAAATCGTTGCTAAAATCTACAAAAGTAGCTTTGTAGGTATTGTAATTTACGCCTAAATAGGCTCTCAAAATGTAATCTGGATTAGTGTAAGAAATGGTTATTTTTCCATTTTCTTGAACCAAACCAACTTTAAAGACTGCTCCTAGGGCTCCTCTGTCTGCAACTTTAATTACGGTATTTTTTAAATCAGTTCGTGTAAAAGCTATTACTGTTAATCCACTTTTGTTAGCTGGATGGTAGTTTCCTAAAACAGTAAAAGAATTATCTTCAAGTGCTTTAATAACTTTTTCTGAAACATGTTGTATTGACTCCCCACTTTGCCCAACTTTAATATAAGGTGCTAAATCTTGTGCACATATATTAAGTGAAACGAATAGGAATGTTAGACTGCTAAAAATAAGATTTTTCATAAATTATAATTTTAATTATTCGTCAAAATTACCTTATAATAAAAGGCGTATTTATGATATAAATCATTCAGTAACAATTGTTACAAGTTAAACTAAGTAATGGTTAAAATTTAATGTCGTATTTAATGTCAAAATTATTCAGCACTAAATTTAATTGTTCTTTGAGGTTTTTAAAGCATTTATAAGCATCGAAATCTAGCCATTGATATTTTATTCTTCGCCACAGTATTTCTA
>NZ_JAUYUD010000095.1 GCF_030692605.1 Lutibacter sp.
CATGAAAAACTTAAAGAAAATTTAGAAAACCATATGCAAATGTTAGTTCAAAATCCAGATAGAGTTCAAAAATATTTCAATCATAAAGATATTCAATATGCAGCTTGATAATTATAGATATAATGCCGTCGGGTTAATATATAAAATTTAACCATTGCTTCAAAATTTAATAGTACATATAAAAAGACTGAAAAATGGCTGATTTGTTACATTTTTTTGTCATTTATTTAAAGTTTGTTATAATTGAACGAACGCTTTCAATTTTAAATCAAAAATCTTAAAGTTATTCAGTAACTGTCTGTTTGTTATATAAATATTATTTTGTACATTTGCACTCCCTTTTTAGGGACAAAAATAAATGTTTAACTATAACAAAGAATTTAATTGTGAATACATTAAGTTACAAAACAGTGTCAACTAACAAAGAAACCGCATTAAAAGAGTGGGTTTTAGTTGATGCAGACGGCCAAACGTTGGGTCGTCTAGCTTCTAAAATAGCGATGCTAATTAGAGGCAAATACAAACCAAGTTACACTCCTCACGTAGATTGTGGAGACAATGTAGTGGTTATCAACGCCGAGAAAATTAATTTAACTGGTAAAAAGTGGGATGCAAAAACATACATTCGTCACACAGGATATCCAGGAGGACAAAGATCGCTTACTGCAACTGAAATGTTTGAAAAAGACCCTACGCGTCTAATCGAAAAAGCAGTAAAAGGAATGTTACCTAAAAACAAATTAGGTAGCGCTTTATTTAGAAATTTATATGTTTATGCAGGTACTGAACATAATCAAGCTGCTCAAACACCTAAAGCTATTAACCTAAACGATCTTAAATAATGGAAACAATACACAAAATAGGTAGAAGAAAAACAGCAGTTGCTCGTGTTTACGTTTCTGAAGGAAAAGGTAACATTACTGTAAATAAAAAAGATTTTAAAGATTATTTTACTACATCTCACTTGCAATATAAAGTAATGCAAGCTTTAAATTTAACAGATCATGCAACATCGTTTGACATTAAAGTTAATGTTTTTGGAGGTGGAGTAACTGGACAAGCTGAGGCTATCCGCTTAGCTATTTCAAGAGTATTAGTTGAACTTAATGCTGAAAATAGATTAATTCTTAAGCCAGAAGGTTTACTTACTAGAGATCCAAGAATGGTTGAACGTAAAAAATTCGGTCAAAAGAAAGCACGTAAAAAATTCCAATTCTCAAAACGTTAATCGTTTATTGGGATTATTGCACCAATTTATTTGGTGGTTCATTGAAAACAAATTAAAAACAAGTTGTCGTTGATGAGTCAATGACTTATAAAGTTTAGCATCCAAATAGGTAAGATCGAAAATCCGCTACTTACCTATTGCTAACTCAACGGAACGTAAACTATTATACAGATGACAAATATTGATGTTAAAGAATTATTAGATTCAGGTGTTCATTTTGGACACTTAACTAGAAAATGGGATCCAAACATGGCTCCATACATTTATGGAGACCGTAATGGAGTTCACATAATTGACCTTTACAAAACTGCTGCAAAAATCGATGAGGCTGGTGAAGCTCTTAAAAAAATTGCGGGTTCTGGTAGAAAAATTCTTTTTGTAGCTACCAAAAAACAAGCCAAAGAAATAATTGCAGAAAAAGCAAAAAGCGTAAACATGCCTTACATCACAGAAAGATGGCCAGGTGGTATGTTAACCAACTTTGTTACCATTAGAAAAGCTGTTAAAAAAATGTCATCTATTGACAGAATGAAACAAGACGGATCTTTTGATGCACTTTCTAAAAGAGAAAAATTACAAATTAATCGTTTAAGAGAAAAACTGGAGAAAAACTTAGGTTCTATTAATGATATGACTCGTTTACCAGCAGCAATTTTTATTGTTGATGTTAGAAAAGAACATATTGCTGTAGCTGAAGCGAAAAACTTAAATATTCCAATTTTCGCAATGGTTGATACAAATTCTGATCCAAGAGGTATAGATTATGTAATTCCTTCAAATGATGATGCTTCAAAATCTATTTCAAAAGTAATGGGATATTTAATAGACCAAATTACAGAAGGATTAACTGAAAGAAAATCTACTAGTAAGGATAAATCTGATGATTCTCAATCTGAAGATTAAGTAAATAAAATGTTTAATAGTTGATTATTTTAATCAACAAAAAAATAAAATAAAATGGCAAATATTACAGCCGCAGAAGTAAATAAATTAAGACAATCTACCGGTGCTGGTATGATGGACTGCAAAAATGCATTGGTTGAAGCAGAAGGAGATTTTGATAAAGCTATAAGTATTTTACGTAAAAAAGGACAAAAAGTTGCTGCAAACAGAGCCGACAGAGATTCATCTGAAGGAGCAGCAATTGCTTATGTTACTGAAGATCAAAAATCTGGAGCAATTATATCTTTAAATTGTGAAACAGACTTTGTTGCTAAAAACGACAGTTTTGTTGCCTTAGCAACTGAATTCGCCAAAGTTGCAGTGAACTTTAATTCAAAAGAAGATTTTTTAAATGCTGATTTTGGAGGAATGACTGTTGCAGAAAAATTAATTGAGCAAACTGGTGTTATTGGTGAAAAATTAGAAATTGGTGGTTTTGAGAAAGTTACTGGTGAATTTGTTGGATCTTACATTCATGTAGGAAACAAAATCGCAACTTTAACTGTTTTATCAGCTAATGTAAAAGGAGCTGATGTTGTTGCTAAAGATGTTGCTATGCAAGTTGCAGCAATGGGCGCTTCAATTTTATCTTATAAAGATTTTACTCCAGAATTTGTTGCTTCTGAAATTGAAGCTAGAATTGCAGTAATCGAAAAAGAAAATGAAGAAGCAAAAAGATTAGGAAAAACACTTAAAAACATTCCTACTTTTATCTCAAGATCTCAGTTAACTCCTGAAATTATTGCTCAAGCTGAAGAACAAGTAAAAGAAGAACTAAGAGCTGAAGGGAAACCAGAAGCAATTTGGGACAGAATTTTACCAGGAAAATTAGAGCGTTTTATTTCTGATAATACAACATTAGATCAAGAGCAATGTCTACTAGATCAAAACTTTATTAAAGATGAAAAAATTACTGTTGCTCAATATGTTAAATCTATTGGAGTAGCTGTAACAAGTTTTAAAAGAGTTTCATTAGTATAAAATTCTTTCACTTAAAGTGACAAAAAAAACCTCGCAAATAGCGAAGTTTTTTTTGTGTTTATATTTTAATGAATATTTTCTTTCTATATAAAAAATACGTAATCGCCCAAAAAATTATGATGTGAAAAACTGCAAATAACAAAGAGCCATTCATATTCCCCGCAATTGGAACAAAAACATCTGTAAATAAATAATCATAACCCGATACTAAAACTCCTTTAGAATTTAAAATATTTATAAAATAAATAATGAACGAAACATAAATTCCTGAAAACATATAAATAGCTAAAGGATTTGTCCCAAAATGAATAAAAGGAGTTGCCCATTTTTTAAAACCCTTCAAATCAATAATCCATAATAAAAATCCCAAAAACACCATTGCTAATCCGCCGGAATATAAAACATACGAACTTGTCCATAATGCTTTATTAATTGGAAATAAAAAGCCCCAAGTAAAACCAATAAATACAATAATAGCACCAATTTGAACTAGACTTTTAATTGTCACCTTGGTGTCTCCAGATAGTTCTATCAATCTTCCTGAAAAATATCCTAATAACAATGTTGCAACTGACGGAATTGAAGAAAGTAAACCTTCTGGGTCAAATGGAATTCCAAACCCGTTGTATAAATGCTTTTCACCAAAAAATAATACATCTACTTTCAATACTAAATTTGAAGTCAATTCATAAGGACTGTCAGTTGATCCAAAAAATAATAAGCCCCAATAACCTATTAAAATTCCTGCAAAAATAAAAAGTAGTTGTTTGTAATTGAATTGTAAACATAAAAGTGCACCTAATAAATAGGCAATTGCAATACGTTGTAAAACGCCCAGATAACGTAAATTTTCAAAATCAAAATTTGGAAAAGCATTTAGAAAAACACCTAACAAAAACATGATAAAAAACCGTTTTAATACTTTGTAAAGCGAGTTTTTGGTAATTCCCTGTTCGAATTTTTTAAATGAAAACCACATAGAAACACCAACAATAAAAAGAAAAAATGGAAAAACTAAATCAGTTGGAGTGCATCCATGCCACTTAGCATGTAAAAGTGGTGGATATACATAAGTCCAACTTCCGGGAGTGTTAACCATAATCATTAATGCTATAGTTAGCCCACGCATTACATCAAGTGCGATTAATCTTTTAACTTTCATATAAAAACATTATAAAATATTTATATAAAATTTCGTTCAGTAATGGCAAAAGAAGTTAACATAACCGATTTTATATTAAGCTTTAAAATTAATTCTAAAATAACATTAAAAAAAATATTAAGACCATTTTTCTTAAAGGAAATGCATTTTTAGAAGAATTTAATATCGAAGAAAAGAATAATAATTCTTCAATATAACTTTCAATAGCGTTAAATATCAAATTCTTTATTTAATTTTGAATAACATAACATTGAACATGATTATAACATCTATAAAATATCAACCAGTCGGTCAATTTGAAGACACTAGATTTGAAAAAATTCATAATATTGTTTTTGCAAATTCAATAGAAGCCTCCATTTGCGTTGCAGAAGAAATTGCAGCATTAATAAAAACAAAACAAACCAAAAATAAATATTGCATTCTTGGACTGGCAACCGGTTCGTCACCAATAAAGGTGTATGAAGAATTGGTTAGAATGCATAAAGAAGAGGAGTTAAGTTTTTCAAATGTGGTAACGTTTAATTTGGACGAGTACTATCCTATGGACAAAAATAGTGTACATAGTTATTACTATTTTATGCATCAACATTTATTCAATCATATAGATATTAAACCCGAAAACATTAATATTCCAAATGGTAACGTATCATTATCAGATCTTCATCAATATTGCATAGATTATGATTTGAAAATTGAAACATATGGTGGTCTCGATTTTCAGCTTTTGGGGATTGGTAGAACTGGACATATTGGTTTTAATGAGCCAGGCTCTCATTATAACTCAGGAACAAGAAATATTACTTTAGATCATATTACAAGAGTTGATGCTGCTCCTTCTTTTTTAGGGATTGAAAATGTCCCAAAAAAAGCTATCACAATGGGTATTGGCAGTGTTAAAAAAGCTAAGAGAATTGTATTATTGGCTTGGGGACACAATAAAGCATCAGTAATTAAAGATACCATTGAAGGAGAAATTACTTCGGAAGTTCCTGCAACTTACCTCCAAGAACATGATAACACAACGTTCATATTAAATGGTGAGGCTGCTCAAGACCTAACTAGATTAAATACACCATGGCTTGTTGGCCCTTGTATTTGGACAGAAGAACTAACAAGCAAAGCTATTATTTGGCTATGTAGTTTAACAAAAAAATCAATATTAAAATTAACAGATAAGGATTATAATAATTATGGTATGTCTAGCCTTTTAGCTCAAGAAGGTTCGGCCTATGATATTAATATTAAAATGTTCAACAAAATACAACATACTATTACAGGTTGGCCTGGTGGAAAACCAAACGCCGATGATTCCTCTAGACCAGAAAGAGCCAATCCTAATAAAAAAAGAATTATCATTTTTAGTCCACACCCCGATGATGATGTAATTTCTATGGGTGGTACTTTTGACCGATTAGTTGAACAAGGTCACGAAGTTCACATAGCATATCAAACTTCAGGTAACATTGCAGTTTCTGATTATGAAGCCTTAAAATATGCTGAAGTTATTAAAGATGTTACTCCAGAAGATTTGAACATTGATAATTTAATAAAAAAAATAAATTCTAAAAAAGAAGATACAGAAGATGATGTTGAAGTTCGAAATTTGAAAGGCATTATTAGAAAAAGGGAATCATTAGCAGCAACCCGTTTTATTGGTGTACCTGATGAAAATATTCATTTTTTAAACCTTCCTTTTTATGAAACTGGCACAATTCGAAAAAAACCAATTGGGAAAATTGACATCAATATTATTGCTAATTTAATAGCAGAAATTAAACCACACCAGATATATGCTGCTGGCGATTTAGCCGATCCACACGGTACACATAAAGTTTGTTTAGACGCTATTTTTGCTGCATTACAAATTTTAAAACCTCAAAAATATATGAATGATTGTTGGGTTTGGTTATATAGAGGAGCTTGGCATGAATGGGATGTACACCAAATTGATATGGCAGTTCCAATGAGTCCAGATCAAGTACTGAGAAAAAGAAAAGCAATTTTCTTTCATCAATCTCAAAAAGATGGTGTGATGTTTCAAGGAAATGACATAAGAGAATTTTGGGTGCGTGCAGAAGAAAGAAATAACGAAACAGCTCAAAAATATCATCAATTAGGTCTTGCCGATTATGCGGCTTTAGAAGCTTTCAAAAGATATTATTATTAAATTTTTATTATGAAAAATTTTCTCACATTTTTATTTACATTTTATTCGATTTTTTGCGTAAGTCAAACAAATAAATTGAATTTGATGCCATGGCCACAAGAAATTATTGTTGGAATTGATAGAAATCCAATAGATATCGATTTTACAATTGTTGTTAACAGTGAAAGATCCAAAAGAATTGATATTGCAACTACTAAATTTTTACAAAGACTTAGCGGTAGAACTGGTGTTTTTTTAAAAAACGGCTTTTCATTTAATAAAAATGAAATTGAAAACGCTTCATTAGAAATAAATTATAAGCGTTTAGGAAAATTAGAAATTAACGAAAATGAGTCTTATAAATTAAACGTTTCTGCCACTAAAATTATTATTGATGCCACCACAGATATTGGAGTTGTTTATGCTTTAGAAACACTATTGCAATTAATTTCAAATTCTGATTCTTATTATTATTTTCCAGAAGTGCAAATTAATGATTATCCACGATTTACATGGAGAGGATTAATGATTGATGTTGCACGTCATTTTGAACCTGTGGACGTTTTAAAACGAAACTTAGATGCAATGACCTCTGTTAAAATGAATGTTTTTCATTGGCATTTAACTGACGATCAAGGGTTTAGAATTGAATCTAAAACTCACCCAAAACTGCATCAACTTGGATCAGATGGATTGTATTATACACACGAACAAATTAAAGAAGTTGTTCAGTATGCATCTGATAGAGGAATTCGTGTTGTACCTGAGGTAGACGTTCCCGGACATGCAACTGCTATTTTAACCGCTTATCCCGAAATTGGAAGTAAAAATATACCTTATTCTATTGAAAGAAATTCAGGAATTTTTAATCCAACTTTAGATCCTACCAATGAAAAAACATACGAAATATTAGGAGATTTATTTGGTGAAATGGCAACCATATTTCCAGATAAATATTTTCATATTGGCGGGGATGAAAATGAAGGAAAACATTGGGATGAAAATGAACATATTCAAGAATTTAAGAAGAAACATAATCTTCCTACAAATCATGATTTGCAAACCTATTTCAATATAAGATTAGAAAAGATTTTAGCAAAATATGGAAAATCTTTGATGGGGTGGGAAGAAATTATGACCGATCATATGCCAACTTCTGCCTTAATCCATTCTTGGAAAGGCGTCAATGAAAGTGTATTAACAGATCACTCTTTAATAATTGCTGCTAAAAAAGGATATAATACTATCCTTTCAAATGGCTATTATATTGATTTGTTGCAATCTGTAACTGAGCATTATTTGGTAGATCCTTTACCAAAAAATAATACATTAAGCGATGTGGAAAAAGCACGAATTCTAGGCGGTGAAGCAACTATGTGGAGTGAATTAGTAACCCCTTTAACTATTGATTCTAGAATTTGGCCAAGAACGGCTGCAATTGCGGAAAGATTATGGTCATCAGAAGATATTAAAAATATTTCAAACATACTTGAACGCTTAGAACAAATAAGTTTTAGATTGGAAGAAGTTGGTATTACACATTTAAGAAATCGAGATGTGATTTTACGAAATATTACCAATAACCAACCTATTGAAGCATTATTACAACTTACTAAAGTGTATGAGCCTGTAAAAATATATACTCGTAATGAAAATGGTACTGAATATAAAACCTACTCCCCTTTCACACTTTTCGCCGATGCTTGTACTGCCGATGCTTCAGAGGCCATCATTTTTAATAATTTAACAAAGGAATTTCTAAACCAACAAAATCCTAATTCAAAAAAAGAATTAATTCAAATGCTAACAAAATGGGTAAAAAATCATGATGAATTTGCTCAAATTACATATAATCCCATTATTAAAAATATAGCCCCTTTGTCTGAAAATTTAGCTGAAATTTCTAAAACAATCCTCAAAATTTTACAAGCGGAAAAAGTAAATACATCCGATTATAAAAATATTACAAATCAATTTTTAAAAATCAAAAAACCTGTTGTTGATGTTGAATTTGCCTCTCTAAATTCTTTCAAATTAATTATTGAGTTTTTTTCTCAAAAAAACAAAACTAGAATTCAATTAAATAATACTTCAACACAACATTAACATTCCGTTTATCCTTTTAAAGTATTTCTTATATTTGCATAACTTTTAAATAAATTATGGCTTATAAAAGAATTTTATTAAAATTAAGCGGCGAAGCGCTTATGGGAACTAGACAACACGGTATAGACCCAGTTCGTTTAGCTGAATACGCCAATGAAATTAAAATCATTGTTGAAAAAGGTGTTGAAGTAGCTATTGTTATTGGTGGTGGCAATATTTTTAGAGGTGTTGCTGGCGCAAGTAATGGAATAGACAGAGTTCAAGGTGATTATATGGGAATGCTTGCCACTATAATTAATGGTTTAGCATTACAAAGCGCATTGGAAGATGCTGGAATGAAAACTAGGCTACTAACCGCCATTAAAATGGAGCAAGTTGCCGAACCATTTATTAAGAGACGAGCTGTACGACACCTAGAAAAAGGACGTGTAGTAATTTTTGGAGGGGGAACCGGAAACCCTTACTTTACAACAGATACAGCTGCTGTGTTAAGAGCAATTGAAGTTGGTGCTGAAGTAATTTTAAAAGGAACTCGTGTGGATGGAATTTATTCAGAAGATCCTGAAAAAAATGAAAATGCTATTAAATTTGACTCTATAACATATAAAGATGTAATTAATAAGGGTCTAAAAATAATGGATATGACTGCTTTTGCATTAAGTCAAGAAAATAATTTACCTATAATTGTTTTTGATATGAATACCAAAGGCAATTTAGAAAAAATAGCAGCCGGAGAAAATATTGGAACAAAAGTTGATAAATAGATAATTTAATTTTTTTAATTATGGATGAAGATCTTAAATTTATAATAGACAGTACTAGTGAGCTAATGGAAAATACCATTAAACATTTGGAAAAAGAATTTAGAAATATTCGTGCAAGCAAGGCTAGTCCAGCAATGTTGGGAGGTATAACTGTTGATTATTATGGCTCTCAAACGCCTTTAACTCAAATTGCAAATGTGAGTACTATGGATGCCCATACCATAACCATACAACCTTGGGAAAAAAATATGTTACAAGGAATTGAAAAAGCAATTATGATTGCTAATTTAGGATTTAACCCTATGAATAATGGTGAAATAATCATTATCAACGTTCCTGTTTTAACAGAAGAAAGACGTAAAGAATTATCAAAACAAGCAAAATCTGCCGCCGAAGATTCAAAAGTTGGTATTAGAAACGACCGAAGAGAAGCAATGAGTGAAATTAAAAAGTCAGATGCCTCAGAAGATGTGAAAGCGAATGCCGAAATAGATATTCAGGACTTAACAGACAGTTTTATTGTAAAAATTGACGAATTATACAAAATTAAAGATCAGGAAATTATGAAAGTTTAAGAAGCACTTTCGTTAAACTTATCAAAAAAAATAGAGCACTCATAAGAGTGCTTTTTTATTAACCTATATTTGTACTTCTAAAATAATTCATTTCAAATGAAGTACTTTTTATTTAGTTTTTTTACTCTTTTTATCATCTTTAGTGCTATTTCTCAAAACTATATTCAAGGAATAATTTTAGATGAAAAAACGTTAAAACCATTGCCATTTGCTTCTATTATTACCAATACTAATTTCGGAACTTTAACAGATATTGATGGAAAATTTAATATAAAAACTATAAATCCGTTTCATACTATTACAATTTCATACGTTGGGTATACAAAAGTAAAAAAGGAATTAAACCCAAAAATAAGATATCTCAAAATTTATTTAAGTCCGTCCATTGAAACTTTAAATGAGGTAGTTATTTCATCCAAAAAAAATCCAGCTATCGATATTATACAAAAGGTGATTTTAAATAAATCAAAAAATAATATTGAAGAAGCACTAAACTCATTTAAATTTAATACTTACAATAAAATTTTAGTTACCGCTAATCCCGATTCAATTAGTGGAATAATAGATACCTTGTTTTCTATCAAAAATGGAGAAAAGAAGTTTGATAAATTAGATTCTACCAACTTTAAATTTAAGAAGGAAATAGAGCATTACCATTTATACATTTCAGAAAAAATATCTGAATTTCAATTTCAAAAAGGAAAAAAAACAAAAGAGCTTATTTTAGCTTCTAGAATGGCTGGTTTAAAACAACCTATTTATGAATTTTTGGCTATTACTTTTCAAGATTTCTCATTTTATAATGAACTTTATACCATTGCAGGAACCCAATATACAAACCCTATTGCAACCAACGCTTTAAAAAATTACAACTATAAAATACTTGATACAGTTGATATTAACAATCGCCCAACCTATTTAATTTATTATAAACCTAAAGAAAAAAAAGAATTTATTGGTATTGAAGGGGTGCTATACATAGACACATCAACTTTTGGAATTGCTCATGCTATTGCAGAACTTAAAGGAATTGTAAATGTAAAAGCAACTCAAAATTATAAATTTTTGCCTGAACAACCTATCTGGTTCCCAGCGGAAATGGACATTGTTTTAAAAAAAGGTAACACTAAAGAAAATATCAAATTATTTGGAGGTACCATAAAATTTTCTCAAAGTGAAAAAAAAGATAGCCTTATGGTCTTGAGTAAAAATAAACCTGAGGATATTACTTATTTTATTTCGAAATCGGTAAATAGTAATGTCGTTATAAATCCAATTATAGAAATTAAAAAGTCTGCAACAACCATTTTATTTACTGATGACGCAGCAACTAAGTCTGAAGAATTTTGGGATAAATACCGAACCGAACCAATAACAGAGCGAGGATTAAACACTTATATTAAAATTGATAGCATTGCCTATTCCGAAGGGATTGAGAGAAAAATTAATATTGGACGAAATTTACTAAAAGGTTATTTTCCAACAAAGTATATTAATTTAAATTTAGGAAAAATTATTAACCTAAATAATTACGAAGGATTACGTGTCGGTATTGGAGGAATAACAAATCATAATTTTTCTCCAATTGTTAAAGTCGAATCTTACATTGCTTTTGGAACAAAAGATAAAGATTTTAAATACAGCTTTGGGACTTCATTTAGGATTGAAAAAAAGAATAACATGTGGATTGGTGCCAATGCAACTAACGATATTAAAGAAGCTGCTTCCATAGATTTTATAGCTTCAAATTCTACTTTTTCGCCAATTAATCCTCGAAATTTAAATATTAGTAAATTTTATAATTACAAAACCATCAGCAGTTTTATTGAAATCGATATTCAGCCAAATTTGGAGGCAAAGTTACAAGTAAGTACTGGCGAATACACTCCTGTTTTTGAATACCAATTTGTATCAAATACTAGAAATTTAACCTCTTTCAATTTAACAACTGCCACCGTGGGTGTACAATACAACCCAAAAAATGAATATATGAATTCTCCCGAAGGAAAATTAACGATAAAAAATAATTTTCCTCAAATTACATTTCAAACTACAAAAAGTATTGAAAATATTTTTAGCGGTGATTTTGATTTTACTCAGTTTAGTGTTCAAATTTTGCATAAGATAAAACCTTTACGAAAAGCAATTACACATGTGTTATTAGAGGGAGGAATTGTTTTTGGAGATGCTCCAATTACACATCTTTTCAATGCTACTCCAAACTACACCTTTAAGAATCCTTGGGCAAAAAGAATAACTTTTGCCGGGAAAAACAGCTTTGAAACAATGGGATATAACGAGTTTATTTCAGATCGATTTATCGCTATCCATTTTAAACACGAATTCAAAGCATTTATAATTTCTCCTAAATTTAAACCTCAACTCACCATTGCTAATAGAGCTGCAATAGGCGCGATTAATAATGCAAACTATCACCAAGGGCTCGAATTTAAAAGTTTAAATAAAGGATATCTTGAAAGTGGCTTTGAAATAAACCGTTTACTAAAAGGATTTGGTTTAAGTGCGTATTATCGATTTGGAAGTTATCAAAATCCCGAATGGTCTGATAATTTAGCTGTTAAATTAACCTATAAACTAAACCTAGGTTTTTAAAATTCAAATGGTTAAATCCAAAACTTATTCGTTACATTTGCAAAAATTTTTTTTATGAAGTTTTGGAATAATGTTTCGAGAATAATACTTACAAAAAGGTATATAATTTTAGGGCTGATTTTAGCCATTACCGGTTTTTTAAGTTATCAAACTCAGTATATGCGTTTTTCATATACCGAAGCAAATCTTTTACCAGAAAATCATCAAGTAAATGTTGACTATAAGCATTTTTTAAAACTCTTTGGTGAAGAAGGAAATGTCATTATTCTTGCTGTACAAGATTCCAGTATTTATGCACCAGAAAAATTTAATTCTTGGAGAGAATTAACAAATAAATTAAACGATTATTCTGAAGTTGAATTAACAATTTCTGTTGGTAATATTCAGAAACTTGTTAAAAATGATTCGTTACAAAAATTTGATTTAGAGCCTTTGGTGAAAAATTCACCTGCCTCTTCGTCTGATATTCAACAAATTAGAACCGAACTTTTTGAAAATCTTCCCTTTTACGATAATTTTTTATATAATAAAAAAACTGGGACTATACGTTCTGTAATATATTTAGATAAGACAATTGTAAATACGGCCGCCAGAAAAGATTTTATTTTTAATGTGCTAAATCCGGCCATTGAAAAATTTGAAAAAGAAAATAAATTGGATGTTCGAATTTCTGGGATGCCATATATTCGAACTATGAATGCCCAAAATATTATTGATGAAATTGGGTTATTTGTAGGTTTGGCATTAGTGGTAACAGCATTAATATTCTTCTTTTTCTTTAGATCATTTAGAGCTACTTTTATTACCATGTTGGTAGTAAGTATTGGTGTTATTTGGGCATTTGGGTTTATAGGCTTATTTAGATATGAAATTACAGTTTTAATGGCATTAATTCCTCCTTTAATTATTGTAATTGGAGTGCCAAACGCCATTTTTTTAATAAATAAATACCAACAAGAAGTAAAAAAACACGGCAATCAAGCAAAATCATTACAGCGTGTAATATCAAAAGTTGGTACTGCCACTTTATTAACCAATACAACAACTGCTATAGGTTTTGCCACCTTTATTTTTACTAAAAGCCAATTGTTAAGAGAATTTGGTACCATCGCTTCTATTAACATTATTGCAATTTTCTTTTTGGCAATTTTAATTATACCTATTATGTATAGTTTTATGCCCATTCCAAATGAAAAACATCTTAAACATTTGGAGCGTAAGTGGATTGAAACTATTGTTAAAACCATGGAATCTATTGTTAAAAATCATCGAATTGCAGTTTATACTACAACCATCATTTTAATAATTGTAAGCATAATTGGAATTTATAAAATAAAAGTATCTGGTAGCCTTATTGAGGATATGCCAAAAGGTAAAGATTTTTTTAAAGATATTGTCTTTTTTGAAGATGAATTTGGTGGTATTATGCCCTTAGAAATTATTATTGACACAAAAAAAGAAAAAGGGGTCATGAAACTTTCTACCCTACAAAGAATGAATAAGTTAGAGGAAACTATTGAAGATATTCCTGAACTTTCTAAACCGATTTCTGTTTTAAATATTGTAAAATACTCAAAACAAGCATTTTATGGAGGACATCCTGATTATTATGACATCCCAAATAGTCAAGAACAAAATTGGATTTTTTCTTTTGTAAAAAACAGCACTTCAGATGCAAATATGCTCAATAGCTTTGTAGATTCAACGGGGCAATATGCACGCATTACAACTTTTATGAAGGATATTGGAACAGATAAAATGGCTATCATCGAAAGTCGTTTAAAAGAAAAAATTACAAAAGAATTTCCTGTAGAAAAATACAATGTTTCTATGACAGGTGGTGCTTTGGTTTTTTTAAAAGGCACTACTTATTTAATTAACAACTTAGTTGTTTCCTTATCTCTTGCAATTTTATTAATATCAATATTTATGGCTGTTTTATTCCGGTCATTTAGAATGATTTTAATTTCATTAATTCCAAATATATTACCGCTATTAATTACTGCAGGCCTCATGGGTTATTTAGGAATTCCTATTAAACCTTCGACCATATTAGTATTTAGTATTGCTTTTGGAATTTCTGTAGATGATACTATTCACTTTTTAGCTAAATATCGTCAAGAGTTAATAACACATAATTGGAAAATTAAACACTCCGTTTATGCAGCTTTACGAGAAACAGGCGTAAGTATGTTCTATACTTCTATTGTGCTTTTCTTTGGATTTTTAGTGTTTACAGTATCGAGTTTTGGAGGAACTATTGCGTTGGGTGGATTAGTATCAGTTACTCTTTTATTTGCAATGTGTTCAAATTTATTATTACTACCTTCTTTATTATTGTCCTTAGAAAAAAATATTGCAAATAAAGAAGTTTTAAAAGAACCTCTATTGGATGTTCTCGATAATGAAGATGAAAACAACGACAATTAGCTTTTTTCTCATTGATATTTTTATGTTTGTAACAACTTATGTAATACTTCAACCAAACTATTATTTTTTTTAAAGGAAGAATCATCAAACTTGTTTATCAATTGTCATTTAACAATTGTTAATGTATCTTTGCATTTCATAAATTTTTTACAATGAAAAGAATTACAGTTGCTGAACTTTTGAGTTCTCAAAATTTTTTACAAGATGTTACCGTAAAAGGATGGGTTAGAACATTTAGAGCGAATAGATTTATTGCTTTAAATGATGGTTCAACTATTAATAACATACAATGTGTAGTTGATTTTGAAAATACAGATGAGGCACTTTTAAAAAGAGTAACAACTGGTGCTGCAATTGCCATTAAAGGTATTTTAATTGAAAGTCAAGGAAAAGGTCAAACCGTAGAAATACAAGTTAAGAGTCTTGAAATTTTGGGAGATTCAAATCCAGAAGAATATCCAATCCAACCTAAAAAACATAGTTTAGAATTTTTAAGAGAAAATGCTCATTTACGCATTCGAACAAATACTTTTAGTGCTGTAATGCGAGTTAGATCTACACTGTCATTTGCAATTCATAAGTATTTTATTGAAAATGGATTTTATAATTTTCATGCTCCAATAATTACAGGTTCAGATGCTGAAGGAGCTGGGGAAATGTTTAATGTAACAACCTTAAATCTAACTAATATTCCAAAAACAGAAGAGGGTAACGTTAATTATTCCAAAGATTTTTTTGGAAAAATTACCAATCTTACTGTTTCGGGTCAATTAGAAGCTGAAACCTATGCTATGGCCTTAGGAAAAGTTTACACCTTTGGACCAACATTTAGAGCCGAAAATTCAAATACAACAAGACATTTAGCTGAATTTTGGATGATTGAGCCAGAAGTAGCATTCAACAATTTGGATGATAATATGGATTTAGCAGAAGATTTTATTAAAAATGTTATTTCTTATGCTCTTCAACATTGTAAAGACGATTTAGCTTATTTGAATGATCGTTTACTTGATGAAGAAAAATCGAAACCGGTGACGGAAAGAAGTGAAATGAATTTACTTGAAAGGTTAAAATTTGTAATAGAAAACAACTTTAAACGAGTAAGTTATACCGAAGCTATTGAAATATTACAAAATTCTACGCCTAATAAAAAGAAAAAATTTCAATATCTTATTAAGGAATGGGGAGCGGATTTGCAAAGTGAACACGAACGATATTTAGTTGAAAAACATTTTAAATGTCCTATCATATTATTTGATTATCCAGCGAAAATTAAAGCATTTTATATGCGTTTAAATGAAGACGGAAAAACGGTAAGGGCAATGGATGTTTTATTCCCTGGTATTGGTGAAATTGTTGGTGGAAGTCAACGAGAAGAACGTTTAGATGTATTAAAACAAAAAATTAAAGATCTTAATATAGATGAACACGAATTATGGTGGTATTTAGATACACGTAAATTTGGTACTGCAGAACATAGTGGATTTGGATTAGGATTTGAACGTCTAGTTCAGTTTACAACAGGTATGGGTAACATTAGAGATGTTATACCGTATCCAAGAACACCTCAAAATGCTGAATTTTAATTAAAAATACAATTCTATAGGTTCGTTTTAAGCATATTTTTATGTATTTTTAACTAAATCTATTTTATAATAGTTTATGCTTAGACAAAGTTTACATCAAAAATTACAACAAAAGCTATCTCCACAGCAAATTCAACTCATGAAAATGATTCAACTTCCTACGCAGGAATTTGAACAACGTTTAAAACAAGAATTAGAAGAAAATCCTGCCCTAGAGAATGCTGATGAGAATGAAGATTTTGATGAATTTTCTAGTACCTCAACTGAAGATGAATATGACGATTCGGGTACTGAAAGTATTGATGCTCAAGACATAAATATTGATGAGTATTTAAGTGATGATGAAATTCCTAATTATAAAACACAATCTAATAATTACGCAGAAGATGATGAGGATAAGCATGTTCCTTACGCCTCTGGAACGTCTTTTACTCAACACTTAAAAAGTCAAATAAATACATTTACTTTAACGGAAGAAGAAGAATTAATCACAGATTTTTTAATTGGCAGCATCGATGATAGCGGTTATATAAGAAGAGATTTAGCTGATGTTTTAGACGATTTAGCATTTACTCAAAATATTTATACCACTGAAAAAGAATTAGAAAGATTACTAAAAGTTGTTCAGCAACTAGAACCATCTGGAGTTGGTGCAAGAGATTTAAAAGAATGCCTTATTATTCAACTAAAGAATAAAAAAGAAAAAGAAAGCAGAAATTTAGCTATTGCCATATTAGAAAATTCTTTTGACCATTTTGTTAAAAAACATTATACAAAACTTACTCAAAAGTACAATATTACTGAAGTAAAATTGAAGGAAGCAATTCAGCAAATTGAAAAATTGAATCCAAAACCTGGAGGATCTTTTGTTGGAAGTAACAAGTTTGCAGAACAAATTGTTCCCGATTTCTCAATTAAAATTATTGAAGGAGAATTAGAACTTACCTTGAATTCTAGAAATGCCCCTGAATTACATATTTCTAAGGAATACAACAATCTTTTATCAGGTTATAAGGAGTCTAATACTAAATCTAAATCTCAGCAAGATGCTGTTCAATTTATCAAACAAAAATTGGATGCTGCAAAATGGTTTATTGATGCTATAAAACAACGTCAACAAACATTATTATTAAATATGAATGCCATTATGAGACACCAAAAAGAGTATTTTTTATCTGGTGATGAGCGTAAGTTAAAACCAATGATTTTAAAAGATATCGCAGATGCGATTTCAATGGATGTTTCCACCGTTTCTAGGGTAGCAAATAGCAAATACGTATCAACCCCTTATGGAACAAAACTAATAAAAGAATTCTTCTCAGAATCAATGAAAAATGATCAAGGTGAAGATGTTTCAACTATTGAAATAAAAAATATACTTTCAACCGTTATTAATGAGGAATCTAAAAGAAAACCTTTAACAGATGATAAATTAGCAACTATTTTATTAGATAAAGGCTATCCAATTGCAAGACGAACTGTTGCCAAATATAGAGAGCAATTGGACATTCCAGTTGCTCGTTTAAGAAAAGAAATATAGTATAATTGCTATGAAAATATCCAAGTTTATATCATATTTACTGCACCCTATTAACATTCCAATTATTGGAGTGTTTTTTTATTTTTTCCTAATTCCTACATTCGTTTCAAAAGATTTAAGACAACTAGTGTTATTAGTGATAATTATAGGAGGTTATTTATTTCCTCTTTTTCTTTTGTTTTTATTAAAAAAATTTCAAATGATAGAAAGTTATCATATTCCAAGCATTGAAAAAAGAAAATTTCCAACGCTTTTATTCATTACATTATCATATATTATTGGAAATTGGTTGTTTAAATCTAGTTTAGTAGATCTTTTGGGATTATTTTATTTTGGATATGGAGTTTCTTTAATTATTTCTTATTTACTGTTACATTTACAAATTAAAATGAGTTTACATGCCTCGGCAATAGCAGGATTAACAGGTTTTTTAATTTATTTTAGCTTTTTCTTCAAAATAAATATGTTGATTTTTATTGCAGTATCATTTGCATTAGCTGGTATAGTTGCGTCTTCAAGGCTTAATTTACAAGCGCACACTTTTAAAGAAGTAGTATTTGGTCTATTGGTCGGCTTAAGCTCACAGT
This sequence comes from Lutibacter sp., assembly GCF_030692605.1. Lineage (GTDB taxonomy): Bacteria > Bacteroidota > Bacteroidia > Flavobacteriales > Flavobacteriaceae > Lutibacter. The sequence goes on from NZ_JAUYUD010000095.1 coordinate 18,664, forward strand.
TAATTGTTTTCTTAATTTACATTATATAAAATTTTAAACCAATATTCATTTCTCGTAAATGAAAACCTTCATTTGTATTCAGTACATTTTTTAAAATAGGTTTCAAACCATAATACAAATACAAATTCCAATGGCCATGTCCTGCGGAAAGAGTTAATCCATAACTCCATTTTTCAATTTCCGAAATGTTCTTACTTTTAATTTTAATATTTTCATCTACAAATTTATAATTACTTTGTAGGACATAATAACCTTTAAAACCTCCATAAATTCTCCAAAATTTATACTTCTTAATATCAGAAGTTCGCCATCGCATTTCAACAGGAATTTCTAAGGCACTATAAGATAACTTATTAGTACTAAAATCCTCAACTATAGAAAAAATACTATTCCCATCTTCATTTTGAATTTTTAAATTCTGAATAAAAACACTATATACATATCCTAAACCTATACCAAATCCAAAATTTCTGTCTTCATTTAAGGGAATATCTCGTACAAATCCAGTTGAAAACCCACCAGAAAACCCATTTGATTTTAATGTTTTTGGAGCGCTTTCTATTAAATTATAATGAAATGAAACATAGAGTTGATCTTCTAAATAGTAAATTCCAATAGAGTCACTCACTTCTTGAGAAAAGCTATTTTGAATCAAAAAAAATGATATAATAACAAATACACAATTTTTCATAATCAAATATACTTTATTAAACTAAAAAAGGCAATCAAATTAATGATTGCCTTTTTAATAATTTTTGCATTAATTAGAAATTACTCTTTATATCAGTACCACGTGTTGTGGAAAAACTAATTTTTAAAGCATCAATATCTCTAAGTTTTTCTTTAATATCAATTATAGTTCCAACATTAGCTTCCTTGTCTGCTTTTATAGAAGTTGTCATAAACTTAACTTCTTCTTCCTTTCTTGACGCACGTTCAGAAAATATAAAACTTATAACATCCTTAACATCAATTATTTTATCATTTGCTTGAATTTTATCTCCAGAAACTCTTGAATCCTTTGATTTTCCAACATAAATGGTACTTACTAAACTTTTTTGCTCTAACTTTTTAACTTCACTAGCTTGAGGTAAAACTGGTTTTTTAATTACTAAATCAGTTTCTCTCATAGTTGTAGATACCATAAAAAAGAACAATAACATAAATACAATATCAGGTAACGATGCCGTAGATATAGCAGGTAATCCTTTTTTCTTCTTTTTAAACTTGCTCATGTCTGATATTTATTTTATTGGTTCAGGTTCTGAAATAATTTGAGGAAATTTATCCTTCAAATTACTTATTTTAACATTTATACTCTCAGAAGGATTATCTGAATACTCCTTTAATAACTCATCATAAGATCTATTGTATAATCTTTTACCTAAATCATTTCTTAATTGATTATAAGCCGCTTCAATTTCATTTTGAATTGAAATATACATTCCATACGAAGTTCCTCTATCACTTTGAAGTGAAATAATAGCTTTTGTAGGATGATCTGAAGATGAAGGATCTTTATCCCCTGTGCAATAATCGCAAGGTTCTGCAGGTTTCCCATCTGTTGGAGTACTTAATCCGCCACCATTATTCAAAAATTTCATTGCTAAGCGTTTAACATCTGTAACTTGCACATATTCATTTTCAACTAAAAGCTGATTATTTCTATTTACAACAATATCTAAAACGTTTTTTTCCTTAACAATAACATCTGACTTTATATCTGTTTTTTCAGGCAATTTTCTTGCGATACCCGAATCCACATCCATAGTGGTAGTTACTAAGAAAAATATTAAAAGCAAGAACGCAATGTCTGCCATTGAACCAGCATTAATTTCTCCAATTTCTCTTCTTGCCATAACTATTTTATTTTAATAGTGATTTTACAAAGTCACTTGCAAAGGCTCCAAAGCCAATTACTCCTAAAATTGCACTATAATTTATACCTGTACTTACCCATTTCGAAACGCTTCCCGCTTCTCCATCAGGTAATACATTTCCCATCGCATCTGTTACAGCTGCATCTGAAGCTAAAACATATGAAATTACTAATATTACAACCAAAACACCAACTCCCATCATGGTTCTTTTTAAAACATCAGGGTGCTTGGCAAGGTTAAGCATAGAGTAACCTACTGCAATAATAATAGTAATTGCTAACAAAATAATCGAGAAAGTAATAAATGGCGCTACAATTGAATCTGAACCGCCACTTGCAAGTGAAGCTGTAATAGCTTCATCACCTTCAGCCATAATTCTAAAGAAGAAAAATATGCCAATAAAACCAATTATTCCAACGATTATTGTTAATATTTTTGAATTTTTATCACTCATAATTCGTTTTATTTTTTATATCTAACCAAAAGGTCAACAAGTGAAATTGATGCATCTTCCATACCGTTAACAATACTATCTACTTTAGAAATAATATAGTTATAAAATACTTGAAGAATAATTGCAACAACTAAACCAAATACTGTTGTTAATAATGCCACTTTAATACCTCCTGCAACAACTGTTGGTGAAATATCTCCTGCAGCTTGAATTGAATCAAATGCACTAATCATACCAATTACAGTCCCCATGAAACCAAGCATTGGAGCTAAAGCAATAAATAAAGATAGCCAAGAAATATTTTTCTCAAGTAATCCCATTTGAACACCACCATAACCAACAACTGCTTTTTCAGCTGCATCAACACCTTCATCCATTCTATCTAAACCTTGATAAAAAATAGAAGCAACTGGTCCTTTTGTATTTCTACAAACTTCCTTTGCAGCTTCAACACCTCCTGAAGATAATGCATCGTCAACGGCACTTACTAATTTTTTAGTATTAGTAGTTGCCATATTTAAATAGATAATTCTTTCAATTGCAATAGCTAATCCTAAAATTAAGGTTACTAATACAATACCCATAAAGAAAGGTCCACCTTCAATAAAACGTTGTTTTAATTCTTGGTGAAAGGTTTTAGTTTCTGCTGCATCTATTGCAACTTCTTCTGTGTTTGCTGCATCTTCTTGTGCGTATGCTTGAGGTGCTGCTCCGAATAACAATAATCCTGTAATCGCAAGGATAGTAAATACTCTTTTCATCATGTAATAGTTATTTATTAATTTTCTGGTTAAATATATGATTTTTATTTCAAACAAACGAGTCTTTTTAAAGAGTATGAAGAATATTTATCTTCTTAATCACCTTTATTTGTGACTTCTTTTGCGTTTGGCAAGTAACAAAAAAATGTTGAATTTTAAAAATATAATATGCACTTTAAAATATTTTTACAGAATGTTCCATTTTTTTTATTTTTCACAATAAAATACCCATATTGTAACTATTTATTAAATTTTTTTCCATTAAAAACATTTTTAGTTGAAAAACAAATTATTCTCAATTGCTAATTTCACCTCTTAAAGAAGTAGTGAAAATTGATTTAAAGTCCTTTTTCGGAATTTTTTCACCTAACATATACATGAGTTTAGCCAAAGCAGATTCTGTAGTAATATCATTACCGCTAATAATTCCAATTTTATTCAATTCAATACTGGTTTCATATTGCCCCATAATAACATTACCACCAATACATTGAGTTACATTTATAATTTGAATTCCTTTTGAAACAGCCCCTTTTAAAAGATTAATAAACCACGCTTCATTGGGTGCATTTCCTGAGCCATAAGTTTCTAATACAACTCCTTTCAACCCTTTAATTTCTAGCATACTCTTAACTATTTCTTTTGTAATACCCGGAAATATTTTAAGAATTACGATATTATTATCCAATTTTTTTCTAACCTGTAATTGTTTTGTTGTGCTATTTTTAAAAAACAACGATTTATTGAATTTTAAATGAACCCCACTTTCACATAACGGCAAAAAATTTGGCGATGTAAATGCGTTAAAATGCTCTGCATTTACCTTTGTAGTTCTATTTCCTCTATATAATTTATATTCAAAATAGAGGCAAACTTCTTGCACAATAGGTTTTCCGTTTTCTTGTGCAGAAGCAATTTCAATAGAAGTTATAAGGTTTTCTTTGGCATCTGTTCTCAAATCTCCAATTGGAAGTTGAGAACCCGTAAAAATAATTGGTTTTGATAAGTTTTCGAACATAAAACTAATGGCAGAAGCGGTAAAAGACATAGTGTCGGAACCGTGCAATACAACAAAACCATCAAACAAATTATAATTTTCTTCAATAATTGTTGCAATTGAAATCCATTTTGAAACATTCATGTTAGAAGAATCTATTGGTTCTTCAAACGAAATACTGTCGGTTGTACAATTAAGGTGGTTAATCTCCGGAATGTGTTTTATCAATTTATTAAAATTGAAGGTTTTTAATACTCCCGTTTTAAAGTCTTTTACCATTCCAATGGTACCACCGGTGTAAATTAATAAAATATGAGGGATTTTTGCCATTTTGTCGTGTCTATAGTTTTGGAATAATTTATGTTGTAAATTTACCAAATTTAAAACACAATACTAAAAAAAGAAATTATGGGATTTTATATATTAATTGGAATTATTGCCCTAGCAAGTTGGTTAGTTAGCAATAAATTAAAGAGAAAATTTGCATTCTACTCCAATGTTCAACTTCGAAATGGGTTAAGTGGGAGAGAAATTGCTGAAAAAATGCTTCACGACCATGGAATATTTGACGTAAAAGTTATTTCAGCCGCTGGAAAATTGACGGATCATTACAATCCTGCAGACAAAACCGTAAATTTAAGCGAATCTGTTTATAATGAACGAAATGCTGCTTCAGCTGCTGTAGCAGCGCACGAAGTTGGTCATGCTGTTCAACATGCTCAGGCATATCAATATTTGGAAATGAGATCAAAATTAGTTCCTGTGGTGTCAGTTACTTCTAATTTTTCACAGTGGCTGGTAATTGGTGGTCTAATTTTAGGTGCAGTATCTAGTAGCGCAAGTGGTATTGGACAAACTATAGCTATAATTGGACTGTTAATGATGGCTATGGCAACAATATTTAGTTTTATTACCTTACCTGTTGAATATGACGCAAGCAATAGAGCGTTGGGTTGGCTAAAATCGAACAATATGCTCACGGATGCTGAACAAGATGGTGCAAAAGATTCGTTAAAATGGGCGGCAAGAACTTATTTAGTTGCTGCAATTGGCTCTTTAGCAATGCTACTTTACTGGGGTTTACAGGTTCTAGGTTCTAGAGATTAACTAACCTGTATAAAAATATTAAAGGGGGTTGAGCACCTGTTCAATCCTCTTTTCCTTTTTAAAGAAATTATAATTTAATCTGTCTATTTATTTGCTGATCTAGTGAAATAAAAGTTTCAGTTCGTGCTACTCCTTTTATAGATTGTATGTCTTTATTTAATAAACTCATTAAATGTTCATTATCTCTACATAAAATTTTAATGAAAATTGCATAATTACCAGTTGTATAATGACTTTCAATAACTTCTGGAATTTCTTTTAAACGGTTTAATGCTGCCGAATATTTACTTGCAGTATCTAAAAATATTCCAACAAATGCAAGGGTTTTATAACCTAAAACCTTTGTATTTATCTCAAATTTTGAACCTGTAATTAAACCTGATGCTTCTAATTTTCTTAACCGTTGATGAATGGCCGCTCCAGAAATTCCAATTTTTTTGCTAATACGTAGAATGGGCGTTCTTGCATCTTCCATTAAATAAGATAAAATTATTTTATCTATACCATCAATATGTAACTCTTTTGACTTCATTAAGTTTAAATTTGAAATTAAAAGTAAAAAAATAAAGGATATGAAACATCATATCCTTTATTTTAATTTATATTTAAAACTATATTTATTATTCTTTTTCAATAATAAAGTCATCCATAAATTTAGTCGTATAATTTCCTGATATATAATCTGGATGGTCCATTAATTGCCTGTGAAATGGTATGGTTGTTTTTATTCCCTCAATCACAAATTCATCCAAAGCTCTTTTCATTTTACTTATTGCCTCTTCCCTAGTTTGAGCAGTTGTAATAAGTTTAGCAATCATAGAATCGTAATTTGGAGGTATTGTATACCCTGCATACACATGAGTATCAATTCTAATACCATGACCTCCTGGTAAATGAAGTGTTGTAATTTTTCCTGGTGAGGGTCTAAAATCTTTATAAGGATCTTCAGCATTAATTCTACATTCTATAGAATGCAATTTTGGCAGGTAATTTTTACCTGAAATTGGTATTCCAGCTGCAACTTTTATTTGCTCATAAACCAAATCGTAATCTATTACTTGTTCCGTAATTGGGTGTTCTACCTGAATACGAGTATTCATTTCCATAAAATAGAAATTTCGGTGTTTATCTACCAGAAACTCAACAGTACCAACACCTTCATACGCAATATATTCAGCTGCCTTAATAGCTGCCTCTCCCATTTTTTTTCTCAATTGAGGGGTCATAAATGGTGATGGTGCCTCCTCAGTTAATTTTTGATGACGACGTTGAACAGAACAATCTCTTTCAGATAAGTGACAGGCTCTACCGTATGCATCACCAACAATTTGAATTTCAATATGACGTGGTTCTTCTATTAATTTTTCCATATACATGGCATCATTTCCAAAACTAGCAGCAGCTTCTTGTTTGGCTGAATCCCAAGCTCCTTGTAATTTGCTTTTCTCCCAAACAGCGCGCATTCCTTTACCACCGCCACCAGCAGTTGCCTTTATCATTACAGGGTAACCCATTTCATCGGCTAAACTTTCAGCTTCTTCAAATGTATCTAATAAACCTTCTGAACCTGGAATTGTAGGAACACCAGCAGCCTTCATGGTGGCTCTAGCCGAAGCTTTATCTCCCATTTTATTAATCATATCAGCTGAAGCACCAATAAACTTAATGTTATAATCTTCACACATCTTAGAAAATTTGGCGTTTTCAGACAAAAATCCATAACCTGGATGAATAGCATCTGCATTGGTTATTTCTGCAGCCGCCAAAATAGCTGACATTTTTAAATAGGATTCACTACTTGGAGGAGGACCTATGCAAACCGCTTCATCAGCAAATCGAACATGTAAACTTTCCTCATCTGCAGTGGAATAAACGGCTACGGTTTTAACACCAATTTCTTTACAAGTTCTAATAACTCGCAAAGCTATTTCGCCTCTATTGGCAATTAATATTTTTTTAAACATAAATTCTTTAAATTTTCAATAATCAAAAACATACTCCATTACATTTAAAATGGAATTTAGCATTGAAAATTGGGATTTATATTAAGATGGATCCACTAAAAATAATGGCTGACCAAATTCGACTGGTGTACCATTTTCTACTAATATTTTAACTATTTTACCCGAAATTTCAGATTCTATTTCATTAAATAATTTCATTGCTTCAATAATACAAACAACGGTATTATTAGAAACAATATCTCCAACTTCAACAAACACAGGTTTATCTGGTGAAGATCTTCGATAAAACGTTCCAATAATTGGAGATTTTATCTCAATATATTTACTTGATATTTCAGCTGCTTTAATTTCAGCAGAAACGGTTGGCTGAGAAACTTGTTCTCCAGATGAAGCAACCATTGGCATTTGTTGCATGCCCATTGGAGCTTGTTGAATATAGGTCGTTTCAGAACGTTCACCTCCTGTTTTAATGGTTATTTTAATATCTTCCATCTCCAACTTTACTTCGCTTGCGCCAGATTTAGCAACAAATTTAATTAAGTTTTGAATATCTCTTAAATCCATATTCGAATAGTTTTAGGTTGTTAATTTATTAAGAATTATATGCCCATTTAAAGTAAATAGATCCCCAAGTGAATCCACCTCCAAATGCAGCAAAAATTATAGTATCTCCTTTTTTTAATTGTGTTTCGTAATCGGCAAGTAATAATGGTAAAGTTGCAGAGGTCGTATTCCCATAATGCTCAATATTCATCATTACTTTAGAACTTTCTAATTTTATTCTATTTGCAGTCGCTTCAATAATACGTCTATTTGCCTGATGTGCCGCTAACCAATTTACATCTTTTTTGGTTAAATTATTTCTTTTTAATATTTTGACAGCTACATCGGCCATATTAAAAACGGCATTTTTAAATACTGTTTTCCCATCTTGATAAACAAAATTCTCTCTTTTATCAATAGCCTCCTTTGTAACAGGATACATTGAACCACTTGCTTTCACTTGTAAAAAATCTCTTCCTGCTCCGTCACTTCTTAAATATTCATCTTGTAAACCAAGACCTTCAAAATTAGGTTCAAATAAAACTGCACCTGCGCCATCTCCAAAAATAATGCAGGTAGCTCTATCGGTATAATCTATCATAGACGAGCATTTGTCTGCACCAATTAGTAGTATTTTTTTATATCTGCCAGACTCAATATATTTTGCAGCAACAGACATTCCGTATAAAAAACTAGAGCAAGCCGCTTCTAAATCAAACCCAAAAGCATTAACGGCTCCAATTTCACTTGCAACAAATGCAGCAGTTACAGCAGCTTGCATATCAGGTGTAGCAGTGGAAACTATTACTATTTCAATTTCGGCTGGGTCTAATTTACTCTTTTCAATTAAGTTTTGAGTAGCTTTAATGGCCATAAAAGAAGTTCCTTTACCTTCTCCTTTTAAGATACGGCGTTCTCTTATTCCAGTTCTTGAAAAAATCCACTCATCATTAGTATCTACCATTTTTTCCAACATTTCATTCGATAAAATATCGTCTGGTACGTATTTTCCAATGGCGGTTATGGCTGCAGTAATTTTTGTCATAAATTAATTTCTTTTAGTTAAAAAAGAGGCTCAAATGTAGTGAATTTTATTCTTAAACTTTGGTTAAAAAATTCACTTTTTTGATAAAAAAGAGGTCAAAAAACAAAAAAAACTCTCAAAATTGAGAGTTTTTTGCCTAAAACCGAGTTTTATTAAGCTTGAATAATTTCTTCTGAATCTATTACGATTTGACCTCTATAATAAAGTTTTCCTTCGTGCCAATGTGCTCTATGGTATAAATGAGCTTCACCCGTTGTAGGATCTATTGCAACTTGAGGAGCCACAGCTTTGTAATGAGTTCTTCTTTTATCTCTTCTCGTTTTCGATATTTTTCTTTTAGGATGTGCCATTGGTTGTATTTTTATCTATTTGTATATTTTTTAATTTACTCCAAACAGGATTTATTTCCTTGTCTGTTTCGGCTTCTGCCTCTTGTTCTTGCTCTAATTCTTCATGTGATTGAAGTTCAAACTCTTTCAATTTATCAAGTATTTCCGAACTTAACGAGCCGTCTAAAACTCCTGGATGAATTCTTTTAAATGGTATTGCTAAAGCAATTGCTTCATATATATATTGTGCAACATTTACTTTAAAATCCATATGAGGTAAAATCAATAATTCCTCATTCTCATCATTGTATTCTTCACCAAATTTAATAATTAAATTCAATTCATCTTTAATAGAATAATGGTATAACTCATTTGTTAGATCACAGGCAAGCTCGACCCATCCATTAAAATTGAACGTTAATTCAAAAATAGTTGCCTTTTTTAAAAAAGACAAATTCACGGTTACTTCAGAATTATTAAACTCTTCGTACTTAAAAAAATCAAAGAACTTTTGTTCAATTATGTATTCAAACTGATGGATTCCTTCTTTTAATCCTACAAAAGAAATATCAAACTCCTTTAAATCTTTCATATTAGAACTTCAATTTGAGCGTGCAAAGATATAATTATATCTATAAATATTAAAATTTTTTTTGAAAATTTAATGATCTTCCTTTTGAACGCTAATTTTTAAAGTGTTTTCAATCAAACTTTTATATTCAGTTCTTGTTTTATAAACTTTTAAAGCAGTAAAAACCGCTTCTTTAAAAGAATTTATATTGGCTTTATTTTTACCTGCTATTTCATAAGCAGTACCGTGATCGGGTGATGTTCTAATCTTATCCAATCCTGCAGTATAATTTACACCTTCTCCAAATGACAGTGTTTTAAAGGGCGCAAGCCCTTGATCGTGGTACATTGCCAAAATAGCATCGAAATTTTTATAATTGCCTGAACCGAAGAAACTATCTGCTGCATAAGGTCCATAAATTAATTTACCTTCCTGCTGGATTTCAGCAAGAGTTGGTCTTATAATTTCATCATCTTCAGAACCTATTACACCATTATCTCCACAATGCGGATTTAAACCTAAAACTGCAATTTTTGGTTTTGTAATGGCAAAATCGCGAATAAGTGTTTTGTGCAGAATTTCAACTTTCTTTTTTATTAATGCTGAAGTTACCTCAGATGCAATTTTTGAAACTGGAATGTGACCAGTTATAAGTCCTATTTTTAAATTTTCAGACATTAAAATCATTAAACTTTCTCCGTCTATTTTAGACTCTAAATATTCAGTATGACCAGGAAATTTAAAATTTTCTGATTGAATGTTATCCTTATTAATAGGTGCCGTAATCAACACTCCAATTTCATTAACTAATAATGCATTGGTTGCTGCTTCTAGTGATTTAAAAGCATATGCTCCTGCTTCTTTCGATATTTCCCCAGGATTAATTTCAAATTCTTCGTTCCACAAATTAAGCACGTTTAATTTTCCATCAATAGCATTCTCAACTCTTTTAATACCATTAATTTGTATGTCGAAATCAATAAACTTTTTATAGGCCGAAATCAGTTTGGCAGAAGCAAAAATAACAGGCGTACAAAAATCAAACATTCGTTTGTCTGAAAAGGTTTTTAAGATAATTTCTATACCTATTCCATTATAATCTCCAATAGAAATACCAAGTATTATTTTTTCAGAATTGTCCATAAATAAGGTTAATTATATGTATTTTTGAATGGGTCAAAAGTAATCAAATAAAATTGAAAAAAATATGTTTACAGGAATTATAGAAACTTTAGGTGTTATTAAAAATTTAGTGCAAGAAGGTGATAATTTACACATTACTATAGAAAGCACTATCGCATCCGAATTAAAAATAGATCAAAGTGTAGCGCATAACGGCGTTTGTTTAACTACCGTTGCAACTAATAATAATAAATATACGGTAACCGCTATAAAAGAAACCATCGATAAATCCAATTTTAAGAATTTAACCATTGGAGATAAAATTAACCTTGAAAGAGCTATGATTTTAGGTGATCGGTTAGACGGGCATATTGTTCAAGGACACGTAGATCAAACAGCTATTTGCACTACTATTGAAGAGCAAAATGGAAGTTGGTTTTATACTTTTGAATATGACAAAGCATTGAGCAATATTACTATTGAAAAAGGTTCCATAACTGTAAATGGAGTAAGTTTAACTGTGGTTAATTCTGGCGAAAGCACTTTTTCTGTGGCTATAATACCATATACGCAAGAACATACTAATTTTCACACTTTTAAAAAAGGTACGATTGTAAATTTAGAGTTTGATGTAATTGGAAAATATGTAGCCAAATTATTGGTAAAATAAAGTTAGTTTTTCTTTTTTAAATTAAAAACACCATAAACCAAACCGGCAGCAAGCAAATAAAGCAACCCTCCATCAATAGGCAAACCAACAGGTATTGGTGGTTGAGCAATAATGACTGTTTTTAAAAATAAAAAAAAGCAAATACTTAGAAAGTATTTATTTATTTTAAGTTTCATTTTGGGGTTGGGGTTACAATTTTTATTACATAATTTCAAATCATAGAATTTAACAAATGTACTAATTTTATAATATGGAACGAAAAACTTTATGAATTGTTATGCTGTTTAGGTTTTATAATGTTAGATAATTTGATAAAAAAGAGTCAAAAACAAGGTCAATTTATTGTTTAATAATTATCCAACTTGGTGTTATTTAACTTTTTCAAGACCAAAATAACGCAAATATAATTTTTTAGAATCTGTGCAAAAATTAAATTGTTTTTATTAAGAAATAAAACTGTCTTCCTTTTTTTGATGACAAATTATAATCATAATTGAATTACATTTATATATTTACTGCAAAATAATTTAAAAAATGGAATCAAAAAATAAAAATATAGTTTCAGGTAGTTTTTTAAAAAATTACAGTAGTATTTTATTGCTTTTAGGCGGTATTGTAGTTGGAAGTATTTTAGGTTTAATTTATGGAAAAGACGTGTTAATCATAAAACCATTGGGTGATATTTTTCTAAACTTATTATTTACGGCTATTATTCCACTTATATTTTTTACAATCGCTTCTTCCATTGCTACGTTAGATAAAACAGGGAAACTTGGAAAATTATTTGGTGTTGTTATAGTTGTTTTCTTAGGTACTATACTTATTTCATCTGTTTTAATGATAATTGGCGTTTTGATTTTTCCAATACATCAAGACATTATTTTATCTGAACTTCCAATAGAAAGCATTGAATTAGGAAGCCCAGGCTCGCAAATTACACAGTTGCTTACTACCAATGATTTTTTTGAATTATTATCACGAAAAAACATGTTAGCTTTAATATTATTCTCCTTTTTAGTGGGTTTTGCTACATTACAATCTGGAGAAAAAGGGCACTATTTTAAGAATTTTTTGAAGTCAGGTGATGAAGTAATGAAACAATTGCTTCATATAATAATGAAAACTGCACCAATAGGATTAGGTGCCTATTTTGCCTACCAAGTAGGAATTTTTGGTCCCCAATTATTTGGCGCGTATGCAAAACCTTTAGGACTTTATTATGGCGTAAGTATTTTTTATTTTATCGTATTTTTTAGTTTCTATGCCTTTTTGGCTGGTGGGAGACATAGCTTAGGTGTTTTTTGGAAAAATAATATTACTCCATCATTAACTGCTTTAGGAACATGCAGCAGTATTGCAACCATACCAGCGAATTTAGAAGCTGCTGAGGATATGAAAATTCCATCTTACATTAGCAACGTTACAATTCCGTTGGGAGCACCTTTACATAAAGATGGTTCTGCCATGTCGTCCATTATTAAAATTGCTGTTCTTTTTGCAATGTTTGGTAAAGATTTTACAGATCCAAGCACACTTCTTTTAGCATTAGGGATTACGGTAATAGTATCTGTGGTTGAAGGTGGGATTCCAAATGGTGGTTATATTGGCGAAGTACTGGCAATTACAGTTTATGGTTTCCCAATGGAGCAAGCTTTACCAGCTGCTATGATTATTGGAACCTTAGTTGATCCAGTTGCCACTTTATTGAATGCTAATGGCGACTTAGTTTCTGCAATGGTTGTTGCTCGAATTTCAGAAGGTAAAAAATGGTTATCAAAAACTGCTAATCTTTAAATTGATAAAACAAGTTAAAAATATCTAGCCTTTTCAAATTAAATATAGCTAACTCACAGTCTCTTTTTTTAAAACAATTAAGTCATTTCAAAAAAAAAGTTACGCTATTGAAACGTAACTTTTTAACTTCTATGTGGTCCCACTTGGGCTCGAACCAAGGACCACCTGATTATGAGTCAGGTGCTCTAACCAACTGAGCTATGGGACCTAAATTTAGGATGCAAAAATAATACATATTTATGGTATGAACAATTTATTTTTCAGAAAAAATAATTAATTATTTTTTTATCTTAGCAACAAACTTCTAATATGAACAAAATTATAATTTTACTCACTTTTATAAGTTTCACATCACTGATTGTAGTTGGTCAAAATTCTGAGTTGGCACCTCATCGATTTATGGATGATGTTCGGTTTGGTGGTGGTATAAATATGTCTTTTGGAACTAATTACACCACTTTTTCAATTTCTCCAAGTGCCCTTTACGATTTTTCTAATTCTTTTGCAGCTGGGTTTGGTTTAAAATATGTGTATGTTAAAACAAAATCCGGGTATGAATCTACTACCAACATATTTGGAGGAAGCATTATTGCCTTATACAAACCTGCTTCTAATTTTCAAATTTCAAGTGAATTTGAACAATTAAAGATGGATAAGAAATTTTATTTCCCTGAAAATGTTTCTGCTTGGCAACCTGCATGGTACTTTGGAATAGAATATGTAACAGGAAATATTGCTATGGGATTGAGATATGATGTTTTATTTGATAAACAAGAAAATTTATTATATTCTTCTGCTTTAAGTCCAGTATTTAGAGTTTACTTTTAAACCATACTTTTTGAAATTCTCGTTTTAAAATAACGAATGAAATTTGATCGACAGCCTCATTCATATTTTCAAATTGAATTTGGCTGAGTTCTTTTTCCGAAACATCAATTCTATATAACAGATTTAAGTAGCCGTCGTAATTAGTTGCAATCAATTTAACTAATACTGTTTTTAACTTTTCCTTTAATTCTTCAGGAGAAATAGTTTCATGAAATTGTTCTTCAAGGTTTGCTAAAAGAAAATCCTTGTTCAATTGCCCTACCAACTTTGTAAATAAACTTTCCGCAACACTTTTTTCTAATAATAAATCTGAGTTTAAGGCTAACATTACACACTTCTTTTCATTAGTGTTTTTCCGAAATTTTTTAAAACCTCCTTCTTATCTTCAGTTATAGAAAGCTGATCTAAAAAACTAAATGCCTTTTGGGTATACTGTTTTATTTCTTGAATAGTTTGTTCGGAAACTTGGTTTCTTTTAAAAATATTGGTTACCGCTTCAACTTTTTCATCAACTCTTGAATTTGAACCATACCAGTGCAACAAATCATTCTTATCTACATCATTTGCAATTTCTAAACATTTTAAAAATAAAAAAGTTTTTTTATTTTCTAAAATATCACCTCCTATTTGCTTACCAAAAATTTTGGAATCTCCAAAAGTGTCTAAATAATCGTCTTGCAATTGAAAAGCAATTCCTAAGTTTAACCCAAAATTATAAATAGCCTCAGCCTCTTTTGTTTTTGCATTTGCAATTATAGCACCCATTTGCATAGCAACAGCAACTAAAATAGATGTTTTATAAGTAATCATTTTAATATACTCAACAATTGTAACATCATTTCTAGTTTCAAAATCTACATCAAATTGTTGTCCTTCACAAACCTCCAAAGCGGCTTTATTAAAAACATAAAGCAACTCACTTTGCAATTGTGGTTCATAACTTTCAAAACATTTATAAGCCATAATCATCATAGCATCACCCGATAAAATTCCTGTATTTACATCCCACTTTTTATGCACAGTTTCCTCTCCTCTTCTTAATGGAGCATTATCCATAATATCATCATGTATTAAGGTGAAATTATGAAAAACCTCAACCGCAAGAGCAGCATCAAAAGATTTATTGTAGTCTCCATTAAATAAATCACAGGTCAGTATGGTTAAAATTGGGCGCAATTTTTTACCACCTAACTGCAACATATAATAAACAGGGTTGTATAAATTAACTGGCTCTTTAACAATTACTTGTGAGTTTAAATAGGTTAAAAAATCTTCTTTATAGGTATCAACGGTTTGCATACAATTTAATTTTGAGTAAAAATACATCATTCATTTCAACTTTAAAATAAAGATATTCTCATTCATTTAAAAAAATATTTAAAAACTATGGAAACTTATTTGGTGTTTAAAGTTTCCTTTTTTATATTTGCACACTATTTTAAATAAAATTCAATAATTATGAAGTGTGAAATTCTTCAAAAAGCTGGAGAAATTTTTCTAAAACTCGGTTTTAAAAGTGTAACCATGGACGATATTGCCAATGAATTAGCTATATCAAAAAAAACTATCTATAAACACTTCAAAAATAAAGAAGAATTAGTAGATGAAACCACCGTGCATTTACATGATATAATGCATAAATCTGTACTATGCATTTGTGAGAAAGGATTCAATGCCATTCAAGAAAATTTTGAAATTAAAAAAATGTTTAAAGATTTAATGAAAAATTCTGATGATTCACCAATATATCAACTTAAAAAATTCTATCCAAAAACATATACTAGAATGATGGAAAAAGAATTTTCTATGTTTAAAGATTGCATTTTAAATAATATTGAAAAAGGTATTGAAGAAGGTTTGTACAGAAAAGAAATAGACAAAGATCTTACTACAAAATTTTATTTTTCATTAGCTATGAGCGTTCACGATTCCTCTTTGTATACCTACAATAAAAACACATTAAACAAATTAGAAACCAATGTTCTTGAATATCATACAAGAGCTATTGCAACATTAAAAGGATTACAAATTTTAGAAGAACAATTAAAACAAAACGAATTTTAAGAATGAAACAACACCTACTAATAACTCTAGCAGTATTTTTAAGCTTGTCAGCTGTTTCTCAGGAAAAAATGAATTTATCTCTTGAGCAAGCAATAGACTATGCACTTATAAACAGTTATGCCACCATTAATGCAACGCGAGATATTGACGCTGCCAAAAAGAAAAAATGGGAAACAACCACTATGGGTTTACCTCAAATAAGTGCCAAAATAGATTATCAAAATTGGATAAAGCAACAAGTTTCATTAATTCCAGCCGAGTTTTTTGGAGGAAATCCTGGCGAATTTGCTGAAATTGCCTTTGGAACAAAACACAGTATGAATGCAACTGCCACATTAAATCAACTGATTTTTGATGGCTCTTATTTAGTTGGGTTACAATCTGCCAAAACTTATTTGAAAATTTCTGAAAACGCAAAAGAAAAAACCGAACTAGCAATTAGAGAAGCTGTTATAAATGCTTATGGTAACGTGCTTTTAAGTGAAGAAAGCATTTTAATTATTCAGAAAAATATTTCATCGTTAGAAAAAAATTTAAACGAAACCAATGAGATTTATAAAAACGGATTTATTGAAGAAGAAAGTGTAGAGCAATTACAAATAACCTTGTCTTCTCTTAAAAGTTTATTATCAAAAACGCAAAAATTAAACAGTATCGCTTATAAAATGCTCAATATTACACTGGGAATTGAAATTAATTCATCTGTAATATTAATTGACTCTCTGAGCAAATTGGCTGCTGCAAACAGCAATATAGAATTGCTTTCAAACAAACTAACTATCGAAAATCATATCGATTTTAAAATTGCTAAAAATAACCAAAGAGCTAATGAACTTTTAGTTCAGTTAGAGCAAAGTAAAGCATTGCCAAGCCTGAGTAGTTTTGTGAATTTTGGATACGCTGGTTTTGGGCAAGCCTTCGATTTTACAAAAAAAGAACAAAAATGGTTCGATTCCTCTTTATTAGGTGTGAGTTTGGAAATTCCAATTTTCAGCAGTTTAGCTCGAAGCTCCAGAACTCAACAAGCAAAAATTGGGTTGGATAAAGCAACCACTGAACTAACAGAAACCGAACAAAAATTATTACTTCAACTCGAAGCCGCTAAAACAGAATACAACTATAGTCTAGAGGAGTTAGCTACCTCAAAACAAAATTTAGCATTGGCAGAGCGTATTGAGAATAAACAACAAATAAAATTCTTTGAAGGAATCTCAACAAGTTTTGAGCTATCGGAATCCCAACGACAATTATACGCAATGCAACAAAATTATTTACAAGCAATGTTAAACATAATTGCAACTAAAGCTGCATTAGACAATGCCCTAAACACACCAATTAACAACTAGAAAATTTTTAAAAATGAAAAAAATAATAGCACTCCTAATTACAGCAACCTTCATAATTTCTTGTGGAGACGAGGTTAAAAAAACCTCTCTTGATACGCTGAATATTCAAAAAACAAACTTAATAACCCAAATAGATAGTTTAAATAAAGAATTAAAAAATATTGAGGATCAAATTTCAAAATTAGATACCACCAAAAGGCTTCATATTGTCACTGTTTTACCAGTAAAAAACGATGTTTTTAAACACTTTATAGAAATTCAAGGTGTAGTTAAGGCAGATAAAAATATTGAAATTAGTCCTGAACTAGGAGGAACTGTGAAAACTATTTTCGTAAAAGAAGGTCAGCATGTTTCGGCTGGTCAAACACTGATTCAGTTAGATGACACTTCTATAAAAAGTAGTATCGCAGAATTAAATACGCAATTAACGTTGGCTAAAACTACTTTTGATAGACAAGAGCGTTTATGGAATCAAAAAATAGGTTCAGAAATGCAATATTTACAGGCTAAAGCTCAAAAAGAAGGATTAGAAAACAACCTTGCTTCTTTAAAAACTCAAGCTAAAAAAATGAAAATCATTGCTCCTTTCAGCGGAATTGTTGATGAAATTTTCCCAAGAATTGGCGAATTAACAAGTCCTCAAATGCCAACCGTTCGCCTTCTAAATTTAGACAATGTGTATGTTGAAGCCGATGTTACCGAAACCTATTTACCCGTTGTAAAAGTTGGTACCGAAACAGTTTTAAAATTTAACTCTATAAATAAAGAAATTAATTCAAAAATTTCTCAAGTTGGTAATTATATAAATCCAGATAATAGAAGTTTTAAAACCCGAATAAATATCTCTAATAAAGATCAAACTATTAAGCCAAATCTATTAACCAATTTAAAAATAGTAGATTTTAAGGAAGAAGGTTTAATAATTCCGTCCGAATTAGTACAAAAGGATCAAAATGGAAATGACTATGTATTTACGATTAAGTCTAATAAAGGCGGAAACGTGATTGCAAAAAATATAATTACTGTTAAAAAAGAATACAATAAAGAAACGTTGGTTAGCGAAGGATTAACTAAAAACGACACATTGGTAAACTTAGGATCGAGAATTGTAAAAGAAGGTGATATTGTTAAAATCAACCAAAAATAAATTGTCAATCATCACTAGAACACTATTAAAATGAATAATGTATTAAAAGAATTTAAACTATCAACTTGGTCTATTCATAACAAAATGACCGTGTTTGTGATTATTGGAATGATATTCTTGGCGGGTATAATTTCATACCAAAGTATGCCACGAGAGGCATTTCCAGAAATTGTAGTTCCTGAGGTTTTTGTTTCAACTCCATATCCCGGAAACTCGGCATTGGATATAGAAAAATTAATTACACGCCCTTTAGAGAAAGAAATAAATGCCATTTCTGGTGTTGACGAAATAGTTTCAACTTCTATTGAAGGGTTCTCATCAATTCAAATTAAATTTGATTTCAGCGTAACCCCTACTGAAGCTTTACGAAAAGTAAAAGACAAAGTAGATGCAGCAAAGTCAGGTAAAGATTTTCCTACTGATTTACCAGCAGACCCTACTGTGCAAGAATTAAACTTTGCCGAATTAATGCCCATCATGAACATTAATTTATCAGGCGATTTTTCTATGGATCAACTTAAAGAATATGGAGAGTATTTAGAAGATGAAATTGAAAAAGTTCCTGAAATTACTAAAGTTGATATCCGCGGAATTCAAGACAAAGAAATGGAAATTAGTGTTGATTTGTACAAAATGGAAATTTCTCAAATCAGCTTCAATGATATTTCCCAAGCCATTCAAAATGAAAATATGACTGTTTCTGGGGGCGATTTATTAGAAAGTGGAATTCGTAGAAATGTTCGGGTTATTGGAGAATTTAAATCAACCAAAGAGATAGAAGATATTATTGTAAAACAAGAAAACAACAACATTGTTTATCTTAGAGATATAGCCCTAGTTTCATTTAAGGAACAAGAAAAACAGAGTTATGCCCGCGAATTTTCACAGCCTGTTTTAATGTTGGACGTTACCAAACGTGGTGGTGAAAATTTAATTAATGCTTCTACTCAAATTGATCTAATTATTGCAAAAGCAAAAGAAGAATATTTCCCTTCTAATTTAAACGTTTCTAAGACCAACGACCAAACAAACGATACCAAAACAATGGTATCTGATCTGGAAAATAGTATTATTTTAGGAATCATTTTAGTTGTTTTAGTATTGCTGTTTTTCCTTGGAATTAGAAATGCCCTTTTTGTGGGTATTGCAATTCCACTTTCTATGTTTATGTCGTTTATTATTTTAAGTGCTTTAGGGGTAACTTTAAATACTATGGTGCTATTCTCGTTAGTAATTGCATTGGGAATGTTGGTTGATAATGGAATTGTTGTAGTTGAAAATATTTATAGATTATTGGATGAAGGATATTCTAAAATTGATGCTGCAAAATATGGAGTTGGTGAAGTTGCTATACCAATTATTGCATCAACGGCAACCACATTAGCTGCATTTTTACCTTTGGCTTTTTGGCCAGGAATTATGGGTGAATTTATGCGTTATTTACCAATAACTCTCATTATAGTGTTGAGTTCGTCTTTATTTGTAGCCTTGGTTATAAATCCTGTTCTTACTTCAGTTTTTATGAAAATTAAGGAAGATGAAGTAAATTTTAAAAATATTTTATTTTATAGTAGCTTACTTTTTACTATTGGAGTTCTTTTTATAATTGGAGGATTAATTTCAGAAATAAAAGCCTTAAATGCAATTGGATTATTACTTGTTTTAGCAGGATTATTAAGGGTTGTAAATACCAAATTTTTAACTCCTGCAACTGCGTGGTTTCAAAATATATTTTTACCTCGTTTAGAGAAATTTTATGAAAAAACATTGCAATTTTCATTGTATGATAATAGACCAAGACGGTTCTTTTTTGGAACTTTTGGCCTACTAATATTTGCCATTATATTATTTGGGATTTTTCCACCCAAAGTTCTTTTCTTTCCAGAAACACCTCCAAAACAAGTATATGTTTATTTGGAATACCCTATTGGTACAGACATAGAAGCAACCAACAAGCTTTCAAAAGAAATTGAAGCTAAAATTCAAAATCATCTTAAAAAATACGAAGTAAATGGAGAAAATACCCTAATAACTTCTGTTATAGGTCAAGTAGGTGAAGGTACAAGCGATCCAAATCAAGGTCAACAAGGTGGAACCACACCAAATAAAGCTAGAATTACAGTCGACTTTGTAAAATTTATGGATAGAGAAGGAATTAGTACCGATGATGTATTAATTGAAATTAGAGAATTAGTTCAAGAATTTCCAGGAGTAAATATTACAGTAGATAGGCCCGCTGACGGGCCTCCAACTGGCGCTCCAATTAATATAGAAGTTTCGGGTGATGATTATGAAGAATTATTAGCTTCGGCTGAAGATATTAAACAGTTTATTAATAACTCAAATATTTTAGGAATTGAAGAATTAAAATTAGATGTTGAACAAGGTAAACCAGAATTACCAATCATAATAGATCGTCTAAAAGCACGAAGTTTAAATGTTTCTACAGGACAGGTTGGCGATGTTTTAAGAACTTCATTATTTGGTAAAGAAATTTCTACTTTTAAAGATGGTGAAGATGATTACCCGATTAATATTAGATTGTCAAATAAATATCGTTATAATATTGACGCATTAATAAATCAAAAAATAACGTTTAGAAATCAAAGCGATGGTAAAATCGTACAAGTACCCATTTCAGCCATTGCTCATGCAGAGAAGTCCTCAACCTTTAGTGCTGTAAAGCGTAAAGATCTAAATAGAGTAATTACAATTTTCTCTAATGTAGTAGAAAATTATAACGCTACTGATATCAATGCTCAAATTCAGAAAGCCTTAGAAAATTACCATTTACCAAAAAACATTTCACTTTCATTTACTGGCGAACAAGAAACACAAGCTAAAGAAATGGCCTTTTTAAGTAAAGCACTTTTAATTGCAGTTTTTCTAATATTTTTAATTCTTGTTGGGCAGTTTAATTCAACATCAACTCCAATTATAATTTCATTAACTGTAGTTTTAAGTTTAATTGGTGTATTATTTGGCTTAATTATTTTTAGAATGGAATTTGTTATAATGATGACTATGATTGGTATTATTTCATTAGCAGGAATTGTGGTTAATAACGCCATTGTACTTATAGATTATACCAATTTAATTATGGAACGTAAAAGAGTTGAATTTGGTTTAGAAGCTGGCACCTTTACAAAAGAATTAATTTATGAAAGTATTGTTGAAGGTGGAAAAACACGTTTAAGACCTGTTTTATTAACAGCAATAACAACCATATTAGGTTTGTTACCTCTAGCAATAGGAATAAACCTAAACTTTATGACCTTGTTTACTGAGTTTGACCCCCAATTTTATATTGGAGGAGAAAATGTTGCCTTTTGGGGACCAATGTCTTGGACCATTATATTTGGATTAACATTTGCAACCTTCTTAACTTTAATTATTGTTCCTGTAATGTATTCTATGCTCAATAATTTGAAAATTAAGTTCCGTTATAAACAATAAATTATATGAAAAATCAAAAATCGTACACTGTTGAAGAAGCCACAAAAGTTTTAGAAGGTTATTGTGCTTATCAGGAACGTTGCCATAAGGAAGTGGAACAAAAATTGTACGATTTAAATATGATTGCTGAAGCTAAAGAAATAATAATACTTCATTTATTAAAACATAATTTCTTAAATGAGGAGCGTTTTGCAAAAGCTTTTGCACGAGGAAAATTTTCTATTAAAAATTGGGGAAAAATTAAAATTACTAATGAACTGCAATTCAAAAATATATCTTCATACAATATAAAATCAGCCCTAAATGAAATAGATGAAGTTGCTTACATTAACACTCTTGAAAAAATTGCACTAAAAAAATTTAATCAATTAAAAGAACCTGACTCTTATAAAAAAAAGGCAAAACTCACCAATTTTTTAATTTCAAAAGGATACGAACAACAACATATTTATGAGGTTACAAAAACCTTAAGTACTAAAAAATGATTTTATTTTTTAAGTGAACTTTTAAATTCATCATCCATCTTTTTATTAATGGCTGTTACCTTATCAACATTATCATTTGGAATGGTAAGGGACAATACATAATGTTCAATTTTCCAAGTACCGTTATCAAGTACAACTACTCCAGAACCTCTACAAATTCCCATATGAGTATCTAATAATTCATCAAACCAACCCATATCTCCATTGAAATTTAAATACACATTTCGCTCTAAACTTGTAAAACTCCAAGCTTTCCCTTTATCAAAATAAGGCTTACTGAATGATTTAAATTCATCTATTTTCCAGTTTTCATAGGCATCGGTTCCAATAAAAACACTTTGACTTGTCATTCCATTAAAATATAAATCATAATTAGCATCCGAAGCACTTTTATGCCAAGAATCTATGAACGCATTGATCTCATTTTTTTTATTTTCAAAAGACACATCCACTTTGTTTTTTTTAAGATTATTACAACTCAAAAAAGTGAAACAAATTATGGTAAAAATTATTTTTTTCATATTTACTGTTTTTTTAAAACATTTCTTTTATCGGGACTAATAAAAGGTTTAGGTAAAACTTTTTCACCCGTTTCCTCCATAATTGGAGCTTCAGCATCAAATTCTAAGTTATTTTGAATTTCTTCAGTTTTATAAATAGTGTTAATCTTTGCATTTAAAGAACCATACAATAACACTATTTTTTCAACTTCATCTTTTACCTCTTCATTGGTAATTGTCGAAATAGTTGCCATATCTGCTAATCTCAGTGTTTGATTATGAAGCACATTTAGTCTAGAAACAACACTTAATTCTTTAAATTTTTCAACGCGAATAGAATCCTTCATTTGACCCACAAGAGTTGATAATTCTTTCGCATTAGAAAGTGCTTCCGTTGGGGTTATTGAATAAAACTGTAACATAAATTTATCAACTTCTACATATTCTTTCCAATTTTTAACTTCTTCTAATGCGCTAGGTATTAGGGTTTCACCAATACTGTTTGAAATTCTATTTGAAATCACAGCCAATGAATCAGTCTTTTTAGAAGAATCCTCATCCTTCGTGTTATACTTACAAGAGATTCCAACAAATAATATAAGCAGTAAAATTGAATGAATAAATTTCATAATTAATTTAATGATCTCCAAAAATAGCAATTAATAAGCTATTTGTTAAATAAATTATCATTTTGATAAAAAAGACAATGTTTAAATTCAACATTTTAATTTCTGTATATTTGAACTTTGTTAAATGATGGTAATGAAATTATGAAAAACACTATTTTAGTTATTGGCGCCTGCGGTCAAATTGGAACTGAATTAACCTTAAAGTTACGCGATATTAATGGTCAAAATTCTATTGTAGCTTCGGATATACATGAAGGAAGTGATGAATTAATGCACTCTGGACCTTTTGAATTTATAAACGCTATGGATTATGAGAGTATTCTAAACGTGATTCAAAAATACCAAATTACAGAAGTTTACTTAATGGCTGCAATGCTTTCAGCAACAGGAGAAAAATATCCAGAAAAAGCATGGGAATTAAATATGAATTCGTTATTTCATGTTCTAAATTTAGCTAAAGCTAAAAAAATAAAAAAAGTTTTTTGGCCTAGTTCTATCGCTGTTTTTGGTCCAACAACTCCAAAAATAAATGCACCCCAAGAAACCGTGATGGAACCCTCAACGGTTTATGGAATAAGCAAACAAGCCGGAGAACGTTGGTGCGAATATTATTTTAACAAGTTCGGAGTAGATGTACGAAGTATCCGCTACCCAGGAATTATAAGTTGGAAAGCAATTCCAGGAGGTGGAACAACTGATTATGCTGTAGATATTTATCATCGGGCTATTTTAGAAAATAAATACACTTCTTTTTTAAGTGAAAACACTATGTTGCCTATGATGTATATTGATGACGCCATAAATGCTACAATTAACATTATGGATGCACCGTCGGAAACTATTAAAATACGATCGTCTTATAATTTGGCAGCAATGAGTTTTACACCAGAAGAACTTTTTAATGAAATAAAAAAACATCTTCCTAGTTTTGAAATTTCTTATAAAACAGATTTCAGACAAAAAATAGCAGACAGTTGGCCAAAAAGCATTGATGACTCTCGTGCAAGAGAAGATTGGGGCTGGAATCATTCTGTAGGGGTTAAAAAAATGACTTCAATAATGTTGGATAATTTGAAAATTAAGTACCGTACAAAAATTAAATAAAATTTAATTTTTTAATAAACCCAAGTTCTATTATTTCAATCCTTTTTTAAGGAAAAATATCAAAACACATTTTAGATTTTTCTTATATATCAACCTGTTTCCAAATGAACTAACCCTTTACGTTTTATTAAAAATTAATAAAAAAACTACATCGATTTCGCAAATTAATTATACTAGTGATAATTATCATAAGTTTAACCTTTGGTTCCTCTTAATTTTGTTCAATAAAAATTTTTTTTGAATAAAATTCAATTTTTACACTCATATTTAATGATAAATATAAATTTGAATTAATAAAATATATAATTTATGAATATTTCACATATTGAGCACATTGGTATTGCCGTAAATAATTTAGAAGAATCAATAAAATATTATGAAGAAGTGTTGGGCTTAAAATGCTATTCTATAGAAGAGGTTGTTGATCAGAAAGTGAAAACAGCCTTTTTTTTGGTAGGCGCCACAAAAATTGAACTATTAGAAAGCACTTCAGCTGAAGGTCCTATCGGAAAATTTATTGAGAAAAAAGGCCAAGGAATTCATCATATAGCTTTTGCTGTTGAAAATGCTTCAGAAGCATTAAAATTAGCTGAAGATAAAGGCGTAACACTTGTAGATAAAGTTTCTCGCAAAGGAGCTGAAGGTTTAAATATTGGTTTTCTTCACCCAAAATCTACACAAGGAGTACTTACTGAACTTTGTTCAAAATAAAAATAGTTAGGTAAAAAATAAAATATAATGGCAAATCAAGATAAAATTAATGAACTTATAGAAAAACGAGTTAAAGCAAAGTTAGGCGGTGGCGAAAAACGTATTGAATCTCAACATGCAAAAGGAAAATTAACAGCTCGTGAACGAATTGACATCCTTTTAGATGAAAATAGTTTTGAAGAGTTTGATATGTTTGTAACACACAGAACAAAATCTTTTGGACTAGATAAACAAATTTACCTTTCTGATGGTGTTATTACTGGTCATGGAACAATTGACGGAAGAATTGTATATGTGTTTTCCCAAGATTTCACAGTGTTTGGAGGTTCATTATCTGAAACATACGCATTAAAAATATGTAAGATAATGGATATGGCAATGAAAATAGGAGTTCCTGTAATTGGCTTAAATGATAGCGGTGGTGCTCGTATTCAAGAAGGTGTTAGATCTTTAGCAGGTTACGCCGAAATTTTCCAAAGAAATATTATGGCCTCAGGTGTAATTCCTCAAATTTCAGCCATTTTAGGACCTTGTGCTGGTGGTGCGGTTTATTCTCCAGCTTTAACAGATTTTACAATTATGACCGACCAAACAAGTTACATGTTTGTAACAGGGCCAAAAGTTGTGCAATCCGTTACCGGTGAAATTGTTACGGCCGAACAATTAGGTGGTGCACAAATTCACGCAACAAAATCAGGTGTGGCTCACTTTTTAGCTGATAACGACGAAGAAAACTTATTATTAATTAGAAAGCTTATGAGTTATCTTCCTTCAAATAACTTGGAAGAACCACCATCCTTAGTTTGTGACGACCCAATTGATAGATTGGATGACAAATTAAATGAAATTATTCCTGAAAATGCCAATAAACCATATGACATTTTAGATGTTATTTCTACCATTATTGATTATGGTGATTTTACTGAAGTACATAGAAATTATGCAAGAAATATTGTTGTTGGTTTTGGCCGTTTTAATGGTCGTTCAGTAGGTATTGTTGCAAATCAACCAAAATTCTTTGCTGGGGTTTTAGATTGTGAAGCTTCAAGAAAAGCAGCCCGTTTTGTACGTTTTTGTGATGCATTCAACATTCCCATCGTAACGTTAGTTGACGTACCAGGTTTTCTGCCTGGAACAGGTCAGGAATATGGCGGAATTATTCTGCACGGAGCAAAATTATTATTTGCTTATGGAGAAGCTACTGTTCCAAAAGTTACCATAACGCTTCGCAAATCTTATGGTGGTGCACATGATGTAATGAGTTGCAAACAATTAAGGGGCGATTTAAATTATGCTTGGCCAACTGCAGAAATTGCAGTAATGGGAGCTAAAGGAGCTGTTGAAGTATTGGAAAGTTCAAATATAGATAAAATTGAAGATGCCGATGAGAAACTTCTTTATATAGAACTAAAAGAAGATGAATACAATACCAAGTTTGCGAATCCTTATGTAGCTGCAAAATATGGGTTTATTGATGATGTAATTGAACCTAGAAATACCCGTTTCCGAATTATAAGAGGATTAGAAATGTTAGCAAATAAAAAAGTAGTAAATCCACCTAAAAAACATTCAAACATTCCATTATAATATGATCCCAACAACATTATATATAGATCAAATGAGTGAGGGCTACGTTATTTTAATCACTGGATTAATAATTGTATTTCTTTCATTATTCTTACTCACTATGTTTTTCAAATATGGTTTACCAATTTTACTATATACCTATAAAATTTTAACCAAAGGAAGAGACAAAAAAATAAAAGATATTGCTATTGAGGCAGATGAGAAGTTTACCGGTGAAATAGCGGCAGCAATTGCAACAGCAATTCACTTATATTTAAGGGAACAACACGATACAGAAAATACCGTGCTTACCATTAAACAAGCGCGTAAATTATATTCTCCATGGAGTTCTAAAATATATGGTATACATAATATACTCAAATAAATAACTAAAATTAGTATGCCGTATTTCAATTAGTCAATTCGCATACATTAAAAAATATATAAAAATGAAAAATTTTAAATTTAGGATATATGAGAATAATTATAATGTTAGAATTCTATCCCATGAAGATAATATTATAGATTTAGAGGTAAACGGAACTTCCTATTCTGTTAAATTAAAGGAAGAAATTAAAGTAACCAAAACGCCCACTTTTGTTCGTTCTGCTTCAAAAAGTCCTGAGCCATTAAAAATGAGTGCAAACACATCAAGTGCTAAAATTAGTGCCCCTATACCTGGTACCGTATTGACTATAGATGTAAAAGTTGGTGATATTATTAAAGTAGGTGACAGATTGTTAGTGTTAGAGGCAATGAAAATGGAAAACAATATTGCTTCTGAAAAAGCAGGTACTGTTACTGCCATACATGTTGTAGCAGGACAACAAGTATTGCAAAACGAATTAATGGTTGAACTTACATAAAAAACTAGCACGCAATGGTTTTTAACTTAAAACCATTTCTAAAAAATAATAAAAAATGAAGAAAATATTATTAATATTTGGAGTTATTTCTTTGCTAGTTTGTATTAGGCCTGCGCTCGGATTAGGCACTAATTCAACCAGCACAATTGCATCTAATACAATTGAACAGAATGAAGAAACATCAACTGAAGCTTTTATTGATGAGGCTTTTGACGGAATTAAACAATTTTATCATTATACTGGTTTTGCTAATGCTACAGCTGGCCATTTATTTATGATTTTAATTGGAATTATATTTATATACTTAGGTATAAAATTTGACTATGAACCACTGCTCTTAATACCAATTGGTGCGGGTGTTATGATTGGAAACATCCCTTTTGTTTCTGGTTATCAAACAGGAATTTATGAAACAGGTTCTGTTTTAAATTACCTCTATTTTGGGGTTGCAAAAGGGATTTATCCTCCGCTCATTTTTTTGGGAATTGGCGCAATGACGGATTTTTCTTCATTAATTGCTAACCCAAAATTAATGCTATTAGGGGCTGCTGCTCAAATAGGTGTTTTCGCAACTTTTATAGGTGCTTTGTATTTAGGATTCAGTCTTCCTGAAGCTGGAGCAATTGGAATTATTGGTGGTGCAGATGGCCCAACCGCAATTTTCCTTTCATCAAAATTAGCAAATGGAATTAATTTATTGCCCGATGGAACAACTGTAAAAAACTTAATTGGACCAATAGCAATTGCCGCATATTCATATATGGCTTTAGTACCAGTCATTCAGCCTCCAATTATGAAACTACTTACAACTAAAAAAGAACGCTTAATTAGAATGAAACCCCCAAGAGCGGTTTCTCAAAAAGAAAAAATGATTTTTCCAATTGCTGGATTGTTATTAACAACATTTATATCTCCAAGTGCTTTACCATTATTGGGTATGCTGTTCTTTGGAAATTTATTAAAAGAATCTGGAAGAACAGAACGTTTGGCAGATACTGCTCGTACTAAAATGATTGATATTGTAACCATTCTTTTAGGAGTTACTGTTGGAGCTTCAACACAGGCCGATATTTTTATTACAAAAGATTCTATGTTAATCTTCGGATTGGGAGCAGTCTCATTTATTATTGCAACTGCAGGTGGTTTGCTCTTTGCTAAATTTATGAACCTATTCTTAAAAGAGGATGAAAAACTAAATCCGTTAATTGGTGCCGCAGGAGTTTCTGCAGTGCCCGATAGTGCGAGGGTTGTTCATGCCGTGGGGCAAAAAGCAGATCCACACAACTATTTACTAATGCATGCTATGGCACCTAACGTTGCTGGCGTTATCGGTTCTGCAGTTGCTGCAGGTATCATATTGAGTTTTTTAGGGAATTAAGTATTCTATTGATTATAAAATCAAAATCTAATAAGGTAAAATAAATAAAAATTTATAATTTAATGAAAACGAAAAAGCTGCAAAACCATTTTTTTCGATAGATTTGGAAGTAGCAATAGGGTTAAATAATTTTAAGTAAAAGTTATTTTTAACAACAAATAATGATATCACAATTAATAAAACAAAATATGAATAATAAAAATAAATCTCTTTTTTCCGAATTCAGCCCTGTTACCAAACAAGAATGGATGGAAAAAGTGACCATTGATTTAAAAGGTGACGATTTCAACCGAAAATTAGTGTGGAAAAATTTAAGTAAAATTGACATTCAACCTTTTTATAATGTAGAAGACTGTATTGCTTATTTAAAAAATACTGGTGAAAACTCTCAATCTTTAATTAACTACCGAAACATAAATGTAACCGATGCTGAGAATGGAAATAAATTGGGGTTAAAGGCAATTGAAGAAGGAATAAACGGATTAATTTTTGAAATAAAAGAAAACGTGTCCGTTGCTAAATTATTAGATGGAATCGATTTAAACCAAATAGCTATTTCATTTAATTTAACATCAAATGAAGTTGCTTTTGCAACAGATTTTTTTGCATTTGTAAATGAGAAACTTATAGCTTTAGAAAATTTAAAAGGTTATTTTAATACACATTTATTTTCTAATTATGTAACAATAGGAAATTTTAATTCAAGTGATTTTGACACCATTTCTTCTTTAGTTAATTTAGCTAAAAAGTATCCTAATTATAAAGCCATTACAGTTTCTGGAACAGAATATTTAGATTCAGGGGCAAACCAAGTTCAAGAAGTTGCTTATACTTTAAATTCATTGGTTTTCTTAATAGAAAAACTAACTGAAAGAAAAATTGAAGTCCAAACAATATTTAACAACCTAAACTTTCAATTAGCCATTGGTTCAGAATATTTTGTTGAAATTGGAAAATTTAGAGCTTTCAATAATTTACTTGCCGAGATAGCCTCAAAATACAATGTTTTCGAATTTTCAAATACCATAACTGCAAAAACTTCAGTTTGGAGTAAGTCAATTACCGATGCCCATACCAACTTATTACGCGCAACCACTGAGGCAATGTCAGCTATTTTAGGAAATGTAAACGGAGTTTTAATTGATGCTTATGATAAAGAATTTAATGAATTTTCAAATTTTTCAAGTAGAATAGCGGGTAATATTTCAACCATATTAAAAGAAGAATCGTACTTTGGAAAAGTTTCAAATCCGGTAGATGGAAGTTATTATATTGAAGAAGTAACCATTAAAATTGCTGAAAAAGCATTAGAATTATTCAAAGAAATTGAAATAAAAGGCGGTTTTTACACCGCTTTCGAAAGCGAAATCATTCAACAGCAAATTGCTGAAATTCGTCAGGAAAAAATAAAGTTAATTAGCCAAAGAAGATTACCAATGGTTGGAGTTAACAAGTATCCAAATTTAATGGAAACGGTTGATTCAGCCTTACTTTCATCTGGCTCTATTGCAAACTCCAAAGTTTTAAAACCTAGAAGAGCTTCATTAGAAATTGAAGCGGTTAGAAAAACCACCGAAGAATTTGTTGCAAAAACAAGCATTCGACCAACAGTTGAATTAACAAGTTTTGGAAATTTAACAATGCGTAAAGCCAGAGCTGCTTTTGCGTATGATTTTATTGGAGTAAGTGGTTATAATGTTTTGCAAGAAAAAAGTTTTTTATCGGCCATAGAAGCTGCCCAAGAAAGCGCAAAATCGAATTCTAATGTAGTTGTAATTTGCAGTTCGGACCAAGATTATGATGAAAATGCAGTATCTTTTGTAAAAGCATTTAGAGCATTAAACACTGATAAAGTATTGCTATTGGCTGGAGCTCCGGCAAATTTAAGTGAATTAACTGAAGTTGGATTAGATGGTTGTGTTAACATGAAATCAGATGTTATAACTACACTTTCAAACATTCAGAAAAAAATTCAAAAAACTATTAAATCCTAAGAAGTATGAAATAAGCCAGTACTCTACGATTTTTATAAATCTAAATGATTATTAGCTAATTCCATCTGACAATTAAATCAAATAAAAAATAACAGATGAAACCAGATTTTTCAGATATAAAACTAAATTCATCAACTAAACAAACAGTTGCCGCTTCAGAGAATAAAGACGTTTGGAATACTCCAGAAGGAATCCCAGTAAAAAAACATTTTACAAAAGATGATATAAAAGATGCGGAACATTTAAAATTTGCCGCAGGCTTACCTCCTTTTACTAGAGGACCTTACAGTACAATGTATGTTTCTCAACCTTGGACAGTGCGTCAATATGCAGGTTTTTCTACTGCCGAAGAATCAAATGCATTCTATAGAAGAAACTTGGCTGCAGGTCAGAAAGGACTTTCAGTCGCCTTCGATTTAGCTACACACCGAGGGTACGATTCAGATCACCCTCGTGTAACTGGTGATGTTGGTAAAGCAGGTGTTGCCATTGATTCTATTTTAGATATGGAAATTTTATTCGATCAAATTCCATTAGATAAAATGTCAGTTTCAATGACTATGAATGGTGCTGTATTGCCCATTATGGCATTTTACATCGCCGCTGCAAGAAAACAAGGCGTTGCCTTAGATCAATTAAGTGGAACCATTCAAAATGATATTTTAAAAGAATTTATGGTTAGAAATACTTATATCTATCCACCATTACCTTCAATGAAAATTATTGGTGATATTTTTGATTATACCACTAAAAATATGCCTAAGTTTAACTCTATTTCTATTAGTGGTTACCATATGCAAGAAGCTGGTGCCACAGCTGATATTGAGTTAGCATATACCTTAGCTGATGGAATGGAATACATTAGAACTGGATTGGCTTCAGGTTTAAAAATTGATGAATTTGCACCTCGATTATCATTTTTCTGGGCAGTTGGAATGAATCACTTTATGGAAATTGCAAAAATGCGTGCTGCACGTATGCTTTGGGCAAAAATCATAAAATCTTTCAACCCACAAAATCCAAAATCAATGGCATTACGCACCCATAGCCAAACTTCTGGATGGAGTTTAAGTGAGCAAGATCCGTTTAACAATGTAGCCAGAACTTGTATTGAGGCAATGGCTGCTGGATTAGGTGGAACACAAAGTTTACACACAAACGCATTGGATGAGGCAATTGCTTTACCTACAGATTTCTCAGCGAGAATTGCACGTAACACGCAAATTTTTATTCAAGATGAAACACAAATTACAAAAGCAGTTGATCCTTGGGCTGGAAGTTATTATGTTGAATATTTAACACAGGAAATTGCTAAAAAAGCTTGGAAATTAATTGAAGAAGTTGAAGAACTTGGCGGAATGGCAAAAGCTATTGAAACTGGTGTTCCAAAAATGCGAATTGAAGAAGCGTCAGCCCGTAAACAAGCACGATTAGATTCTGGACAAGACATTTTGGTGGGAGTAAACAAATTCAAAACAACTGAAAAATCTAATATAGAAATTTTAGAGGTTGACAATACAGTTGTAAGAGATTCTCAAATTGAACGTTTGAAAAAACTTAGAGAAAATAGAGATCAGGCAGTAGTTGATGCAAATATTGCTGCATTGTCTTATTGTGCTGAAACTGGCAAAGGCAATTTATTAGCCTTAGCTGTTAAAGCTGCTGAAAATTTTGCTACTTTAGGTGAAATTTCAGATGCTTTAGAAGTTCATTTTGGTCGTCATAAAGCAGATAATAAATTAATAAGTGGAGTGTACGGTAAAGAAGTAAATAACGATGTTACGTTTGCAAAAGCTCAAAAATTAGCAGATAAATTTGCTGAAATTGAAGGACGCAGACCACGAGTAATGATTGCCAAAATGGGTCAGGATGGTCATGACAGAGGTGCTAAAGTTGTAGCTTCTAGTTTTGCAGATTTAGGTTTTGATGTTGATATGGGATCTTTATTCCAAACGCCCGAAGAGGTTGCTAAACAAGCCATTGAAAATGATGTTCACTTTGTTGGGGCATCAAGTTTAGCAGCTGGACATAAAACATTAATTCCTCAATTAATAGGTGAATTAGAAAAATTGGGCAGACCTGATATTATGGTTTTTGCAGGTGGAGTTATTCCAGCACAAGATTATGATTATTTACTAAAACGTAAAGTAGCAGCCATTTTTGGTCCTGGAACTGTAATTTCTGAATCTGCTATTACTATCATGGAAAAATATTTGGAGAAAGAATAAAATTCTAGCTTATTATATTTTAAGGCTGCTTAAAAAGTAAACCTTCGTCAACCTGAACTTGTTTCAGAATGACGGGTTTCAAATACTTCTTAAGCAGACTTTTATTTTTACAATTATTAAAATTTAGAATACTATTTTTGCACTTCAATATAACCTATGGATTTTTCAAAAGTAAAACTTGTTGTAACGGATATGGATGGTACGTTACTAAACTCAAAAAGTGAAGTTAGTGATCGATTTTTTACAATTTTTAATCAGTTAAAGTGCCAAAATATTCAATTTATAGCCGCAAGTGGTCGTCAATACCATAGTATTGTAGATAGATTATATCCTATAAAAAATGATATCACAATTATAGCAGAAAATGGTGGCATGGTAAAACAAGGGGAAATTGAATTATTTTCGACCACCTTATTACAGGAAAACTGTATTAAATCAATAAAATTATTACGCACAATTAGTAATACTTATATTGTTTTATGTGGCAAGGAAATGGCCTATATAGAAACTGAAGATGAACACTTTATTTCAATGTTTCAAAATTATTATTCAAAATTTACCATTGTAAAAGATCTTACCAAAGTTGCAGATGATAATTTTTTAAAAATAGCTGCTTATCATTTTGAATGTTCAGAAACATATATTTTTCCTGTTGTAAAGCATTTAGAAAATGAAATGCAAGTAATAGTTTCTGGGGAACATTGGTTAGATATTTCGCATGATAATGCCAATAAAGGATATGCTTTAAATATTCTTCAAAATAAATGGGGCATAACCAAAGAAGAAACCATGGTTTTTGGAGATTATAACAACGATTTAAATATGCTAGAACTTGGATATTTTAGTTATGCCATGGAAAATGCACATCCTAATGTGAAAAACATTGCCAAATTTAAAACCAAAAGCAATAATGAACATGGGGTTGAATTGGTACTTGAACAAATGATAAATTCCAGAAATTTAATTTAAAGAATTTTTAAATTCTTGAATCATAATCTCTGCGGCTTTTACAGGCGATATTTTATTTGATATTATCTTTTTTTCTAAATCATTTAGTTGATTTTTAATATTTTTTGAACCGTAAAATAATTGTTTTAACTCTTCATTTATATTGTTATACATCCATTGTATTTGTTGGTAATTTCTGTTTTTATTGAAATAACCATTTTCATCAACCATTCTTTTAAAATTTTTAATTTCATCCCAGACATTTGAAATTCCAATATTTTTAATTGCTGATGCAGTACTAACCACTGGACTCCACCCCGACTCTGATAGAGGAAAAATATGAAGTGCATTCTGGTATTGTATGCGTGCCATTTCACTCATACTAATATTATTCCCGTCCGCTTTATTAATAACCACCATATCAGCCATTTCCATAATTCCCTTCTTTATTCCTTGAAGTTCATCACCAGCCCCAGAAAGCATCAGTAATAAAAAGAAATCTGTCATTCCATGCACAGCAGTTTCAGATTGTCCAACACCCACAGTTTCAATTAATACAACATTATAACCTGCAGCTTCACAAAGCAACATAGTTTCCCCTGTTTTATTGGCTACACCACCCAATGTATCTCCTGATGCAGAAGGTCTAATATATGCTTCTTCTAAGTTCGCTAATTCCTCCATTCGCGTTTTATCTCCTAAAATACTTCCCTTTGAACGCTGACTACTTGGATCAATCGACAATATGGCAACTCTGTGCCCTTCCTTAATTAAATGTTTACCAAAAGATTCAATAAAAGTACTTTTCCCAACACCAGGCACCCCTGTAATCCCAATTCTAATTGAATTCCCCGAGTGTGGTAATATAGTTTGTATAATGTTTTTTGCTAATAGTTTATCACTTTCTAAACTGCTTTCAATAATTGTAATGGCTCGCGAAAGTAGTACTCTATCACCTTTTAAAACACCATCTATATATGCTGATGAAGTTAATCTTCCTTTTGGTTTGTAGTTCTTCATTAAATACAATCTTATTATTTACAATAGTATTTCAAAGGTATGAATATTGCTAAAATGAAGTATTACAAAAAAGGATTTAACTCATAAATTATTAGAAAAGCTAGTTATAATTTCTATTGGGAAAAAAATATTTAATTTAAAAATCCTTTTTTCTTAGTTTAAAATTCATTCTAATAACTGGTAAAACAACCCACATTACAAGAATGGATATTGATAAAAACATTCCTAAATTAGTTCCAAAGAACTTTCTGAAAACGGCACCTGTATAACCTAATAAAGCCGAAATATCTAACTTTAATAAAATTAAAATGCGAGATAAATCAATTGGATTGGACATGGTGGCAATTAATGAAAATTTATCCAATGGATATTGATCAAACATTACTAAAGAAATTAAGAAAATACCATCATAAATTACTGCAAAAAACAACCACATTAAAATAGCATATCCAAAACCCTTAATTTTATTTTCAGTTGAAAGTGCAATATTATAAGATAGTGCAACAAAAATGAAATTCAAGAAAGAACCTATAACAAGTAATAAACTGAAATCAAATATTGCAGATGACTTAAACAAACCGTAGGCAATAAATGGAATTCCTAAACCTAATACTAAACTTAAGGTTAATGACAGCGAAATACCTAAGTATTGCCCCATAAAAATTTTATTCCTATTTATCGGTTGTGCCAATAATAATTCGGTAAATTCTTTGGAATTATAGTAATACATTACGCCAAAAATTGTTCCAATCATTGGTGTTAATACTATGATAATGTTCATTAATGTTATCACTGCTTTTGACACATCGTTATTTAAGAATAACAACACAAAACCAAGTGCTAAATAAAAAGCAAAATACACATAACTCCAACGGCTTCGCATTAAATCGTAAAAACTATATTTTAATATTTTAAGCATATTGTTTGGATATTAAGTTGGCAATTGCATGCTCTAAATTATCGATATTTGTGTGTTTTTTAAGCTCGTCAATACTTCCCTTAAAATAAATTTTACCATCTAATAAAAACACAATATCATCAGCAACTTCATCAACAAAACTCATAATATGAGTAGTAATTAAAATGGTTTTTCCTTTTTCCTTTTCTTTTTGAATGAGTTCTTTTAAATAAATTAATGCAATTGGGTCTAATCCATTTGTAGGCTCATCTAAAATTAGTAGTTCACTATCAAACATAAACGCAAGTACAATATTTACTTTCTGTTTGGTGCCTCCTGAAAGGTTTCCTAATTTTTTTTGAAGCGAATCGTTCAACCCAAATAAATCTATTAATTCTTTTTCATTAGATTCTTTTGGACGAAGATTTTTAACCATTTGAATCAATTCAAAAACGGTTAAATTTGGAGGGAAATTTGCAATTTGAGGCAAATAATTTAAATCGTTTCTATAATCCCACTTTTTTAAAACACTTTCATCCTTAAAAGTGATTTCTCCTTCATTTGGAATTACCATGCCTAATAAGCATTTTATTAACGTTGTTTTTCCCGATCCATTCGGACCGAGAATAGCGGAAATTCCACCCTTTTTAATTGCTAAATCTAAGCCGTCTAAAACGGTTAATTTTCCAAATCGTTTGTGTAAATTTTTAAAATCAATCATTTATTCTTTTCATTACAGGGTTGATATCCATTAAATCATCGGGGGTAAAAACAGGTGAAACTTTTTCAGAAAAATTGATAATATCAACAAATAAACTTCTTAATAAAACCAACGCTTCTGGTGTTCTATTTACTATATACGAAAATAGTTTTACTGGTCTATAAGGTATATCTCCAATCCCATCTTTATCTAGATCGTAACCTGTATATTCACTCCAATAATTATTTTCAAATTTATTATCATTAACCTTCGTATCATATGACAAATCTAATGAATTATGTAAAAAATCGTTATATTCAAAAATATTTGCATAGCAAGCTCCGGCAATTTTAATAGCCCAACCATTTCGTAAAAAGGTATTATTCTTATAATTTATTCTGTTACAACCTTCTCCTTTAATTCCAATGGTGTTTTCCTGAAAAATATTATTATAAATCTCAGCGTCGTAAATTTCTTTGAGCAAAAGTCCATACGATGCAGATCCCCAATTATGAATAAATTTATTTTGATACATTTTTATAAATTTTGAAAACATAACTGCAACTCCTGCACCATTGTTTTTAAATTCGTTATTGTAATAAGTGTCATTATTTGAAAACATAAAATGAAGACCGTACCTAATATTATTATGACTGAAATTATTGTGAATTTTACTTTGTGTTACAAATTCGAAATAAATACCATCACGCATTCCAAAAACCTCATTTCCTTCCACTTCCACATTAGAACTATGCCAAATATGAATTCCATTTCCAGAATTGGCTTCATTTTTAGCAAGACTGGATACAGTATTATTTATAATTTTTCCGAAATGGGATTTTTCTATTAAAAATCCAAAATAGACATTTGCAAGAACTATGTTTTTAATGGTAAAATTATTGCTCTTAAAAACTTTAATGGCAGACTGTTCTTTGATATAACTTATACCAACATTAATGATTTTTAAATTTCTAATGGTAAAATTATTAGCAGATATTATAAAAATTCCTTCTTTATTACTACCATCTACAATAGTTCCAACTTCGCCATAAATTGTAATAGATTTATATATTTCAATACTGTTTTCTTTATAAATACCTTTTTTGACAAATATAACATCGCCATCTTTAGCAACTTCAACAGCTTTTTTAATGGAACTAATTTCACAAGTACTACAAACTTCAATTTTTTTAGCTTGACCCAAAAAACCTAAACTTAGAAATACTAAAATTAAACCGCCTCTTAACATTATTTATTTATAAAATATTGGTTTAAACTTTCCCAAGTGTAAATTTCGCCTACATTCATTTTAAGATATTCTTCAGCTGTTATTTGAGAATTAAACGCAGAAAGATTTTCACCCATAGGACTTTTAATTGCTGGACTAATTAAATAAAAGGCTGATTTTGCATCGATCATTTCTCCAGGATTACTGTAATTAGCAACCAATATAATTGCTATACCCTCCTTATCCTTTTTAATTAAATCATTTACCAAACATTCAACCGCATCAAATTTAAATTGCTTTCCTTTCGATGTAACGTATTGCGCTGCATAAGTATTATCAACAATATTCATTACACAAAAATTACATTGATCCTTTCCATACTCAATAGCCTGTGGTTCAATTTTACACGAAAATGTGAACAATAGTATGATAATGCCAATAACTGGCTTATAAAGTTTAACCTTCATTGTTTTTGAAATTAATAGTTTTATAAATATACATTAAAATGAATAGTTAATTTGAAAACATTCATTTTTAACTATTTTCTAACGAGTTATTTTTTTTTTATATTTTAGATTCCTTTTTTCCTATAAAAAAAGCAACTATTGTTAAAAAAACACCTGCGAACATTAAATAGGCACCAAGCCTTGGGTAAGAATGCGCTTTAAAATTTAAAATATCTTTAGAGCCAAATAATGGAGGTTGAAATCCCATAGGTGTACCGTCAGGATTTTTGAAATTCATTATTGCTTTTGGATCTAAATTATGACCATAGTCGTATTCCCACAAATAAAAATCATACATCCCAGCAATTCCAAGCAAACATATTAAAACAATCCAAACTAAATAAAGTTTATGCTTTCCTAAAATACCTATAAATACACCTAATACAACCATAATAGCAATAACTATTGGGAAAATTTTAAACTCTGGAATTGTTTCAGGAATGTACTGCATACCTACATAATGATTCATAAGGTTGATATTTTTAATATCAAATTCGTGAGTATCACTAAATTTATTTATGTGTATATCCATACCTAATGGAATTGGATATTGAGGTGCTTCTAGAGTTATGTTCCAAAGTGGAAATACAAATAATGCAAGCAATAGTAAAGAACCAACAATCATTAATATTTTTGATTTCTTCATAATATTTATTAGTTTAAATTTAAATTAATTATTTAATATAATTTGTCTAACAAATTTACAAAATAACTAGGTAAAGGTTTGTAATATAACTCACATAAAGGATAGTATAGTCTTATATATTTTTAATGAAAAACGGGCAAGAGATTTAAACTCTTGCCCGTTTAAAAATTCTTCTAAATCAATCAAAAAGAATTTTATTTAGCTCCTACAGGGTCTCCATCAAGGGTAAAAGTTAAAGGTACTTTGGAACCTTTAGGTGATACCCTAACATATCCCTGCATTTCTTGATGTAACGCAGAACAGAAATCGGTACAATAAAATGGCCAAACTCCAACTTGTTTTGGTTCCCATATAAATGTCTCAGTTTGCCCTGGCATAATCAGCAATTCAGAAGTGTTTGCTCCAATAATTGCAATTCCATGAGGTACGTCATAATCTTGTTCCAAGTTAGTAACGTGAAAATAAACTTTATCTCCAACTTGAACACCCTCAATATTATCTGGTGAAAAATGAGAACGAATCATGGTCATATAAATATGAACTTCATTTCCATTTCTTACAACTTTAGAATCTGCCTCAGATTTAGCAACATATTTATGTTTATTATCTTCTAACTTATATATTTTTTTAGAACGCTCTTTGATGATACTTGCTGGAATACCTGCAGCATAATGTGGCTCACCAATGGTAGGAAAATCTAATAATAATTCCATTTTTTCGCCTGTAATATCATACAATTGAGCAGATTGAGTTACTTCAGGACCTGTTGGTAAATAACGGTCTTTTGTAATTTTGTTCATTGCCAATACATATTTTCCAAAAGGTTTACGAGAGTTTCCTCCAGGAATCATTAAGTGACCAACCGAATAATATGTAGGTTTTCTGTCAATTACTTCCCAGGTTCCTAATTTCCATTTTACAACTTCTGAAGAAATAAAGAATGTAGTATACGCATTCCCTTTGCCGTCAAATTCAGTATGTAATGGCCCTAATCCTGGTTGTTTTACAACACCACCTAAAATATCTTCGTATTTTAAAATTGGAATACCATACGCTTCACCATCAAATTTTTTCCCTTCAATAGCAGCCAACATTTTAGTGAATGAATGTGCTGTTAACTCTGCAGCAAGTTTTCCGCTTCCAATAATATATTCACCAGAAGGATCAACATCACAACCATGAGGTGATTTTGGAGTAGGTAAAAAGTAAATAGCTCCTGGAACATCCATCGGATTCACAATCAATACCTCTTTTTTCATGGTAGAAGTCGCAGTATGGGTATGCTCATCGTACACATTGTGTGCATAATTAGTTGGTGCTTTTTTACCACCTCCCTTATTTACATATTCTTCAATTTTTTTCCAATTGATTGCAGCAATAAAATCTTTATCGTTTTGTGATGCATTAACTTCTAATAAAG
Organism: Lutibacter sp.; assembly: GCF_030692605.1. Lineage (GTDB taxonomy): Bacteria > Bacteroidota > Bacteroidia > Flavobacteriales > Flavobacteriaceae > Lutibacter. Next base: position 59,569 of record NZ_JAUYUD010000095.1, read on the forward strand.
AATTTGCCTCCTCTGTATTATAGGTTGTAAAGAAAAACCAACCATGCGATTTTCCTCTTCCTGGATGCGATAAATCATAATTAAAACCAGGCATCATTAATTGGAATTTAATATCCATTGCTCCATCTTTTGGATCAACACTTATAAAAGTTAATGCACCTTTGAAATTTCCTTTGTATTCATTAATAGGCATATCTCTTTGTGGATAAGGAACTGAAAAACGTGTTCCAGCCACAACGTATTCTGTATTTTCAGTAACAAAAGAAGAACTATGGTTACCTGCAGAATTTGGAATTTCAATGATCTCAGTAGTTTCAAAAGTTGTTAAATCAATTTTTGCAATACGAGGTGTATTATTACCATTAATAAATACCCAACGCCCATCTAATTCTCCAGCTGTTTGAGAAATATCTGGATGATGCGAATCGTCCCAAGGCACAAAACCATGAGAAGTATTTAACATTGGTTTAGTTTCTTCGTTAAAACCGTACGCCTTTTCAGCATCTACTGAAAAAACAGGAATAACTTTAAATAAACGTCCTGATGGAAGTCCATATACGGCCAATTGTCCGCTAAATCCACCTGAAATAAAAGCATAAAACTCATCGTGCTCACCAGGAGCAACATATACTTTTTCGGCAGCATTAGAAGATAAAGCTCCATTTTGTTTTGAATCGTTATTACCACAACCAATAAAAAATAGTGACGTTATAGTAATAGCAATTAAAGATTTAAAAATTGTTTTCATATATAATTATATTTAATTGTTGTTTGTTAATCTCTTTGTTTATTCAACTTTTAATGTTCTAAAATATTCCAAGATTGCACGTGCTTCTGGTTCAGTTAAACTCTGATTTGCCATTGGCGATAAATACTCTGCTAATAATTTTTTTGCAGCTTCATTTTTTTGAACCATTTCGTCTGGATTTAAAATCATATTCATAATCCATTCAGAAGTACGTCTTCCTGTTATTCCTGTTAAATCTGGACCAACAAAACGTTTCCCAATTTTATGACAGGCCGTACATTTAACTTCAAATAATTTCTGTCCTTCAACCACCAATGCATCGTCAATTTCACCTAAGGTAATGCTTGTAACTGGACCAATTCCTTTATCTTGCATTGGGTCAACAACTGCAGCTTCTTTATTTTCTTCTGTTTGTTGAGTTCCATCCTTTTTACCATCGTTTCCACAACTCATTACTAAAGCTACTACTGCTGATAATACTACTAATTTTAATTTCATTTTATTTTAATTAACTGTTGTTTATTATTTATTCTGTTGGCACTAACACATCACCTATAACGTGTATCCAACCATTACTTACTTTAACCGTTTTTAATACTTTTGTCCCACCAACATAAATTCCATCTTCTTTTTCTTCAACTACTAAATATTTGCCTGAAGCCATATACAATTTTCTTCCTTTTTGAGCTTCTTTAACTAATTGTGTATCAGGGTAATTTGCGGGTGCTACATGGTTGGTTAAAATAAATGCAAGTTGACTTTTGTTTTCTGGTTTGAGCAATCCTTCTACCGTACCTGCTGGAAGTTTTTCAAAAGCACTATTTAGCGGAGCAAATATTGTAAGAGGCCCAACATTTACAACTGCATCTTCTACACCTGCTGCCTCAATAGCTACAACTAATGTTTTAAAATCGTCCAACGATTTTGCAACTTGTAACGCATTTGCTGCAGAAACATCATCAGTAACGGCGGATTGTCCTTTTCCTTCACTCACCGCATCTGAAGTTGAGTCGTCATTTGTTGATTTAGTTTCTCCTTTGCAAGAAATAATAATCATGGCGGCTACTGCTAAAAGCCAGATTGATACATTGATTTTTTTCATAATTATAGAATTAACGTTAATGAATTTTGACAAATATATTGAGCCTACTTGAAATATAAAATGACAAATATCATACAAAACGAATAAAAGATGTTTTTATCCCTTATTTAGTAACATCCTTTACATTCCGTTTTAAAATATTGCCTTAAATTTGCATTTTTCTGATAAATTACTCACTTTGTAAGCAACTTAAAAAATCTGTCAAAAACTGAAATAAATATACAAAAAAAATGAATAACCCCCTAATAAATAAAAGTTTAGCAAAAAGTTCAAACTATAGTAATTACAGAACTTCAGTACAAAATTTATTGAAACAAGAAAAATCTACAGGAAAAGAGCAATCATCTGTGTTATTAGATTATAGCATTTTAAATAATAAAAGAATGGATCGGTTAGATAAAACCATTTCTTTAACAGAAGAGACAAAAAAAACAACAGATCTTTTAACTGAAAAAATTACAATGTTAGTTATTGCCGAAGGTTGGTGTGGTGATGCAGCGCAAATAATACCAGTTTTAAATAAAATAGCAAGTTTTTCTCCCAAAATTGACCTTAAAATTGTTTTAAGAGATGAGAATGAAGATCTAATGAACCTTTTTTTAACCAACGGAAGTAAATCAATTCCAAAAGTAATTATTTTAAATAATGAAAATTCCATCGTAGAAACTTGGGGGCCAAGACCCTCGATAGCTTCTAAAATGGTAGAAAATTTCAAATTACAACATGGAAGTTTAAATGCTGAATTCAAAAAAGACCTTCAGCTTTGGTATAATAAAGATAAAGGCTTATCAATTCAAGAAGATTTTATTGAAATATTTAAGTCGGTTTAGTTGTATTTATTAAATATATTTGACTCAAAATATTTTAAATGATACTTCCTTTTGATGAAATTCCAGACGACGCAAAACTATTTATTTTTCCTTCGAGCAGAAAATTCTATGAAATAGAACTTCTTGAAATAAACAGTTTGGTAACAGCATTTTTAAACAAATGGGAATCAGACGAAATACCTTTTAATTGTTCGTATGAAATTCGTTATGATCGATTTATTATTATTGTTGTTGACGTAAGTATTACACCTTTAAGTCTTGAAAATCACGATGCATTAATTAGTCTTATTTTACAAATAGAGCAAAAATATGAAGTGTTGCTTTTAGATAAAATTAATGTTTGTTACAAACAAGGAGAGTATGTTCAATACAAAGAGTTAAAAGAATTTAAACTGTTAATAAAAAACAATAGTGTTTCTAAAAATACGATAGTTTTTAATACGATGCTTAACACCAAAGAAGAATTAGAGTTCGATTGGGAGATAAATATTATGGATAGTTGGTTAGGACGATTACTATAAAAATATTATTCCCAACCCGATAGAAAAACTATTTAACCTTCCGTTTACCATATTTTTTATTTTTTTTTGATGAAATGCTGTGCTTAGTACAATTCCAAAATTTTGTCCAGTTGCAATATTATACCCTAAACCAATTTTATAATAATCACCATTTTCGAAATTGCTACCAAGTTTTAAAAGTTTTCCAATACCCACTTCTACATAAAATTTATCGTCATCAACATGTGAAATTGCAACCTTTGTATCTAGATAATAAGGAATTGCCAACAAATTGATATTTGGATGCCAATCTAACCCAATATTTGCCCCAATAGTCATAAAATTATTTATTTCAACATCTACTCCATTTCTAAAAAAAAAGGCTCCTGCTACAAAAAAAGTGTTATCTTCTTCATTATTTAGAGCACTAGCTATATTAAAATTATCATTATAGGCCAGCGTCCAATTTACATTAAAATTATACATGGCTCTTTTCTGAGAAAAACCATAAAAAGAAAGTAATAGTACAACAATAGATAGGCTATTTTTCATAGTACTTTTTTATAGGTTAGCAATAAAGTCATCAATAGTTATACCATTATTTATATGGAAGTTTCCAATTTTAGTTCTTCTTAACTGAGATAAGTGAGCGCCACAATTTAAAGCCTTCCCAAAATCATAGGCTAATGATCTAATATAAGTTCCTTTGCTACAAACTACTCTAAATTCAATTCTTGGAAAATCTATTTTTGTAATTTCAAATTCATTAATAGTAATTTTTCTTGCTTCAATTTCAACTGTATTCCCTTCTCTAGCAATCTCATACAAACGTCTCCCTTCTTTTTTTATGGCTGAAAAAATTGGTGGTTTTTGATCTATTTCGCCAATAAAAAGTTTTGTAATATCATAAATTAATTCTTTGGTAATATGTTCTGTTGAGTAGATTTGATTAATTTCGGTTTCTAAATCGTAACTTGGAGTGGTTGCTCCAAGAGTTAATTCGCCTGTATATTCCTTTATTTGAGCCTGATATTCATCAATTTTTTTAGTGAAATTTCCAGTGCAAATTATTAACAAACCCGTTGCCAATGGATCTAAAGTACCAGCATGACCAACTTTTAATTTTTTAATATTGAACTTGTGAGTAATATTCCAACGTAATTTATTTACCACCTGAAATGAAGTCCAATTTAGAGGTTTGTCAATCAATAAAACTTGTCCCGATTTAAAATCTTCAAGTGTTAACATTATATAATTGTTAAAGGATATAAGAAAAAATGAATTATAATTATTGAAATACCCAACAAGATACGGTAATAGCCAAATAGTTTAAATCCACTTTTACTCAAATAATCTATAAAAGATTTAATTGCAACCATTGCAACTAAAAAAGCAATAAAATTTCCTAAAATAAGAAGGTTAATTTCCTCAGAACTTAAGGTAAATCCATTGTTAAAATAGTCAAATAGTTTTTTTGCAGTAGCTCCACACATGGTAGGCACAGCTAGAAAAAAAGAAAATTCGGCAGCCGTTTTTCTATTTAACTTTTGTGTTAAACCACCAACAATTGTTGCACCGCTTCTTGAAACACCGGGAATCATTGCTAAAACCTGAAAAAAACCAATTTTTAGAGCCATTCCATAGGATATAGTCAAACTTTTATTTGTTTCCTTTTCATTGGAAATAAACCAATCATCTACTTTTAACAATAGAAACCCTCCTATTATTAAGGACATTGCTACAATTAAAGGGCTTTCCAATAAAACATCAATTGCTTTATTAAAAATTAACCCGAAAATTATGGCTGGTATAATGGCAACTCCCAATTTTAAATAAAAATCAACACTTTGAAAAAATCGTTTCCAGTACAAAGCAACAACTGCTAAGATGGCTCCAAGTTGAATAACTATAGTAAATAATTTGGTAAAATCGTCATTTGCAATTTGTAAAAAAGATGAAGCAATAATCATATGACCAGTTGAAGAAACAGGCAAATACTCCGTTATCCCTTCAATAATGGCTAATAAAATAGCTTCATAAAAATTCATGCTTACTTTTTATGTCCTGTTAATATGGCATAAATTTGAATACCCAACCCAATTAGCACCAATGTTGGAGCTAATCTAATACGCTGAAAATTATACATTTCCTCATTAAAAACATCAGGATTATCGCTGCCTCCACCAGCCATTAATATGAATCCAACAGCAATAAATGCAATTCCAATTGCCATAATTATGTAATTTCTTTTACCAAAAAGAAATTCAGGCTTGTTTTCATTTTCGTTCTTATTTGCCATAATCTAATAATAGAGTTCATCTGATCTTAAATTTAAAAATCGTTGTGTTGCAAAAAACGTACTTAAAAACGTAATTAATATTCCTAATAAAATAATAATTAAAAATATAATTCCAAAAATACTGTAATCGGCAAGTATTTCTAATTCTGGAATAGCATTGTTTACATAAAAGGCAAATGCAACTAAACCAACAAATGCAACAAATGCACCTAAAATACCTAATTTAACGCTTTTCCAAATAAATGGAATTCTAATAAAACTTTTTGTAGCACCAACCATTTGCATTGTTTTAATAGTAAATCTTTTAGAATAAACCGATAATCTAATTGAACTATTAATTAAAACAACTGCAATTAAGGTAAATAAACCACTGAACGCCAACATCCAAAAACTTAACCTATTAATATTTTGAGTTAATAATTCAATCAAAGGTTTATCGTAAGAAACTTCAGAAATAATGCTTCTTTTCATCAATTCCTTTTCAATTTCTAACATTAATTCAGGAGTAACAAATTCAGAATTTAAAGAAATATCAATGGCGTTTTTTAAAGGATTATCTCCTAAAAAAGCAACAAAATCTTCTCCAATTTCTTCAGAATATTTTTTTGCTGCTTCTTCTTTAGAAATATAAATAATGCTTTTTGTATATGGTTCCTTTTTAAGTTCAGCCTGTAAGGTTTTTAAATCTTTGTCGGAAACATTGTCTTTTAAAAATAATGTAATGGCTACTTTTTCTTTAAAATGGGTTGTAATACTTTTAGTTTTGAGAACAATTAAGCCCAATAAACCAACCAAAAATAATACTAAAGCAATGCTTACTACAACAGATATATAGGAAGATCTTAATCTTCTTTTTTGGTATTTTTCAAATGTTTTATCCAACAGAAATGTCTTTATTTAGTGCTGCAATATACAAATTTGTTCTTAGTTGCCATGTGGTTTTTTATGAGTTATTTTATTGATTTTTTTTCGAACTCATTTACAATGGTAACCTACTTTTTAATGACTCGTTTTTTAACTTGCATCCTGACATAACTCAATCAGCACTCCATTTGTAGATTTTGGATGTATAAAAACTACCAATTTATTATCGGCTCCTTTTTTTGGGATTTCATTTAAAACAATAAAACCTTCATTTTTCAATCGTTCAACCTCTGCTAAAATATTATCAACCGCAAAAGCAATGTGATGAATACCTTCTCCCTTTTTTTCGATAAATTTTGAAATAGGACTATTTTCATTTGTTCCTTCTAATAATTCAATTTTATTTGGACCTACTTCAAAAAAAGATGTTTTTACACCTTCACTTATAACTTCTTCTACTTTATAATGCGGTTTTCCAAATATTAAGGCAAACAATTCGTTCGCTTTTGCCAAATCTTTAACCGCTATTCCTATATGTTCAATTTTATTCATTTATTTTATTTCAAAATTATGGTACAAATTTACTGAAATAAATGCTCCTTTATTCTGTGAAAATTCAACTTTCTATAAAAATTTCTGGAACTTTATCCGTTGAATGAAAAACAAAAATAATAATTATGTACTTTTAAATGTTATTTTTGCAACTATGGAAACAAATAGACAAAAAAAGATTGCAGGTGTTTTACAAAAAGACCTTGCAGATGTGTTACAAAGTGCAGCACGTGATGGAATGAGAGGTGTTATTATTTCTGTTAGCAAAGTAAATGTTACTAGCGATTTATCTCAAGCGAAAATTTATTTAAGTATTTTCCCGCAGGTTAATAGAGATACTATTTTAAAAGGTGTAAAAGAGAATACCGCAACTATTAGGTATGAAATGGCTCAACGCACTAAAAATCAATTGCGCAGAATGCCTGAACTCTTATTTTATGTTGATGATAGTTTAGATTATATTGAAGGAATTGACAATGCCTTAAAAGGCGAAGAAGAAAACCCTATAAAAAATCCTACTATTTTAGAGCAAAGACAAAAACGATAAATTGAAATTCTCTTTGTACATAGCTAAACGGTACTTATTTTCTAAAAGTAGCAATAACACTATTAACATAATTACTTTAATTGCGGGTATTGGGGTAGTTATTGGCACACTTGCACTTTTCATAGTTTTATCTGGTTTTTCGGGACTGAGAGAGTTTAGTATTGGTTTTTTAAACACTTCTGATCCAGATATAAAAATTTCTGCGTCAAAAGGAAAGTCGTTTTTTTATGACTCCTCTTTTGAAGAAAAATTAAACTTGGAAAAAGACATTGAATCCTTCACAAAAGTAATTGAAGAAAGAGCTTTTTTCGAATTTCATAATAAAACCCACATTGCTTTTATTAAAGGCGTTGACACTAATTATACGAAAGTAACTAAAATTGATACAACCGTTTATGTTGGAACTTGGCTGACTTCTGAATATTCGGCAGGAGCTGTTGTAGGAAATGGTATTTCAAATTTATTGTCTATTGGGGTGTTCGATTTTTTAGAACCTTTAAAAATATATGTACCAAAACCTGGAAACGATTATATTATCAATCCTAAAAATGCTTTTAATACCATCCATACTCAACCCATTGGAGTTTTTGCTTTAACTGATGAAATTGATACAAAATTCACTTTTGTTTCTTTAGAAAATGCTCAGGAATTATTAAGTTATGAATCAAATCAAATCTCGGCAATTGAAATTAAAGTCTCAAATATTGGCAACAAAGAGTCCTTAATCAACAACTTACAAAGCAAGTTTGGATCCAGTTTTAAAATTGAAACTCGTGAGCAGTTAAATGCTGTTTTTTACAAAATGCTAAATACCGAAAATTTAGTTTCCTATTTAATATTTACGCTAATATTAATAATAGCGCTATTTAATGTTATTGGGGCTATTATTATGATGATTTTAGATAAACGTGAAAACCTAAGAACCCTTTACAATTTAGGTGCAACACTAAAGGAAATTAAACATATTTTTGTTTTACAAGGGTTTTTGTTAACTCTTATCGGTCTATTTATAGGGCTCACAATTGGAATCATTTTAGTGTATTTACAAAATCAATTTCACTTTTTTATGATCACTCCTCACCTTCCGTATCCTGTGAAACTAACCCAAATGAATATAATTACGGTTATAATTACCATTCTATTTCTTGGGTATTTTGCTTCTAAAATTGCAAGTAGCAGTATTTCGAAAAAAATGGTTGAATAAAAACCTTCGTATTAATTATAAATTTGACTTTCAACATTTTAAATTCATCTTAATTCTAATCTTTTCAATTCTTTCTCGCAATCGTTTTAGTAAAATTTAACTTAATTAAAGGCTTAATATAAATTACAAACTCTTTATACTTTGTATATTTGCGTGTCAAGATTTTAACTATAATTAGATGAACAAGAAAGTAATTTTAATGATTTTAGATGGTTGGGGAATTACCCAAGAACCAGCGGTATCAGCAGTTTATAATGCAAACACTTCTTATATTGATAGTTTATACTCGAAATATGCAAATGCAAGTTTGCGTACCGATGGTGAACATGTTGGTCTACCTGAAGGTCAAATGGGAAATAGTGAAGTTGGACATATGAATTTAGGGGCAGGACGAATTGTTTATCAAAATTTGGTAAGAATTAATATGGCCGTTAAAAAGAAAACCTTGGGATTAGAAAAAGTGTTGTTAAATGCTTTAACATATGCTCAAATTCAAAATAAAAAAGTTCATTTATTAGGGCTGGTTTCAGATGGTGGAATTCATTCTCATATTGAGCATTTAAAAGGCTTGTTAGATGTTGCTGCTGAAAATAAAATTGAAAATGTTTATGTTCATGCATTTACAGATGGAAGAGATTGCGACCCGAAATCAGGGAAAATCTTTATCCATGAACTTCAAAATCATATGGCAAAATCAACCGGAGAATTAGCTTCAGTAACTGGTCGCTATTTTGCTATGGATAGAGATAAACGTTGGGAACGTGTAAAAATATCATATGACGCTTTGGTAAATGGAATTGGCTCAACATCTACAAATGCTATTGAAAGCATTGAAAAAAGCTATGCAAATAATATTACTGATGAGTTTATTAAGCCAATTATTTTAATAGATGAATTTGGTGCCCCAAAAGCCCAAATAATGGCAGATGATGTTGTTATTTTCTTCAATTATAGAACTGATAGAGGACGTGAATTAACCGAAGTGTTATCTCAAAATAATTTTTCAGAATTTGGAATGAAAAAAATACCACTTCATTTTGTTACAATGACCAATTACGATGAGACTTTTAATAATATCAACGTAATATATAACACAGATAATTTAGAAAATACCTTAGGTGAAGTATTAGAAAAGGCAGGGAAAAAACAAATTAGAATTGCCGAAACTGAGAAATATCCACATGTAACTTTTTTCTTTTCAGGAGGACGAGAGCAAGAATTTATTGGCGAAAAAAGATTATTATGTCCGTCTCCAAAAGTTGCAACCTACGACTTACAACCAGAAATGAGCGCTTTTGATATTAGAGATGCCATTATTCCTGAGTTAAATAAAAAAGAAGTTGATTTTGTATGTTTGAATTTTGCAAATGGAGATATGGTTGGACATACTGGTATTATGGAAGCAGCAATTAAGGCGTGTGAAACTGTTGATAAATGTGTTGAAGATGTTGTAAAGTCAGCCATTGAAAATAACTATACAACAATAATTATTGCAGACCATGGTAATTGTGAAACCATGATAAACCCTGATGGTACGCCTCATACAGCTCATACAACCAATCCGGTTCCAATAATTTTGATTGATAAAGATTTAACACAAATAAAAGATGGTGTTTTGGGTGATATAGCACCTACTATATTAAAATTAATGGGTATAGAAAAACCCGAAGAAATGTCTCAATTTTCATTAATATAATTCGTAACTTTATGCTATTAAATATGAATAAAAATGAAAAAATTAATTCTATGTGTTTTTATTGTGGGTACATTAAACTGTAAAGCACAAAAACAAGAAGTTTATCCAAAAATTGATCAAAGTGGAAATTTGATAGGGATTACTCAAAAAGAGTTTTTTTCTAATGAGCCATTTAATATTTGGTTCGATTTTAATTATGAAGATCACATTGTTAATAAAAAAGTGTTAGCTAAAATAACTCCATTATTAAAGGATGTAACTATTAAAGGTTTTATGGGAACTTGGTGTGGTGATAGCCAAGAGCATATTCCTGTATTTTACAAAATTATGGATGAAGCTGGATTGGATTATAAAAACTTAGAAATGATAGCTGTTGATCGAGCTAAGGTAACTCCAGATAATTTACAAGCAGGCTATGATATTCAAAGAGTTCCAACTTTTATTTTTTTTAGAAACGGCAAAGAAATTGGTAGATTTGTGGAATATCCAAGAGAATCTATTGAGGCAGATTTATGTAAAATACTTAGCGGAGAGCCATATAAACACGCCTATCAACAATAAAAATTAACTGTCTAAAAATTAATAATTAGTAATTTCTCCTCCTATTGAAAGGTTAATTATACTTATTTTTAGACAGTTTTTTATTCATCTGAAGGTTCATCTAAATCATGTAGTTCGCCCAACTGTTTTAATAAGTCAAACGTTTTTAGAGCCTCGTCTTCATCAATAATAGAAATAGCTGCACCCACGTGGACCAAAACGTAATCACCTATATTTGCTTCAGGAACTAAGGTTAAACTTACCTCTCTCAAAACACCATCAAAGGATACTTTTCCTACTCTAAAAGTTTCATCTAATTGAGATGTTATTTCTATTAATTTTCCTGGAATTGATAAACACATATTTATTTACGATTTACGATTTTTGATTTTCAGCCTTTAACCTTTACCCTTTAACCTTTTTACTTTGAGCTTTTAGCCAACCATACCAAGCTTCCATTCCTTCACCAGTTGTTGCCGAAACTTCAAAAAATTGCAAATTTGGGTTCACTTGTAACGCATAATTTTTTAATTTTTGGACATCAATCTTTACATATGGTAACAAATCTATTTTATTGATTATACAAATATCAGAGGTATGAAACATATCAGGATATTTAATTGGCTTGTCTTCTCCTTCAGTAGTACTAATAATTACCACGCGTTTACTTTCACCTAAATCGAACATAGACGGACAAACTAAATTGCCCACATTTTCAATCATTAAAATAGAATTGTCTTTTATTTCTAACTTTCTAACAGCTTCAAAAACCATATCACTTTCTAAATGACACCCTTTTCCAGTATTTATTTGAACAACTGGAATATTTAATGCATCAATTCTATTTGCATCATTCATTGTTTGTTGATCACCTTCAATTACATAAAATGAAATTTCGTGCTTTAGATCAATTAAGGTGCGTTCTAAAATAGAAGTCTTCCCCGAACCAGGAGAGCTCACCATATTCAGTGCAAATATATTTTTCGCTTCAAAATATCCTCTATTTCTAGCTGCTAATAATTGATTATTTTGTAGAATATCTCTTTCAATAGTTAATACTTTATGTTTATGCTCATGTGAATGATCGTGAGAATGAGAATGATCATTGTGATGATGATGTTCATTTTCATGTGTATGAGTATGTCCTTCATGAGAATGTTCATGAGTATGTTCGTCATGAGAATGTTCAAGCTTTTCTTCACCAGGTTTTAAAATAATAGGACCGTTTTTACCGGTTCCACATCCACAAGTTCCACACATATTTTTTAATTTAAATGACTTCTAATGTTTTTACTCTTAATTCCTTACCTTTCAATATACCCTTAAAATTACTTCCACATTTAGGGCAACAATCATAAATGTTATCCATATCAAATTCTGTATCGCAATCTATACATTTTCCAATTCCTTTAATAATGTCAATCTCCTTTTTGGCAAATTCTAATACTGTATCTTTTATGGCAGAATTCCATACAAAATTTAAAGATTCAAACTCAACACCTGCTAATGTACCAATTTCAAGTTCAATTTTAATAACTTGTTTTGCATTTGCTTTTTTTGTTTCATCTTCGGCTATTTTAACGATGCCTAATGCTATTGATAATTCGTGCATTTTATCTTCAAATTATTGATAATCGAAATTACAAATTATATAATTAGAATCCTACATCTATAAATTATTTTGAATTAATGGGTTGTTTTAGTATTAATTATAAGGTTATTTGGTCTTATTTTAAAACATTCTAAATTAGCTGGTTAATGCGCAACTAAAGAAAATAAATTGTAATTTAGTTCCGTTCAATTTTATTAAAAATTGAAAAATAAGGTTAATTTGTCTCTTAATATTAAAAACTTCGCATATGTCTAATACTAATGAAAAACGGGATACCTATTACGATACCATTATAAAACAAGGTTATACCCGTAGAGATTTTATGAAATTTTCTACCTATATGGCTGCATTTATGGGTTTAGAAAATTCTATGGTTGGTCAAATTGCCCAATCATTGGAAAATACTCCTAGATTACCAGTTATTTGGGAACATTATCAAGAATGCACATGTTGCAGTGAATCTTTTATCAGGTCGAATCACCCAATTGTAGCTGATATTATTTTAGACCGTATATCATTAGATTATTCATTAACCTTAATGGCAGCATCTGGGCATCAAGCTGAAGCAGCGAAACATGACACCATGAAAAAGTATTATGGTGAATACATTTTATGTGTTGAAGGTTCTATACCACTAGGTGATGATGGCAATTACTGCTGTATTGCAGGAAAATCGGCCAAAGAAACATTTTTAGAAGCTGCTGCTGGAGCCAAAGCAATTATTGCTTGGGGAAGTTGTGCATCAAACGGATGTGTACAAGCAGCTAAACCAAATCCAACAGAAGCGACTCCAATTCATAAAATCGTAAAAAATAAACCAATTATTAGAGTTCCTGGCTGTCCACCTATTGGAGAAGTTATGGCAGGTGTTATTATGCACGTTGTCGCGTTTGGACGTTTACCAGAATTAGATCGTTTAGGTAGACCAAAAGCATTCTATGGAAAACGAGTACATGACACATGTTACCGCCGTCCATATTATGATGCAGGTTTATTCGCTGAAACATTTGATGATGATAATTCAAAAAAAGGATATTGTCTATATAAAGTAGGATGTAAAGGTCCTATGACCTACAATGCCTGTGCAAGCATGAGATGGAATAACGGAGTTAGTTTTCCAATACAATCTGGCCACGGATGTATTGGTTGTAGTGAAGAAGATTTCTGGGATAACGGACCTTTCTATGAGAGAACCACAAAAGTACCTGGCTTTGCGGTAGAAAGCAACGCAGATACGGTTGGTAAAGTTGCCGCTGGTGTATTAGCTGGAGGCATTGCTTTACACGCAATTGGAGCAAATATTTCTAAAAGAAAAGAGCTCATGAAAAGAATAAAAAGTGACAAAAAAAATGAAAAAAATATTGATTCTTAAAACGTATAACAATGGCAAATAGAATAGTAGTTGACCCAATTACACGAATTGAGGGTCATTTAAGAATAGAAGCAGAAATTAAAGATGGTGTCATCGTCGACGCCTTTAGTTCAAGTACCATGGTTAGAGGTATTGAAAGCATTGTTAAAGGGCGTGATCCTAGAGACGTTTGGGCTTTTGTACAACGTACTTGCGGTGTTTGTACAACGGTACATGCGTTAACATCCGTAAGAGCTGTTGAAGATGCTTTAGGAATAGCTGTACCTCCAAATGCAGAAATGGTGCGTAATATCATGGAAGGTGCTTTGTATATGCATGACCACGCAGTTCATTTTTATCATTTACACGCATTAGACTGGGTAGATATTGTAAATGCTTTAAAAGCCGACCCAAAGAAAACTTCTGAAATAGCACAAAGTATATCGAGTTGGCCAAAAAGTTCACCTGGTTATTTTTCAGATGTACAAAAAAGAGTTCAAAAATTTGTTGAAAGCGGACAATTAGGAATTTTTGCCAACGGCTATTGGGGGCATTCTCAAATGAAATTACCCGCTGAAGTTAATTTATTAGCTGTTGCACATTATTTAGAAGCATTAGAATGGCAAAAAGAAATTGTAAAAGTTCATACCATATTTGGAGGTAAAAATCCACATCCAAACTACTTAGTTGGTGGAATGGCCTGTGCCATAAATTCTGATGGCGCTGGTGGTTTAAATGCTGAACGCCTCATGCATGTTGAAAAATTATTGAAAGAAGGAAAAGAATTTATCGATAAAGTTTATATCCCTGATTTATTAGCTATTGCATCTTTCTACAAAGACTGGGGAGGAATTGGAAAAGGAATTGGAAACTATATGTCTTATGGTGATTTCCCTACGAATGGTTATGCCGATTTATCAAGTTTTAAATTCCAACAAGGAATTATTTTGAATAATGATTTATCGAAAGTACACGATGTAGATCATAGAAGTACTGAAGAAATAGAGGAATTTGTAAACAATTCTTGGTACGATAATTATGCTGAAGGAAAAGACAAAGGAAGACATCCTTGGGAAGGCGAAACTAATATAAAATATACAGGACCAAAACCACCTTACGAACAGTTAAATGTTGAAGAAGCCTATAGCTTTATTAAAACACCACGTTGGAAAGGATTACCAATGGAAGTTGGACCACTTGCTCGTTTATTAGTGGGCTACGGTCGAGGTAACAAAGAAATTCAAGAGGCTGTTAATGGTGCATTGTCTCATCTAAATGTTCCTGTAGGCGCTTTATTCTCAACATTAGGAAGAACAGCAGCTCGCGGAATTGAAACACAGTTAGTTGCTAATTGGACCTTAGAATTCTTCAGCACTTTAATGAATAACATTAAAAATGGTGACGAGCGTATGGCAAACACGGAAAGCTGGGAACCATCATCTTGGCCAAAAGAAGCTAAAGGTGTAGGGTTTTGTGAAGCTCCAAGAGGTGCTTTAGCTCATTGGATAAAAATTAAAGATGAGAAAACAGAAAATTATCAATTAGTTGTTCCTTCAACTTGGAATGCATCACCACGTGATCCAAAAGGGCAACGTTCTGCTTATGAAGAAGCCTTAATTGGCACACCAGTGGCTGATCCTAATTTACCGTTAGAAATTATAAGAACCATTCATTCATTTGACCCTTGTTTAGCTTGTGCAGTTCATTTATATGATGAACATGGAAATCATATTTCACAAGTTCAAAACATAGCAAGTTGTGACAGTTAAAACTTAAGTTATGAGAGATCGAAATTTTAAACGAGTAATGGTTTGGGAACTTCCTGTTAGATTGTTTCACTGGGTAAATGTGCTTGCCATTGTAGCACTTACCCTAACTGGTTTTTTAATAGCCAATCCACCAGCACTTCAATCAAGTGCCGAAGCAACAAATTTACATTCTTTTGGAATTGTGCGTTTCATACATTTTGGTGCGGCCTATATTTTCTTTTTTAATATGATTTTAAGAATCTATTGGTCTTTTGTTGGAAACCAATTTGCACATTGGAGAGCATTTTGGCCTTTCAGCAAAAAAATGTGGAATAATTTTTGGCATGTGCTTAAAATTGACATCATGTTATTAAATGAAGAACACCCCAATGTAAAAGATATAAGCATTGGGCATAACAGTGTTGCATCATTGTCATATGTAGTCCTATTTTTAATGGCATTAATTCAAGTTTTTACTGGATTCGCGCTATACGCAGATACTTCTGGTTGGTGGTTACCACAACTATTTACATGGGTAACTCCACTATTTGGTGGCGATTTTATGGTGAGAACCATACATCATATAACTATGTGGATTTTTATTTTCTTTAGTTTGGTACATATTTATTTGGTTTTTTATCATGATTGGTTGGAAGGTCGTGGTGAAGTTTCATCTATGTTTGGTGGCTATAAATTTGTGCGTTCAGACCGTTTTATAAAACATGAAAAACAAGCCAAAAAAGATAAAGTAAAAGAATAAATAATAAAATTTAAAGTAAATTCATTCAATTAATATAGTTTATATATTTGAATGAATTTACTTTTTTAAAATAGTAACTATGAGCATCTTAGAAAGAACACCTGTCGCAGTTTGTAGCGATTCTTACTTTTTTGAAAAAGATAAATCTAATAGCATTTTAGTTATGGGTGTGGGGAATTATTTAATGGGCGACGAAGGAATTGGTGTTCAGGTTATTCAAGAAATGGCAACCCATAAATTACCTGAATATGTTGATATTTTAGACGGTGGAACTGGCGGATTTTTATTATTAAATTGTTTTGAAGCTTATTCTACAGTAATTTTTATTGACGCTACTATGGATGGAAAACAAGCTGGAACTATTTCACTCATTCGACCAAAATTCGCGTCCGATTTTCCTTCTGCTTTAAGTGTTCATGATGTTGGATTAAAAGATATGATTGAAGCTGTTTATTTAATGGAGAAAGTGCCTGATATTCATTTATTTACTGTCTCAATTGAAGAAATAGTACCTATGACTCTTGAATTAAATCCAAAAGTTAAGGCGTCAATTCCAAAAATAATAAAAGAAATTTTAGCTCATTCTGAAGAACTTTATTTGAAAAAAGCGTAAGTTTATAGTGTATTATTAAGCAATAAGTTGAATGTTAGAAACCTATAAAATTGCTATTTCCGGACAAGTTCAAGGTGTAGGTTTCCGCCCGTTTGTTTATAGTTTAGCAACCGCATTTTCTTTAAAAGGAACTGTTTCAAATAATGAAGAAGGGGTTGTCATTTATGTCTCTGGATTAAATGATTCTATACGGCAATTTTATCATAAATTAGTTCAATTTCCACCACCAGTCGCTCGTATAAAAGATAGCTCAATTTCACCAATTGACTTTCAAACATTTGATAATTTTAAAATTATTCCTTCGCCTAAAACAGGACAATTAAATTTACCATTAACCCCCGATTTTGCTATTTGTGAAGATTGTAAAAAGGATATTGAAAATTCAGAAAACCCTAAATTTAATTACGCGTTTACAACTTGTGTTAATTGTGGTCCACGATGGGCAATAACACAAACATTTCCTTTTGAAAGAAATCATACAAGTATAAATGAATTTCCAATGTGTGAGGAATGTGAAAAAGAATATACTTCACCAATTGACAGAAGATTTCATTCACAAACGAATACTTGTTCGAACTGTGGAATTGAATTATTTTTAATTACTTCCGAAGGAAAAATTATTGAAACTTCAGAAGAAAATTTATTTAAAATAGTCGCAGATTTACTTTATGAAGGAAGCATCATTGCAATTAAAAATACTAGTGGTTATTTATTGTGTTGTAATGCCGAAAATAGGGATGTAATTCAAAAATTACGAGCAAAAAAAAACAGACCAAAAAAGCCTTTTGCAGTTTTGTTTCCTTCAATGGAATTGCTGAAAAATGAATTAAAACTGACTAGCAATCAAATAAAATCACTTACCTCATCTGAGAGTCCAATCAACATTATTTCTTCTAAAAATTATAAAGGAAATATTGTATTAAATGAAGTTGCTCCAAATTTAAACCAACTGGGTGTAATGCTTCCTTATACAGGAATTTTACAGTTGTTGGCGAATGAATTGAATTTCCCAATAATTGCAACTAGCGGAAATATTCACGGTTCGCCAATTATTAGTGAAAATATAAATGCTTTGGAGAAATTAAATAATGTTGCCGATTATTTTTTGCAACATAATTTACAAATAATGCATCCACAAGACGATTCGGTCGTAAAGTTTAGTATTAAATTTTACCAAGCGGTATTTTTCCGACGCTCACGAGGTTACGCTCCCAATTATTTGAATATCAATATCAATCTTGATGAAAAAATTATGGCAATGGGAGCTGATTTAAAAAGTACTATTGCATTTTATCCAAACAGCCATTTATATGTCAGTCAGTATATAGGGAATTTGGAGAATTTTGATGTTTATAATAGGTTTACTTCAGAAGTAAATTCATTTATAAATATTTTTGAACAACAACCTGAAGTTATTTTAATTGACAAACATCCACTTTATCACAGTTCTCAATTTGGGAAAGAATTAGCTAAAAAAACAAATTCAAAATTAATAGAAATTCAACATCATAAAGCACATTTTGCTGCAATATTAGGTGAACATAATCTCTTCAACGAAAAAGTTCTAGGAGTGGTTTTTGATGGAACTGGTTTTGGTGATGACGCACAAATTTGGGGTGGAGAATTTTTTAATTATGAAGATTCTAAAATTGAACGAATCAATCATTTCGCCTATTTTGATTGGCTTTTGGGCGATAAAATGGCAAAAGAACCTCGTTTGTCTTTATTTTCTTTGGCTTCAGAAGAAATGATTGAAATTTTAGAACAAAAATTTACTTCAAACGAGTTAAAAAATTATCAATATTTAAAGAAAAATAATCAGTTAAAAACATCTTCTGTGGGCAGGTTGTTTGATGCGGTTGCTTCAATACTGAATATCACAGATTTTAATTCTTATGAAGGTGAAGCTGCTATTTTATTAGAGAATTTGGTAACGGAATATGACTTAAAAGAGTGTAAAAGTTATTTAAATAGTATTGAAACCGAAATCTCCTCCAAAGAAATAATTAAAAATATTGCTATAGATTTTAAAAACGGTGTATTAACAGAAACTATTGTTGTAAATTTCTTATTTACGCTGGCAAACTTTATTTTAAAATATGCTAAAAATAATTATTACCAACACATTGCCTTAAGCGGAGGTGTTTTTCAAAATACAACTTTGGTTGATATGCTCATTGAATTAGCGCCTAAAGAAATAAAGTTGTATTTTCATAAAGATTTATCTCCAAATGATGAGAATTGTTCTTTTGGACAATTGATGTATTACATGAAAATTAAGAATTACGAACTGCAAAACTTACAAACAAGAACAAACAGCTAAATAAAATGAAGTATTTAAGTGAATATAGAAACCTAGAAGCGACTAAAAAGGTGTTAGATGAGATTCATAAAATTACAACTCAAGTTTGGAATATTATGGAAATTTGCGGTGGACAAACACATGGTTTAGTAAAAAACGGTATTTTAGAATTATTGCCTGAAAAAGTTAGAATGATTCATGGTCCAGGTTGTCCAGTTTGCGTAACTCCTCTTAATTTAATTGATAAAGCCATTGAGTTGTTAGAACAAGGTGTAATTATATGTTCTTTTGGCGATATGATTCGAGTTCCTGGAAGTAAAAAAAGTTTGTTAGAAGCAAAGGCGCTTGGAGGCGATTTACGTGTTTTATATTCCCCTATTGAAGCCGTTTCAATAGCCAAACAAAATCCAGATAAAGAAGTTGTTTTTTTTGCTGTTGGTTTTGAAACTACTGCACCCGCCAATGCTTTATCGGTTTTACATGCTGAAAAAGAAGGAATTAGTAATTATTCCATTTTAGCATCACACGTGCTGGTTCCACCAGCCATGGAAGCAATTTTAGATGATGAATTATGCAGTATTAATGGATTTTTGGCAGCAGGTCATGTATGTGCCATAATGGGAATCCAAGAATATTATCCGTTAGTTTCAACATATAAAATTCCAATAATTGTAACGGGTTTTGAACCCTTAGATTTGGTTCAAGGTATTTATATGGCGGTAAAACAACTGGAAGGCGGAAAATATGAGCTCGAAAATCAGTATTCAAGAGTTGTAAAAGAACATGGAAATAAAGCAGCGATAGACGTTATTCAAAAAGTATTTGAAGTTGGCAATAGAGAATGGCGAGGCATTGGCGAAATTCCAAATAGCGGTTATGTTATTAAAGATGCCTACAGAAAATACGATGCCGAAGCAAAATTTAACATCAGTTATATAAAAGTTCCTGAAAATTCAGATTGTATTGCGGGGCAAATCTTGCGAGGTATTAAAAAACCAAATCAGTGCGATCAGTTTGGTAAAAAATGTAAACCTTCAAATCCATTGGGTGCGCCAATGGTTTCTTCAGAAGGTGCTTGTGCGGCATATTATCATTTTTCCAATAATTTAATAGACTAACAGATGAACATAGAAGATATAGGATTTGAAACCATTAATTTAGGACATGGTAGTGGCGGAGAACTTACACGTAATTTATTAGATAAAATTATTTTTACAACATTTAGCAATCCATATTTAGATCAAAAACATGATGGTTCCATTGTTGAATTCAATTCAAAAATAGCAATTTCAACCGATAGTTTTGTGATTACTCCAATCTTCTTCAAAGGTGGAAATATAGGTGAATTGGCAGTTTATGGTACTGTAAATGATGTTGCTATGTGCGGTGCCATTCCAAAATATTTATCATTAGCATTTATTATTGAAGAAGGATTAAAAGTTTCAGAATTTATACAAATTGTACAATCTATTAAAAAAGCGGCTGATGAAAGTGATGTTTTAATAATAACAGGCGACACTAAAGTGGTGGAACGCGGAAAAGGTGACAAAATTTTTATCAATACCACAGGTTT
The DNA here is from genome assembly GCF_030692605.1 of Lutibacter sp. Taxonomy (GTDB): domain Bacteria; phylum Bacteroidota; class Bacteroidia; order Flavobacteriales; family Flavobacteriaceae; genus Lutibacter. Next base: position 80,410 of record NZ_JAUYUD010000095.1, read on the forward strand.
TGGAGAAATGCATCCAAAAGCCAACATATCGGTTCATAACATAAAAGAAGGCGATAAAATTTTAGTGAACGGTTATATTGCTCAACACGGAATGGCCATTATGAGCGAGCGAGAAGGGCTGCAATTTGAATCATCTATTGAAAGTGATTCAACGAATTTAAATTTTTTAGTAAAAGATTTGTTAGATGCATTTGGTGAAAAAATAAAATTATTTAGAGATCCAACTCGTGGAGGTTTAGGAACTGTTTTACATGAAATTGCTAATGATATTTCAAAAGGTATATTTTTAAAAGAAAAATTTATTCCTTTAGAAAAACAAGTAGCTGCTGCTTGCGAAATGTTAGGTTTAGATCCTATGTACGTTGCAAATGAAGGTGTGTTTTTGGTAATTATAGACCCAAGTATTGAAACCGAAGTTTTGGCATTAATGAGAAGTCATGAAAAAGGAAAAAACACTGCTTTAATTGGAGAAATAACAAACGAACATCCAAATAAAGTGGTTATGGAAAGTTTAGTTGGAGGCAAACGAATTGTGAGCCCGTTGGTTGGAGAACAACTACCTCGAATCTGTTAATTTGAAATAATCCAATAAATACCAATTACTAACGCAAATAACCCTCCAGACAAACGGATTCCTTTAAAAAATGTATCATTATGTTCTTGTTTAGAAAAAGAAGCAATATTGCCAATTACTAGGGCAAAGGAAATCATTGCAATTAAAGTTCCAATGGCAAAACCAATAATGTATTTTATTGATTCTAAACTTGAAGCAAAACCAATTACAGGCAAAAACAATAAAAAATGAGCTACACCAGCCAACCCATGTATAAATCCAACCGACATTGAAGCAATAATTCCTTGTTTTAATTTTGGATGTTTGTGCTTATGTGTTTCATCTGACTGGTGCTGATGAACATGTTCATGAATAATTGGATTTTCAGTGCTATGTATATGAATATGCGTATGTTTTTTTCCTTCTTTTACTATTTTGAATAAAATCCAAATACCCAAAGCAATTAAAATAATACCAACAAATTGTTCGCTATATTTCGAAATTTTTTCAATGGGAATTACTTCTTTAAAAAGTAAAAATAAAACTCCTATTGAAAGCATTCCAACTAAATGTCCAATTCCCCAAAACAAACCAACTTTCCACGCTTTCTTTTTACTTTCAATTGCAAATGGAGTTACTGCAGCTAAATGATCTGGACCAGAAATAACGTGTAACATTGCGGCAATTATACCTGCAAATAAAGGAAAAGACAATTCCATTCGTTGTAAAATTAAGTGCCATTAAAAATACAAAATTATGGAATACTACAAATATTATATTTTGTGTAATTTGTCGGACATTAAATTTTAGGGAATACACCTTAATTCAAATGCGAGCATTGGGTTATCAAAAAAAATACGTACCTTTTTTCTGTTGTTAAAAACAATTACGCTTCTATGGAAACATTTTTTTTTCAGCTTTTGAATTATTTTTTCTTTGTGTTTCATACTGCGTTGATACTTTTTAATTTGTTTGGTTGGTTGTTTCCAAAAACTAAAAAACTACATTTAATAAGTTTGTTAATCACTTTATTTTCTTGGGGAGTCATGGGTATTTGGAAAGGCTTCGGATACTGTTTTCTGACCGATTGGCATTATCGGGTATTGCGAAAACTAGGTGAAAGAGATATGCCAAGCAGTTATATTTCCTTTTTAACGGAAAAGTTTACGGGTTGGCTTCCGGATGCGGCATTGGCGGAAATTTTAACTTTAACACTTACTCTTTTGGTATTGCTATGCGCTATCTGGGTGAATTTTTTCGTAAAAAAAACTTGAAGAATAATTAATGCCGAATGTACAAATACAAAAAATCTGATGGCGCATATTACAAATTAAGGGTGTTCTGAAGAAATTAAAGAACGTGTGCATATTAATTGACTCTTTTTCTTTTATCGGAAAAGAAAATTTAGATTACTTCCACATTGTATTTCACCACAAGTTGATAAATATGAGGAACATTAAATAATCATTAACAAAAAAGCCGAAACAAATTGTTTCGGCTTTCTTAGTACAGAAGGCGGGACTTGAACCCGCACGAGCATTACTGCCCACTGGATTTTAAGTCCAGCGTGTCTACCAATTCCACCACTTCTGCATTGGTACTTTTATAATGTAGAGCGAAAGACGGGATTTGAACCCGCGACCCCCACCTTGGCAAGGTGGTGCTCTACCCCTGAGCTACTTTCGCAGTCATGTTTTTAAAAGAACATCCATTTAATTGCTTAAATGCGAGGGCAAATTTAAAACAAATCTGTTAATAGTAAAGAATTTTTCATACTTTATTTTAAAATATTTTTTAATCGGCTGTTAATTAGGTTGCATTTCCCTAATAAAAAAATATATTTGCACATATTTTCATCTAATATCAATGTCGGTAACTTCAAATTCAACTTTTATAACTTCAAAATTCAATGCTATTTTTAGTGATTTTAAACAATTAACTAAAGTTGGATTATCATTAAGCGTGGTTTTTTCATCCTTAGCTGGTTATTTATTAGCTGTTGAAAAAATTGATTTTTCGATATTAGTTTTGCTTGCTATTGGAGGGTTTTTAATGGTTGGAGCATCAAATGCATTCAATCAAATTATTGAAAAAGATACTGATGCTCTAATGAAACGAACAATGAACAGGCCATTACCAACTGGTAGAATGCATGTTTCAATGGCGTTAGTTATTGCAGTTTCTTTTACCGTAATGGGACTGGCAATTTTATACAGTATAAACCCAAAGAGTGCTCTTTTTGGGGCTATTTCCATATTTTTATATACCAGTGTTTACACCCCTTTAAAATCAATTACTCCTTTGTCCGTTTTTGTAGGAGCTATTCCTGGCGCTATTCCATTTATGCTAGGTTGGGTTGCCGCTACAGATGATTTTTCAATAGAACCTGGAATGTTATTTTTAATTCAATTTTTTTGGCAGTTTCCACATTTTTGGGCAATTGCTTGGTTGCAATATGAAGAATATAAAAAGGCTGGATTTAATTTAATGCCAATGGGACAAAAAAACAAAAAGGCTGTTGTCCAAATTATCATCTATACAGTATGTCTTATTTTAGTTTCTATACTACCTGTTTTAAAATTAACAGGAAGTTTTTATATTTACCCTTTAACTGCCTTAATTTTAGTTTTTTTAGGCGGAATAATGTTATATTATGCCATCCAATTATACAAACATCAAACCGATAAAGAAGCAAGACAATTAATGCTCTCTAGTGTATTTTACATTACACTAATTCAAGTTATATACGTAGTGGATAAATTTTTACATTAATACAATGAAACAAACTTTAGAACAAGAATACAACCAAGCCAAAAGAAAATCGGCAAAACCAATGTTATGGGTATCTATGATTAGTATGACCATGATGTTTGCTGGTTTAACCAGTGCATATGTTGTTAGTAGAAAACGTGCAGATTGGGTTTCATTCGATCTCCCAGATGCTTTTTACATAAGTACATCCTTAATTATTTTAAGCAGCATTACCTTTATGTTGTCTAAATATTTTATCAAAAAAGATAACAGAAAACTTACAACATTAAATTTAATTTTAACCCTTTTATTGGGTGTTGGTTTTGTGTTTTATCAATTTGAAGGGTTTAGCGAATTAATAAATGCTGGACTTGTTTTTGCAGGTGAACAAAGCACTGTAAAATCTTCCTTTATTTATGGTATAACACTCGCGCATATTGCCCATGTTGCTGCTGGATTAATTGTACTTTTGATTGTAATTTACAATCATTTCTCTAAAAAATACGTTTCGTCAGATTATTTAGGACTCGAATTAGGTGCCATTTTTTGGCATTTTGTAGATATTTTATGGATTTACCTGTTTTTATTCTTCTATTTTATTAGATAATAACGCGTTGGGTGCAATTAATTTTTAACGATGATTTTTCGTCACTTCGAGTGATTTTCGATAGAAAATTGTATCGAGAACAGAAAAATGATAGTTAAAAACGGTTCTCGATACATTTTTTGTTTCGTTTTACTGCACAA
>NZ_JAUYUD010000099.1 GCF_030692605.1 Lutibacter sp.
TTTGTCTCTTTCTTCTTTAAAATGAAGCCTACAAGATTCCTCGCTCCCAAAATTTGCTGTAAAACTGAATAAATTCATCGTTTTTTTTATCAAATATAACGCTTTTTTATTAATTATGGGTAATTACGGACAATCAAAATATTATTTAATAAAAATGATTAAATTATTGATTTTTAAGAACGTTGATGTTATCAAAATAACTAAGTTTTCATATCAAAAATAAATACGTGTTGGATATCATTTATACTTTACTACAAAAAAACCTTTTCTGTATTACCGCCCAAACGACTTTTTTCAGCTGTAAATCCCATAATATGACTTTCAACAGAAGCATCTATAGATGAAGACAGTAAATCTACGTTTTGCTTTGATACTGCCTGAACCCAATCTGACACTAAATTCCAATCGCCACCGCCATGAGAATCACTGGATAGCTCCCATTCTATTTTTTCCCCCGTTAAAAAATTAGTATGTACAAGTTGAGACATGTCTCCAACTATATCTCCATGACTTCCCATTATACGTGTACGTCTCCCTTCGTAGGAAGTAAAAGCTTCCATACTGAATGCTACTGTAACTCCATTTGAAAATTGAAGATTAGTGGTGTAATGATCTGGTTGATCATTATCCATTTGATAAACACAACGTCCATAATTAGTTGTTTTTAGATAGTCGAGAATAGCATCTCCTTGTTTATTCGAATCTTCGGGAAGATCAAAAACATAAGTTCGTTGTCTGTTTCGATAGTAAATTTTTAAGGCACTATAAGGGCATTCTTTTTCTATGGCACATCCATCCATGCAACGAAGTGTTGCTCCTGTCGGCATATTTTCTTTTCTAAACCATTTTAAATCGCCAAAAGCTGATATTTTTTCACAAGATTTTCCGACCATCCATCGTAAGATGTCAAGGTCATGACAGGATTTGGCAAGAATTATTGGTGTTGTTGCTTTGCTATTGTGCCAATTTCCACGAACATAGCTATGCGACATATGTATATGCTCGATAGGCTCAAAATGCTGAATGCTAATAAGTTCACCTATACTTCCATTATGAATGAGCTCTCGCAATTTAATGAAATATGGAGAATACCTCAACACATGACAAACTGCTACTACTCGTTTTGTTTTTTTTGCCATTTCCAAAATATCTCTACATTCTTTTTCAGTAGGTGCTATTGGCTTTTCTAACAATATATCGTATCCCATAGCAAGAGCCTTCATACAAGGCCCAAAATGCAAATTATCGGGAGTAGTAATTATGATGGCATCTGCAAATTTGGCTCTTTCAAAAACATGTTCCCAAGTTACAAAACTATTTTCCACAGGAATATTGTGTTTTTGGCAATACCGCTTATTCCTAACTTCAATTGGCTCAGCAACACCAACAATGTTTAAATGATCAGCGTATTTAACAGCATAAGCGCCATATACATTTCCGCGATTACCAGCTCCAAGAGTAATTGCCGTAACTGGTTTATCCGGTGCTGGATATTTTACAGAATTTGGTAAATGCAAACGAAGGTTTGTTGCAGCTAATCCGTGCAAAGGCACAGTTAATAGTCCTCCAGTAGCAAACCCTAAGGTTTTAAGGAGATTTCTTCTAGAAAGTTCTTTTTTCATTTCAAAAAAACTATTAATTAATTGATTCTATTCTTTTTAATTTTGCCATAAAACAAAAATATAAAATTAATAACTTGTTTGCCCATGTTTAACCAGAATAAAATAAAAAAGCCTTTACATTTCTGTAAAGGTTTTATCAAAAGTAGCTCCCCCTAGAAATTGAAGTGACGAAAAATCATCGTTAAAAATTAATTGCACCCAACGCGTTCTAATAAATACATTGTTGATATTTTTTTAACTCAAAAAATTAATATTTATAAAATAAATGGTATTAGAGATAAAATTGTATGTTCAATTAAACAATTAAATCCCTAAATTTATCTCTTTAAAAAATAAGCTATGTCAATATTCCAGAGTTCAGTTGTTACAAAACACCTAAAAACTCAGAACAAAGAGAAAATTGCAATACAGTGGAATCTTTTCAAAAATCATTTTCTAACTCCAAAAGTTCAAGAAGATATAAGAAATTTAAAAGAAGAACAATATCAAGGTGAATTTTTAGAGGATTTTTTTGTTAAAATTCTAGGTTACACAAAACCAGCCTCCTCTTCTGAAACAAAATTTAATCTTACTACAGAATACAAAAACATAAAGGATAGTAAAAAAGCTGATGGTGCTATTATTATAGAAGATATAGTTAAAGCTGTTATAGAATTAAAAGGAACAAATACAACTGATTTAGGAAAAATAGAAGTTCAGGCTTTCGGTTATAAAAATAATCAGCCAGAATGTACTTATGTAATTACTTCAAATTTTGAAAAACTTAGATTTTATATAGACAATGCTATTGAGCATATAGAATTCAACTTATTTACACTTACTGAGAAGGATTTTGAGCTACTATATCTTTGCTTGGCTTATGAGAATATTAAAAGTGATATTCCTCAAAAACTCAAAAAAGAATCTGTAAGTCAAGAGGACGCTATCACTAAAAAATTGTACAATGATTACTCTTTGTTCAAAAGAGAACTGCACCAAAGTTTGGTATTATTAAATCCACAGTTTGACCCTCTAACATTATTCCAGAAATCACAAAAGTTATTAGATAGGTTTCTATTTTTATTTTTTGCTGAAGACAGGCAATTACTGCCTCCAAACTCAGTAAGGCTAATTCTTGACCAATGGCAAAAACTGAAAGAATTGGATGCCTATACGCCACTTTTTGACAGATTTAAAAAATACTTTGGCTACTTAAATACTGGTTTTAAAGGAAAACAATATGATGTATATGCCTATAATGGAGGTTTATTTTTACCCGATGAAGTTTTAGACACCATCACAATTGATGATGATTTGTTATACAAACATACTTTAAAACTTTCTGAGTATGATTTTATAAGTGAAGTTGATGTAAATATTTTAGGGCATATTTTTGAAAATTCTTTGAATGAATTGGATGAAATAAAAGCACAACTTGAAGGACAGGCAGTTGACAAATCTAAAACTAAAAGAAAAAAGGATGGGGTATTTTACACTCCTAAATACATTACCAAATATATAGTTGAAAATACTGTTGGAAAGCTGTGTGAAGAAAAACGCCCCATAGCCCCCAAAGGGGGAGTATCTCCAAAATTGCCTAAAAAGGAAAAACAAAAATATTTTGAAGAATTAAAAGATTACCGCAATTGGCTACTGCAATTAACTATTTGTGACCCAGCTTGTGGCTCAGGAGCATTTTTAAACCAGGCATTAGATTTCCTTATCTCAGAACACAGATATATTGATGAACTACAAGCCAAGTTATTTGGTGATGCAATGGTATTAAGCGATGTTGAAAAAAGCATTTTAGAAAACAACTTATTTGGGGTGGATTTAAATGAAGAAAGCGTTGAAATTGCCAAACTCTCCTTATGGTTGCGCACCGCACAGCCAAACCGTAAATTAAACGATTTAAACAACAATATTAAATGTGGAAACAGTTTAATAGATGACCCTGAAATTGCCGGCGATAAAGCCTTTAATTGGCAAGAAGAATTCCCTCAAATTTTTAAAGAAAAAAATAAAAAAGCATTTCATATCACCACTGCGGTACACGACAGCAGAACTTCACAGCGCATGATAGACTATAAAGTTCGTGAAAAAAGAGATTTAGGCACTAACCCATATCCAAACATAAGTTACTTTACTGATGAAGATGAGCTTGTAATAACACAAACCATTGCCAATATTGTAAAAGACGATAACCTAAACGTTTTGGCGTATAATATTTGTGCAGACCATATTCATTTATTGTTGGTGTGTGAAGAGGAAAAAATAACAAAAATCGTTCAAAAGATAAAATCTATAACCTCTAAAAATTGTACCCAAACTAGGGAGTCTATTCTTTTATCAACAAGGGAGCATGCTCCCTTGCCAAATACTGAATACTGAAATGCATGCTCCCTTGCCAAACACTAAAAATCAAACTCCTTTATGGACACAAAAATTTGGTTGCAAAGAAATATCTACTGAAGAGTATTTGTTTACAGCTATAGATTATATAAAACACAACCGAAGCAAGCACAACTTACCGCAACACAGCAAGGAAATAAAACTTCTTGTCGAGAGTATTGTTTGCGATTATAAACACGCTTTTAGGAAAGAATATAATGGTGGTTTTGATGTGGTGATTGGGAATCCGCCTTATGTACAATATAATAATAATTTCTATAGTCATTTTAAAACAAACAAATGTGGTGATTTATATGCTTTATTCTTTGAGAGAGGAATAAAAATAAATAATACAAATGGGATGTTTGGTTTCATTACTCCAAGTTTATTCATAAAAGGTATGAGATATGAAAGTTTAAGAGAATTGCTACTAAACAATACTGAGATAATAGAAATTTATGATTTAGGGGATAAAGTATTCCAAGATGTTCAAATGCCAACTGCTATTTCAATTTTGAAAAATTGTACAATAAAAAAACAGAATTGGGACAAATTTATTACTGGGAATGATTTAATAAGTAAATTGGATAACAATAGTATTAAACTATCTGAAATCTCAAAAATAATGAGAGGTTTAGAAATTGGGAAAGATAAAGTTAATATTGGTAATAATGATATTGAATTTTTAACAGGTGAAGACATTTTTAGATATGGAATAAAATCTATTAGCTCTATTCCTAATTCAATTTATGAAGAATTTAAAAAAGATAATTATTTTTTTACAGAAAATAGAATTTTAATTAGAGAAACAGGAAATAGGTTAACATCTACTTACATTGAAAAAGAAAATTTTCAACAAAATAGAAGTTTATATTCAATAAAACTTAATGATGAAAATATTTTTAATTATTTATACATTATTTCAATTTTAAACTCTAATGTAATACAGTTTTATTACCAGACTAAATTTGCTGCAAATACTGATGTTTTTCCTAAAATTAGAATAGGACAGGTTAAAGAGTTACCAATAAAAAAAATATCTTTTGAAAAGCAAATATCATTTACTAATAAAGCAAACCAATTAATAATATTATTAAAAGATATTGAACTTTTATCTCAAAAATTCCAAAGAGCTTTAGAAAGAGAATTCTTCGACAAGGGGTTAAAACCCCTTGCCAACTCTCCTGCAAACCCATTACCTAAAAAATTACAAGATTGGTATTTGCTTTCTTTTGCAGAGTTTATAAAAGAATTAGAAAAGAAAAAAGTAAAACTTTCCTTATCTCAAAAAGCGGAATGGGAAGATTACTTTTTACAAGAAAGCAAAAAAGCCTTAGAGCTAAAAACCAATATAGATAAAACAGATAAAGAAATTGATGCAATGGTTTATGAGTTGTATGGGTTAACTGAGGAGGAAATTAAGATTGTGGAAAATAGTTAGATATGTTTTTAGACCTTATAAATCTTTATAAAAACAACAACAATGGAAATAAAACTCCATTAGAAGATTTTAATACTGAATATTTTGCAAATATTCTTAGGTTATATAAAAATGTAAATGATGATTATATAACAAATTTTCTTCAATTACCTGATGACAATTATGTTATTAAAACTCAATTAAAAAAAGACTTACCTGATAAGATAAAATACAAATAACTATTTGTAACTTTGCACAAGTGCACTGCTATTCATTTAGATGCTTTAGTTTCTGCACTTAAAAAGAATAAAATATAAAACCTAGACTTGCTCTAGGTTTTTTTTATCGATTATGATTTGGAAAAAATTAATAATCAATTGATTTTAACTACTCTTCGATTTGAAAAAAATTAAGACATCTATTTAAATAAAAATCATTGATTATTAACTTGTCAATTGTTAAAATTATATTCGCTAATTCATCTCGTATTTCTTGTCTAGTTAATCCAACGAGTTCAAAAGCAATCTCTTCATTAATTTTTTCTTTTATTTTGAGCATTTTAATAAACTCTTTTTTCTTTTTCATATTTAGTTGAGTCAGAAAGTGAGAAGTGCTATTTAGTTTATAAACTTCAAATTCAACATACGCCGGAATTCTTGCATATCTATGAGCGTAATAGCTACCTCCACCAGCTTTAATAGACATGAAGTCATTTAATAGTATTAGAAGATTATTTAACGTATTACTTTCATTTTGATACACGCTAGACTTATTTCTATTTTTTAAGTAGTAAGCATACAGCCTGTAATAATAATCTTGACCAGCTAGACTACTAAAGTTTTCTTTAAAATATTCATTCTTTTGACTTGAACCATTATCATTTCTTGATTTTGAATAAGCAATATCAGGATGCAAAATTTGGAATTGTGAAGTAATTTCAGGAAATTCTTTTTCAATAAAGTGCAAATCTGTTCTGTAAAACCAAACAGTATCTAAATTATTTATTACCAATATTATATCATCTGAATCTATAGAATCATTTTTAGAAAACGATTCTTTTTCTGATAGGTTTTTCAAAATTATTTCTGAATCCTTGTCTTTTACAGTTCTATCTTGGCAACTCAATCCAACAATTAAAACTAGTAGGTATATTAATTTTTGCATTCTTTTTATTAACTAATTCTACAATTCAATATTTTTGAGCAATTATTTTTTAATTAGCGATTTTTAGATTGTTTATTACTTCTTTCAAATCAACAACTTCCGAGGCTGGAATATTTATTGATTCGGTATTAGTCCACGTTCTGTCAGTATAATAATAAGTCAAATGTATTCCATAAAAAGGTTCATTAATAATTTTTACATTTTTCAAGCCTGAAAGTGGAAAATCCCAGTTGTGAAAAAAACCATTGATATAGGCAAACTTTTTACCAATTAAAATTTGTCCATCCGCATTACTGTTTTTTGATTTATAATAATTTGGCATTCCAAATGCAAAAGCAGCAATAAAACCTATGAGAATCAACATAACCATAAACATAGCTGCTTTTCCTTCGTCTATAACAAGAATGAAAATTCCAAATATTACTACAATCAAAACAGTTGTTATCCAAAATATCCCTTTGTTTTTTGCCTTTTCACTTTCATAGAGATGATTGACATATGCTATTTTTTCATCAGAACTTAGAATCCAAGATGCCACTATTTTTTCTCCAGTTAATAAAGATTGTAATTTTTTGGCTCTGCTGTTAAAAATAAAAGCAACAATTAAGGCAGCTAAAAAAATAAAAAATCCAATAAAGGCTATTCCCCATAATCCTGTTATCGGATTATTGTCAAAAAAAGGCAACACGGCAATGAAAAAAGCAACTACAGCAACCATCAAAGATTTATAAACGGTACTTTTTTGAGTATTTTTGACGTTAATTTTCTGATTGATTTTATCTAAATTCAATGATAATTTATCACTACTTTCATTTGATTCTATATCTTGAATTTGTGAAATTTTCATCCCACAAGATTTGCAATAATTTTCTTTAAGAGTAAAGGGTTGACCACAATTTGAACAAAATTTTGTTTCCATCTTTATTTATTTTTTATTTCCTTTAAATAAAAGGACAAAGTCTGTTATAAATATTCCTATTAAAAGCAATGTGTTTATTCCAAGATACAAGATTCCTTCTGGTAGCACTAAAACCAAATAAGCTATTTGTAATACTAAAATAATCTTAACCAACCAGTTGTATGGTTTGGGCTTTGATTTTCTTAAAAACACAAACAATAAAACAATAACTGAAAATAATAAAGCGCCTAAAATTGTATCTATTCCATAACCATTATATACTAATAAGACACTGATAATCAAATAAATCCAAGTCCAAATAGTTATTCCTCCTGCTTTTAATATACTATCGGTCTGTTTTGTTTCTGTTTTTTTTGTGGGTTTAAAAACCTCCGATATGCTTTGAGTTTTTTCTGAAACATTTGTTGGTTTTTTTGTGAAGGAACTTAATGCTTCTTTAACCTTGCTTTCAGCAAAATTTCGTCCTTCATTTTTTAAAGACATCACTGTATTTTTGTACATCTTTTCTTTATACCCTGTAAGATATTTATTCGCAGTTTTAAGAACAATTTTAGTTCCGCAAGAAGGACAAAATTTAGCTTCCACAGGAATATTTGTACCACAATTTGAGCAATAGGACATTTTTAATTATAATTTATAAATTATATAAAATTCATCATATTATTACCAACCAAAAATTACCTGTCTAGGATCATTTGAGTCGTGTTTTTTTAAATCTTTGAAACTATCTGCCATATCTTTAGCAACATCTCCTATGTTTTTATAGTCCAAATCTTTTAGTTTTTTGTTGAGCATTTCAATGTGTTCAGGTGTCGCATTTGCATCTACATGAGCTTTTTCTACAATGTCCATGGCTTTTTTTAATTTATCAGGAATTTCAGGGACATCCAAACCTTGAACGCCATAACCATCCCTAACTTTTTTTAAAGTATCAACTCCTTTTTTGGCTTGTGCATAAGCTTCTGGCTCCATTCCCGGTTCTAACGCATGATTCACTTTGTTTTTATACATATTTCCCAATTCCTCTGAATCTATCAATCGACCTTTGCCTTCTTTTACTTGTAGAATATTGGGCTTATTTCTATTAATTTCACCTGTATCAGGATTGTATGTATTATCCGCATAATCTTTACTAGCTTCAGAATCGAAACGATCAGTCCCTCTCTGTTGATGGCTTTCTGCCCATTCTTGAGATGAAACCCCTTCTGGTTTTCCGGTAGTTTCTCCAAAAATTTCATACGATTTTTGTTTCCAATTTGGACTTTGAACTTCTATCCAAACATCTCCATTTTTGGTTTTCACTTTTCGTAAAACCCTATAATCTCTATCCGTATTAAGATTTGTTTTACCGTCTGTTCCCGGCGTTCTGAAATCGTCAATTTTTATATCATTTGGTTCAATTTTATAGGTCTCAGAAATATACTTTTTCAGTTCTGCATCGTGTTGTTTATAAATTTTATTTCTAGACTTTTCAAAAACTTGTTTCATCCATTCCGTTCCATGATTTTTGATGGTTCTAACAGCTGCAGGATCGCGCATAAACTCCAATAATTTTTTAGGATCTATAATATCTTCGCCATTCACTGTTTTTACACTTTTAACTAAAGCATCTAAAACTTCATCAGGTGATGTGAATTTGAGATTATATTTTAATGCGTCATTCTGTAATTTAGCAGTAAGCTTTCGCATAATTAATTCATCACGTAATTGAGCCGCAGTTATTTTAGCAGCTTCAACAACAGATTTTGTTTGATACAAATTGTATAAAAATTCACAACTAATAAAAATAGTCCAAGCTAAAATTTTATTCTTTTTAACAACCAACTCAATGTTTTCAATGCTTATCAAACGTCCTTTCGCAACATTCATTAAAAAAGGAATGATTTTTTCATATTGCCTGTCAACAAAAACATCCCAACCTTTATCATTATCATAAATATAGAAATTCAACGCTTCTATCATACCTCCTTTTACCATACTGGCTCCTACAGCGCCAACCCCTTTCAAATAATACGCCGCTAAAGCATTGAAAGCCAAATCACCAGCCCATTCTGTCCACTCAAGTGTTACAGTTATTCGGTTTGCCCAAACTTCCATACTTTTATATCCTTCTGCACCTTCCGCTAAAATTAAATCTTGAGCAATTTTCCAAATTCTGTTTCGCAATTCGGTCAAACCTTCGGCACCTAAAACAAGTTTACGTGCTTCTAATATATCATTCAGTTTATTTCGAGGTTCGCCAACGGGAACATAATTATTGATAATGTGTTTACATTGTTCATACGCTTCTACCCATTCAGGAAATTCTTTTCCTATGCCATAGGTTCTGACTCTAACTTTTAAAATTTGTTCAAAAACTTCTGGATTGTCATCAATTCCAAAGGGCGCTTTTACTAAATAATTTAAGGTATGAATCTCTCCAAATCCTGGAATATCTTCCTGTGTTTTAAAATTCCAACGCCCATAAGGAATATTGGTCACTAATTTATCGAACGATAATGTTGGATTTAAAACACTTGCCAAATTGATGAGCTCTTGTTCCTCATTTTGCAATTCAAATGTTAGGTATTCTAACCCATTTTCATCTACCACTATTTGATTGGAGTTCTTATCATATTTATAAAGCGCAAAATCTAAATTGGATTCAAAAGGTTTGTCTGCCGTAAACATCAATTCATTGGTTCCTTCCACTCCTTTTTTAATAAATAGTCCCACTTGTGAAACGGAAACACTTATTCTTCTTTCCAATGGTTTTTCTTCGCCTTGTGCTGCTGAAATAATCAAAGTCTTATTCAAAAATGTTTCATTGCCACTAGGTTTTAAAATTGGGCCTGTAAGTGTAATGGTCACTTCCGTTTCCGATTTTCTGCTGATGCTAATTTCAGTCAATGGCTCATCGGGGTCAATACCTTTACGATATTCACCACTGAAATTCCAGTCTTCATCTCCATCGGTATTTTCTATATAAGCATCAAATGTAATTTCGCTAATTTCCTCAGTTACAGGAAACGAACATTCGGTAATTTCAACTTCCAATTTGCAATCTAATAACGTAATAACCAAATCGTTTTGTAAAGGTTCTTCACCTTCAGCAACTTCATCCATAAAAATGCTTAATGTTACCGTATTTGGTGGATTTGAAACTGCGGCATTTGGATTTGGGTTTGTGCAACCAATATTAACACCCATTTTATCACCATCCAAAACAGTTTCCGACACATCTACCCAATCACTTTTAGGATCGAATTTTATTTTTTTAGTTAAATCAGGGATGTTTTTTCCATTTTCATCTACAACTTGTGCATAACAAGCAATCGTTTGAAAAGTGTCTGGACGTAAAGAACGTTTGTTATCAGGCGCCGTTTCAACTACGATTTGCATTTCTCCAAAAGGACGAATATTTACAGCTCTTTGAAATTCATGACCTTCAGCGTTTGCAGTAACGATAATATTGAAATTGGGTTCTTTGGGTTGTTGTTGCAATAGCAATTGAGCTTCTAAATTATTTACTCCAGTTGTTGGGGTAATTTTTAGCGCCTTTTCAGGATTCTGAATTTGAATGTCGGCATTGCATTGCTTTTCCCCTTTGGAAGTAACTTTCCATACTCGAGCTTCAAGCGTTTCAGGTTCATTTAGTTTTAGTTGGAAGTTGTTTTTATTTAGTTGTAAAATGTAATTGGCTTCTTCTTCATTTTCCTCTTTTTTCTCTTTTTGATTTTTTTCTTTTTTGGAAGTTGATTTAGAGTTAGCGGCAGCACTCACACCTTTTTTTAATATTTTCCTCAAAATAGCAGCAACTACAGCGGCAATAGAACCACCAATGACAAGCTCCCAAGGAATGTCGTCTTCATTTTCATCGATTGGCACAATTCCATCAATATCAGTTCCTGCAATAGTTGAGTTTTCAGCACTTGAACCCATTGGTGGTGCAAAACCAAATGCTTCATTATCAGAATTTTTAATACTATTATACCTATCATTGTATGCTTCAGAAATTGATTGAGGCCGATACTTTCCCATATACCCATAAACAAATCCAAATTTTCCTGTCTGCTGATTCTGCCTCAACGAATAACCCCAAATTGTTGTACGATATTGAGAAATCGTACCTGCAAATATTCTGGCTGATGAAATAGTCCAAGGTTCTCTTTTTCCTGCCAAAAGTTTATTGTGAGATTTAATTACTTGCGATAATTCAACTCTTTTACTGTCAACTTGTACACCATTTACGCTAATGTCTTGAGTTAATTCATCCTGTAAATTTCTGACTGCTTCAGCTATTTCACCATCGCTTGGTAAACGAGTCCATTCCATCATTTGGTCTGGTTTTACATTAACATTCATAGGATTACTTTGTGAATAGCCAACAATAGAAAATAAAAAAAGAATACAATAAAATTGAAACAATCTCATAATAAAGCTATTAAAATTTTTAATCAGCATTTTAGGCAATCTCTATAAAAAAGCAACATTCTAAAATAATGATATAATAGCTTAAATATAAAATTAAATTTTGATTATAAGTAATAAGAATAAAATAATGTCGTATTTTATTGCGTATATATAATAATTTTCGTATATTTATCTCATTATGAGATATATAACACTTAAAAATGAAGAGATTGAGGTATTGGAATACCTTCATCGGAATAGCCCTAA